>JAILAB010000034.1 GCA_024681855.1 Elusimicrobiales bacterium
TCTGCTTTTAAGATTTAACAATCACAGATTGCTTCGCCGCTAATGCTCCTAGCAATGGCATATAGCGTTTTTCCATCAATAACTATATAAACAGAGCCTTTGCAAAAACATTAATCTAATTTACATCTTGTAATATTAACATTTGGGATATACTTTTTCACATAAGATTCAAGCTCATCAGGATTGTCAAAACCTTTCTTTTCGTGAAATTCACCGCTAAGGAAAGATATTTTCTTAAGATTTTCTATTTTTGTGTTTTTCAGTATTTCGTATTCTGATAACTCACAATCCATTTTTAATAGTCTTATATGTTCCTGCTTATTTTCAGCCAAAGCAGTTTCTATTATGCTATCCAATGTTGCGCTATGGACTATATTTTTATTCCCGTTTAAATTATGTTCTTTAAAATTTATGCTAAAGCTGCCGCTGTTTAAATAATCAGATGCAGACATGACTATATCCCTGCCATCTTTCGTTACAGCTTCATTGAAAGGATGTATTATTCCATCAGGAATGTTATTAATTTTGATATTTTTTAATAAAAGCCTGTAATTTGCCGGGAATGGCTCAAATGAATATATCTTTAGAAAAGGATATTTTTTTGCAAGATAAACAGAGACTATGCCGATATTGGCTCCGATATCTATTATAATATCTCCTTTTTTAAAATCCATTTTTTTGAATCCATAGCAGTCTTTTTCTATATCTTCTGCAATCCATTTGAAGGCTTCAGAAAACAGAAGGTCATAAAAAAATAATTTCTGACCATTAATGCATACACTATGTTTTTTCCCCTTAAACTTAAGTAATTTTCCCAAAAATCTCTTTATGCCGTCTTCTATCTTGATAATACCTTTTATGATTTTTTCTTTTCTTGAGCCTTCCTCAACAGAAAATCTCATTTTTAAAAAACCTAATTTATAAGACATAAAAAAACTCCTATGCTATTAAGTAATGGCTCTGCTAAAGGAAAGTATTGATACAATGTAATTATAAAGAACGCAAAGACCACTTCGCCGTGTCCTGAACTTGTTTCAGGACATCTTTAAGCCACAGATATGCTGAAATAAATTCAGCATGACGGGGAAATTATAAAATCAATACTCTTCTTATAAAGAGCGTAAATAATTTTAACATTTTAAATTGCCAATATCAATTTGGACAGACTATACCGAGAATTAACATTGCAAGCGCAATGTTTACTAGCGTATATTTTTAGTATATTGAAACAGGATTCTTTTTTTTAAAATCTACAGATTCTTTTAATGCCATGGCTAATTCATGCGGATTGTATTCACTGTTGTAATCATGATAAAGATTAATAGTTCCAGGCTGTCTTGACTGCCAGAATTTTCCGCGCGGCTGCGGGGAAAGACTATCCGCTTTGTAATATTTCACATAAGCCGCAGCAAGAGGAATGCAAAAAATATCCGCTATATGAGCTGTAGATGTATCAACCGAAAGTATTCCGGAAGAAAGGGAAGCGGCGGCTGCAAGCGTATCAATATTATCAAATAAAATCATGACAGCTCCTGGAACTGCCATATGAACCGGCTTTCTTTTATAGCAGGAAACCACAACATAATATTCCGGCAGAACCTTACGAAGCTCACTTATTGTTTCTTTTACTATACGCTCTGGCAGAGAACGCGTTTCAGTAGAGGCTTCAGGATTAAACAGCAGAAAAGGTTTTATGCCGCCACAGTTCAGGCCGTCCGCAATTTTTTCCTTTGCATCCTTTAAATCAGATGGCTGAATCTCATATTCAGGAGACAGATCTGGAGATTCAGCTCCAAGTTCCTTAAGAAGCTCCCGGAACATTTCTATGCGGTGTTTTTTTAAATCAGCGGGTATAAACCTTACGAAATTATTGGAATACTCTCTATCATCATTCTGATAAACCAGTTTTGCTCCTGCCAGCCTGTAAAGAAATAATTCATAAATATGCAGACCGCATGGAAAATCAAGTATAATATCCGGCTTATGTTTTTTTATAATACGGTACAGTAAAAACAGACTACTGAAAGGGGCTTTCACATCCTCATTAAGACCGTAAGGTAACTCTTCAATAAAATCTGTATTTTTATCTCTGCTGAAAAAATTGAAATATTTTTTTCTTGTTACTACAGTAAGATTACTTTCCGGAAATATTTTTTTCAGTTCCCGCGGAATCATTGTATGCTGAAAAATATCTCCGTATCCATAAGAGCATACAAGCCATAAAATATTACAGTTCTTCCCAATTTTTTTCCTTTTTCCTGGAAAAAGAAAAAAAAGTACCGCTGGTTTGATTATTCTCTTGAACTTCGCATAAAACTCTTTAAGAGGATTCAGAAACGGCATAATTTTATTTTAACATTTTTGTTAAAATAAAATTATATGCAGGCGCTGAATTTTCTGAAAGATATTTTTCTGCGGCTGATTTCCGCAGGCATAAAAAAGGATAAAGAACCATACAAAAACATAACATGGCTTTTTCTTTCAGGCGGATATGGCGATTATTTTGCTTACAATATATTTCCAAGAGAAATAAAAAGAATCTTTCCAGATTGCCGTCTGACTGTTGTATCACAAAAAAAGCATCATGTTTTTTTAAGGCAGGATAAAAATGCTGATTTTCTCGAGATCGTTCCTGAAAGTGTTAGAATAGAAACATCGCTCACAAAACCAGCAGATACCGTAAAGCTGATGAAAATACTTAAAAAGCATAAAACAGAATTACTGATATGCTGTCCGGCTTTCTTAAGAACACATCTGCTGCCTTTTATAAGATTGTCCGGTGTAAGAAAAATCATCTGTCACGGAATACCGGAGCGCTCTACTGATTTTATCCTTTTCAGGGAGATGTACAATCCTGAAAGAAAAACCAGGGAAATGCTGCATGATCTGCTGCTATCAATTGGGAAATCCGTTCCTGATATGTCTACAAGCTATCATATAGAAAAAAAACACATTACAAAAGCACAGAGGCTTATAAATACTCTCAACCGAAAGAAAAAGCCTTTTATTCTTTTTAATCCTGAAGGCTCACACAAACAGCACAGACTTGATGATATGCAGATAACAGGTTCCGTAAAAGAACTGCGCAGAATTCTTTCGGAATATTTCATTCTTGTAATATGTCATGAAAGAAATGTCATGCAACTGGAAAAAGGAGCTTCAACTGATTATTTTGAAAATATGCAATTCAGCGGAACAGACTGGACAGCTATGATACAGATTGACGATATAGAACTTGTGGCGGCTCTGGTCCAGCAGGCTCCGGGGGTGCTATCTGTTGATACAAGTACCGTACATATGGCAGATGCTTTTGACAGACCTCTGGCAGCATTATATTCAGCGAACACTATTAAAGGCAGCATAATTCCGCCGGTACAAGTATGGCGTTCCTACAGACCTGAAACCGTGACCATATATAGCAGGGAAATAACAGATATAACACCCGAGCAGATTGCGCAGGCAATGAAATCAGCTCTGGAAAATTCAGCGAAAAAACAAAGATGACAGATGTTCATTCAAGGATAGCCAGAAACACTATTGTTCTATATATACGCATGGCTGTAAACCTGCTTATAGGGCTTTACACTTCAAGGCTGGCGCTTAATATCCTTGGAGATGTTCCATACGGTGTATATGGAACCATAATGGCTGTTGTCATATACATATTTTTTATTCCGGCTTCACTAGGGCTTACATCTGACAGATTTCTTGCATACAGCATAGGCAAAAAAAACAGACATGAACTAAAAAGGATATTTTCCAATATTCTGTCTGTATATATTCTTACCGGACTTGCCGCCACAGCCGCAACTTTCACCATAGGCACGCGGTTTGCGGCAGAAAAAATTGTAATGCCGGCAAATATGGCTGAAAATTCCTTTGTGTTTCTGCTTTCAGGTTTTTTATTCTTTGTTTTTCAGATAGCAGCCATGCCTTTCACATCACTGATAACGGCAAATGAGAGGCTGGATGTTTTTGCCTTTATAAATATTGTGGAAAACACTATGAAACTTATACTGCTTCTGATATTGAGCAGAACTGCCTGCATAGCTGACATTTTATCAACGGATACTCAGTCAGGAATGCTGGCTGCTTATATGTGTCTGCTTGCTATATGCACATTTATAAGCATGATTGCCTCTGCCGTCTTTTCTGTCAGAAATTTTGACGAGTGCACACTGCGCCCGCGAATTGATAAAAATATTATCTTGCCGATTATTAAATTTTACATGACTGATTTTTATAATATCGCAGCAACAAACACTATGAGCAAGGGTATGGATATCCTGAAAAACCGTTTTTTCGGCCCAGTTGCAAATACGGCATCCACAATATCATCGCAGATAAACGTATGTATAAACAGTCTGGCCTCCAATATGCTTGTAACACTGCGTCCCCCCCTTATTAAAAGTTATGCCTCAAACCAGAAAGAGGAAATGAATTTTCTAATACTTTTCGGATCAGAGCTGGCTTCATTACTCATGATTCTTCTGCTTGTTCCAGTATATTTTGAAGCGGATTTTCTTATAAAACTGTGGTTAGGACGCGTGCCCCTGTATGTAACGCTTTTTTTGAGAATAATGATATTATCTGCTCTTGCAGATAATATATATGCTCCGCTGTGGCAGGCTATAATAGCTACCGGCAATATAAAGAGACAGAGCCTGCTTGATGGAACACTTGCTTTTTTGGCGCTCGCCATGACATGGCTGGGGTATAAATATTATGGTCTTCCAGTAGAAATATGCTATGTGCTTATACTTATAAAATCCTGTATATGCGGCTGCAATATTCTCATTATGGCAAAAAAGAATCTTCCAGGATTCTCAACAGGAATCTTCGTGTATAAATGTATATTTAAACCTTTGGTATATGCCACGGCTGTATCGTTTCCCGCCGTTATCATACACGCTCTTCCGATCTTCAGACAGGAACAGACAGCTTGGCTTAAATTCATAGCTACATTTGTATGTACCACCGCTGTATGGCTTATTATCATAACCAGATATTCTTTCAATGAAAAAATAAGAAAAAATCTGCTTATAAAAACAAAAAACAAAGCAGCTGAAATTTACAGAAAGATATTAACTTCATCAAAACGGACATAAACTGAAAAAACAATTAAATTACACCACAGCTGTTTACTGAAATTATTTAGCCGCAAGGCATTTTTTCACAGCGGATATAATTTCTAAATCCGGAATATTCTCTACAGTAAAACTATGCAGTATCTCGGCATGAGGATTAAGCGGGGCATGCGTGCGCCAGACATGCGGATTATCAAAGCCATTCTTCTCAGAATACAAAACTGTCATTGGAATCTGCCATACATCCGCTATATGCAGAATGCTTGTATCAACTGTAAGCACTGCCATGGCTTCTTTAACAAGCGCTGCTGCCTGATATATAGAACCTTCAAAAAAGATTATCCTTCCTCTGTCCCCATCCGTGTTCTGCTTTCCGCTGCCCCGGTTCAAAATCAGCACATCTGTTCCGGAAGCAGCAATATTCCCAGCAATACGCAATGTCTTTTCTTTTGAAAGTGATCTAAACTTTATACTGCCTTCCGGATTAAACAATACATATTTTTTAATATTCTGCCGCTTAAGAAACTCAGCAGCTGTTTTTTTCTCTGACTCTGGCAGTATCAGCTCATATTCAGGAGAAAAAAATTTTTTTTCTTTAAGTCCTGCTTTATTCTCCAGAATACGAAGTGCTTTCATATACACTTTTCTTACTGTCTCTTCAGGAAAATTCCATGGCACATTGTCTATAAAAGAAAAACCATGTGTATTAGAGGAAAGCACACATCCGGCTTTTATGAAATACAGAAAGGCAATTCTTGATGCGCTGTAGCCTTTATGAAACCATGGAATATCTATAATAATATCGTATTTTTCCTTGCTAAGAGCCGGCAGGCGGCGCAGAAGCATTTTAAGGTTATGCTGCTCAGCTGCAGACACAATTGTAAACCGGTCTAGAGCAGGATTATTTGTTATAAGCGAGGCGCTTTCTACAGTAAACAGATCTATGACAGAATTAGGGAAAATCTGCTTGAGCCCGCGCAGGAAAAATGTGGAAATTACAGCGTCACCTATACCTGGAGACATAAAGAAAAGAAGTATTTTTATTCTTTCCCTGGAAGAAATCTTCTTAATTACCGGTACCCGCGGAAACAGCAGTTTATGTATCGGATACAGAATATTAAGAAATATTCTTAGAAAAAAAATTCCTTTTCTTTCTTTCATCGCTCCTGCCGCAAGAAATGTAATTATTTGATTTTTCTTAGCCCTTTCAGACAGCTTTTGACTATAATATCATTAGGAATGTTTTCCTGACGATAATTACCAACAAGAATATCCGCATTCTCTGCTCTTGTACAGAAAGCGCACAGACTGCATTTTGTACAAACTATCTTTCCTGGGTTTTCACCACAGGGATAAGGAGCTTTTCCTTCCCCTATTCTACCTTTTAATTCTGCCATGCCTTCAATATCATTATTTTTTTTACCCGGAACAGCAAGTTTGTAAAGAACAGTCATAGGTATTCCATACATCTCAGCTATATGAACACTGCTTGTATCAACAGTAAGCATATAATCCGCCATATATATTTCCTTAAACAGATCGGGCAGATTTTTGACATGTGAGAAAAAAAGACGCGAACATTTATTTCCGGCATTCAGCCGGTCAACTGAAGCACAGTCATAATTGTATGACAAAAGTTTTATTACACAGTCTGATTTTTCAAGTATCCCTTTTATTATATCCGCTGTTTTTTCTACCGAAAGAGTTCTAAGCTGGCTACGGCTTTCAGGATTGAAAAGCAGAACAGGCCTGTCTGAACACTTTCCGGATTTATTACGGTCCTCATACGGTGCCTTAATCATTCCGTTTAGATTTACCTCGTATGATGAATCTATTTCAGCATTTTCCGGACAAAACAGCCTGAGCAGACGCTCATATGACTTTGTTTTATGTCTGGACTCATCCACATCAAAATAGCGGGCGTATGGATAACTGTACTCTTCTGTTTTTTCAAGAATTACAGCTTTTGCACCGGAAAGATAATACGGCAGTTGCCATTTATGTTCCGCACCGCCAGGGAGAGAAATGATCACATCAAACTTCTCCTTTCTTAAAAATTTAAGAAGACTTATAAAATTATTGGGAAACTCCACTACACGTGCAAATCCGTTTGAAAGAATCTGGGCTGTCTGGGCATTTACCGCCCCCATTACAAGCTCTGCTCCCGGACACAGACGGCGAAATTCCCGCGCAAAAAAACTTACTGTTATACTATCTCCTATGCATCTGCAGGACATAAAGAAAAAGATTTTTTTTGCCTGACGCAAATCAAAATTTGGATCAGTAAGTACAGGTAAATATCCAAAAACATTCATGAAGATCTTTTTTATTATCTTTTTAATCATACTATTTAATCTTAAATTTTTCGGTTTGTTTATTTCTGTACAGTATCCGACGGTGTTTCCTTAGCTGTTGACTCACGGCATGTTTTTCTTATGGGGCAATGCTCGCAGTTCCCCCTGCCTGTGAAATCTTCTTCAAATATTTTCATTCCGGCATCTCGGATAATATCCAAAGTGCGTTCCTTTATTTCTTTGGTGAATGGAACTGAAATTTTCTGAGGCTCCGCAAGCAAGAAAAAAGTTATTTTCTTAGGCTTAAGGCCAAAAGCTTCCTCCGCCGCTATCGCATACATTCCCAGCTGAAGACTGTTGGCTGTCTGCTCTTCAGTGCGGCCGTCATAGCCTGTTTTATAATCTATTATTTCCGCCCCGCCTGATGGCAGTATGTCTATTCTGTCTATAGTTCCCTTTATTGTCCACCTATCCATTTCAAAACGAAAATTCTTTTCCCAGTACAAAACCTTATTTGTTTCTTCCAAATGAAAAGCATGCCATTTCTCAAGAATTTTTTCTCCATTGCGAAAATACTCCATGGCCTGCTGCGGAGTTTCATAGCCCTGATGCAGCCAGCTGTCCTGATAATATACCATGAGATCATTCAGATTGCGGCCTCCGGAATGATAGCGCGCAATCGCGCGATGCAGGGAAAGTCCAAAGGATGAAGGTCCAGTAGGCGGAGCATAATGCCTGTCCACATAAATAAATTTGTATAACAGCGGGCAGGAAAGATAAGCGTTTATCTTGCTGTAATTAAGTTCAAGCGCATCAAAAATCATTTCTTAAAACGGAAATAATCAACTACGGTATCTCCATACCTCTCTGACCTGTATTGCTCTATATTTTCCGGCGGAATTACCGGCTCTTTAACATGATGCTGTATTACGATAATTACATCTGGAGCAGCTATTCCTGATGAAGCTATCTTGGCAAGCAATGGGGAACTGAAATAAAGAGGAGTATTGTCTTCCAGCCGGTAAGGCGGCCCCATAAAAATAATATTATATCCTTCGTAATTTGCTCCGCCTGCCAGCCATTTCAGTTCGCCGCTCATTAAATCAGCTTTCCATGCCTTAGCCTTATCAGCAAAGCCTAAAGCGGCAATATTCCTTTCTATGGTTTTCATACAGATTCCGGCCTTTTCCACAAAAACAGCACGCGCTGCGCCGCGAGACAGAGCTTCAAGCCCTACCGTGCCGCAGCCTGCGAAAAGGTCAAGGAAATTTGAGCCGGGAAGCCATGGACGCAATATGTCAAAAGTAGACTGGCGTATCCTTGCGGAAATTGGCTTTACAAATTTATCCTTAGGAATTGAAAAAATCTTTCTTCCGCGATGCGTTCCGGCTATAATTCTCATCATGATAAAAACTCCGCATTTTACACTAAATAGTAAAATATTATAATATTATTATAGTAAAAACAACATAATATTAGGTATAAGGTATCAGGTTTTAGAATTAAAAATGGCAGATTTAGATATTTTAATTATTGACGACGACGATATGGTTGCGGAACTCTCCAAGTCAGTTCTGCAGGATGACAAATATTCAATTGAGACCCTAACAGATTCCAATAAGGCTCTTGAAATTATAAGCCAAAAACATCCGCGCCTTGTTATAACAGACATAATGATGCCAGGTTTTACCGGCATGGATATATGCAAGACAATTAAATCCGACCCAGATTTAAAAGACATAAAAGTGATTGTCATGTCAGGAAAAAGCTTTGCTATAGAAAAACAGCGCGCCATGAACTTTGGAGCAGAATATTACATACAAAAACCCTATGATATTCCACAGTTCAGAAAAGACGTCTCCGCTGTTCTTGCAGGCTCTAAATCTTTTGCCACAGAGCCCCCGCCCGCTCCTGAAATGACAGCTAATGCCGCAGCTTCGCCAAAAGAAAGCTCACTGGCAGAAGATCAGATGAAACTTACTATATGGGGAGCAAGAGGATTTTCCCCAGTCATTCCAAATACAACTTCTGCTTATGGCCGCCAGACCTCATGCGTATCCATTGAGACCAAAAAAAATATATTTATATTTGATGCAGGCACTGGAATAATAGAGCTGGGTAAAAAAATAGTGGCAGAAAAGAGATATTATAAAGACATATGGATAATGATCACTCATTTCCATTTGGACCATATAATAGGCCTGTCCGAATTTGAGCCTCTTTATGACCCTCATTTTTCCATACATCTCGTAGGCGCTAATGATCCTGAAAGAACGCTTAAGGATACTGCTCAGATAACGCTTTATAGCTCATTCTCTCTGCATTCCTCACAGCCTAAGGCAGCTGTTGACGTGAATGAGATTCTAGAAGACGAATATGAGATTACTCCCGGAGTCTTGCTTGAGGCAGTTTACGCAAACCACCCAACAAGCACGGTAATGTATAAGATTACGCTAATGGGCAGAAGCCTGGTATATGCCCCTGACAGTGAGATATGGGAAGATGCTTCGGCTTTCCAGGATTATAATGAGAAAACAGCAGGATTTTTGAAGGGCACAGACATACTAATACATGACGCAGCCCTAAAAGATTCAGACTATGATAAGTTTAGAAACCGCGGACACTCATCTGTTTCCAACATAGTCAACTTCGTAATAGACAAAACAAAAATCAAAGAGCTGATTCTCTTTCACGCCATGGCTGAATATTCCGATGACACAATTGATGAAATGATGCTTGACGCTATGGGCTGCATATCAAGCAAGGGAGCACAAATAGTTTGCCACATGGCAAAAGAAAAACAAGAATTTCTTCTAAAAGGCAAGAAAAACGCTTAAATAAGCTAAAAGAAGAAAAAATAAGCCTCTGGGGCAAATGTCAGCCCAGAGGCTTATTTTTTTGCATACAAGATTTTAGCTGTTTGCTTCAGGAGAAAGCAGAGCTTCACGTTCCGGAATAACGCCAAAACGGTCCTCATATCGCTTTATGTTCTCTATAAGAGTATTTACAAAACGTTTTGTGTGAACTGGGCTGGAAATAATACGCGCGCGCAGCTTTGCTTTAAGCTGGTTAGGCTGAAGAAACAGAAAATCAAGCACAAATTCTGTTTCGCTATGCATAACGCCTGCAAGATTTGTATAAATGCCTTTAGCTGTCTGCTCATCCATCTGTATTTCAAGCTGAAGCTGTTTCGGTTCTTTTTCTTTCATTTAAACACCCCTTTATAACTGCTAAAAAAAGGGCTGCTTCTTGCGAAACAGCCCTTAAAACAAGTCTGCGGGACAGGCTTATTTGCCCTCTTCAAGCTTCTTTACATTAATAGCTTTCGGGCCTTTCTCGGTTTCTTCGATTTCAAACTCTACTTCCTGATTTTCGGCTAAAGTTTTGAAACCTTCGCCAAGGATGGAGGAATGATGAACGAAAAGATCCTTTGAACCATCTTCGGGAACGATGAAACCGAATCCCTTCTTATCATTAAACCACTTTACTTTTCCTTTTGCCATAATACTTAGTTTACCTCTCTTAAATTCGCAGCCTGTCCGGCCGCTGAATATATTATAACAATTTTTAAACAAAAAAAAAGCCTTCAGATTTTTTTATTGTTTTCTGAAGGCTTTTTCTGCTAATTTATACGACGAGAATTTTAATCCTCATTCCATTTAAGGAATAAAGGCATTAAAGCATTGTGAGCATCTTTGTGATAGCCAAAGACTCTGACAGCATAATCGCATTTACCGCTATTTTCGCAGTCTATTTCGCCTTTGTACACATATCCGTCTCCAATGCGGCCTTCACATTTCATGACAAATGTTCTGCCATCGGTAAAAGCGCGCTGGCCTACAGTATGCCCTACATGTATCTGAACCTCAACATCTTCCGGAGAAAGCTCTCCCAGCCAAACTACAGCGCTTACTGGAAGCTTCATTCCTGCTCGTATTTCCATATCCGGCAGAGGATCTACAGCTATCTTAACGCGCCCCCAGTTATCCTGCAAGCGCTTTCTCCATGCGGCAAAGGAGGAAATGCGTTCTTTATCCTCAAAGGCTCGGAAAGCCCTGTGAGCCTTAACATAGAATGTATTATAGTACTCGCGGAGCATGCGATTAGTGTTAAACTGCGGCACCAAAGTTTTTACGCAGTTCTTCATCATCTTAATCCAGCCTTCAGGCAAGCCTTCAGAATTGCGGTTATAGTACAGCGGAGCGACTGTTTTCTTAATCATATTATATATGGCATTTGATTCAGCATAGTCGCGCTCTGCCTCAGTATTATAAGGAGCAGTGCCGCCAATAGCCCAGCCTACCTCTGGGGAATAACCTTCTTCCCACCAGCCGTCGAGAATAGACAAATTAAGAACTCCATTTATGACAGCTTTCATTCCGCTTGTGCCAGAGGCTTCAAGAGGGCGGATAGGATTGTTCATCCAAACATCAACGCCCTGCACGAGATACCTGGCAACATTCATATTGTAATCTTCTACGAAGATTATGCGGTTCTGGAAGCGCTTATCCATTGAAAGCTGCGCAACTGCCTTTATAAACTCTTTTCCTTGAGTGTCTGCCTGATGAGCTTTTCCGGCAAACACAAACTGAACAGGCATATTCGCATCGTTCACAAGCTCCATAAGGCGGTTTATATCCCGCATGAAAAGCGTAGCGCGCTTATACGTAGCAAAGCGGCGGGCAAAGCCAATGGTAAGATAATTAGGATTAAGTACCTTAGAAGCCTCTTCTATAACGGTAGGGTCAGAACCCCAGCGGCGATGCTGAGCAGCAAGATGCTGACGGGCAATATTTACCATTTTCTGTTTTCTGGCCATGTGAACCTGCCAAAATTCCTTATCAGAAATCTTGTCAATTCTGTTCCAGTCGCAGTCATCAGGCAGTCCCTCCGGACCGGCTTTCAGATATTTCTTATAAAGATCATGATGCTCATGGCTTATCCACGACGGAGTATGCACGCCATTGGTAATGCCAAGTATTGGAATCTCATAGCGCGGCAGCTCTGGCCATATCTTATGCCACATATTGCGGGACACCTCGCCATGAAGCTTGCTAACGCCATTAAGGAATGCGCAAAGCCTTATTGCAAGAACTGTCATGCAGAAGCTTGTGGAATCAGGGCGTTCCTTTCCTATTTCAAGAAATTCCCCTATTGATATGCCAAGCTCATAGGCGCAGCCTTCCATGTATTTGCGAACAAGGTCAAAATCAAAATGCTCATTTCCGGCGATTACCGGGGTATGTGTTGTGAATACTGATGAGGACCATACAACTTCGCGGGCTTCCTTAAAGGAAAGGCCGCGGGAATGCATCAGGTGGCGTATTCTTTCTAGCAGAAGGAATGCGCTGTGGCCTTCATTCACATGGTATACTGAGGGGTGAATGCCCATAGCTTCAAGAGCCCTGGGGCCGCCTATGCCAAGGACTATCTCCTGGCGAATGCGGTTTTCCCTGTCCCCGCCGTAAAGCTGTTCCGTTATGCGGCGAGCGCTATTGGAATTTTCAGCTATGTCAGTATCAAGCAGATACAGAGAAGTTCTGCCTACAAGAACCTGCCATACTCCCAGCTTAACGATTTCTCCTGCAAGGTTCACTTCCACACGCAAAGGATTGCCGCTGGCATCGTTAACTACCTCAACGGGCATATTGTACCAGTCATTTACAGGATATTCCTCTACCTGCCAGTTATCGCGGTTAAGCTGCTGCTTAACATAACCTTTTTTATAAAGGAGGCCTACGCCAATTACCGGAAGCCCTAAATCAGACGAAGATTTAAGATGGTCTCCGCTTAGCATGCCAAGCCCGCCGGAATAAATCGGCAAACCTTCGCCTATTCCGTATTCCATTGAGAAATAGGCAACGCTTATATCCTTATCTTCCGGTTTAGCATTGCGCGTAAACCAAGTGCTCTTAGGATTCATGTATGCGTCAAATTCTTTTTTTCTTTCAGCAAGCTCTGAAAGGAATTTAGGATCGCGGCCAAGGGCCTCAAGCCTGCTATAGGGCATAGCGCCAATCATCCATTTTGGATTGCGATGAGATTTGTCCCAAAGCTCTTCATCCATTGAGAGGAACATTTTTATGGCATCCCAGTTCCATGTAAAAAGCATATTTGTCGCGAATTCTTCTAGAGGCTTAAGATTCTCCGGAAGATTCGGAAGAACATTAAAAGATTTTATTTTCATATTAATTATATTTTACAAATTATATGGCATTTTCAAAAATACATAGCGCTGCATTTGAACAATAATGCATGCGCTCAAATATCAAAACAGCTAATGAAGAAAGAATCAATAAATATCCCCCGGCCTAGCCGGGGTTTTCAGAAATAAAAAAAGCCTGCTCTCGCAGGCTTCGTTTACGGTTTCGTTGCAACTCGCCAGGCTGGACTCGAACCAGCAACCCTTCGGTTAACAGCCGAATGCTCCACCATTGAGCTACTGGCGAATTGTTTGCAGCATTTTATTGCTACAAGTATATTATAGCACTTTTTTCTAAAGTATTGTCAAGCCTTTTTTTAATTTTTCATTTTTCCTCTTTCAATAACTTTTTTTCTTGCATTTTATAGTAAAATTATAATAAGCTTCAATTTCAATAAAGGCTCTATAGTATGAAAAAGAAAGACAAGAACAAAAGAATTAATGAAGAAATTCAAAAAAATAATATCCCAAATGATGAAATAGCCATACCCGAAGAAATCAAAACATTAGAAACTCCTCCAACAGGCATTTCTGCAAAGGAACCAGACATTTCCTCTAAAGAAGTAATATTTTACTTTTCCACAATAGGCGGCCTATTTTTGCTCGCATATATCTTAAAATATATTTTCCCGAATGTGCCAGAGTATATTTTTGAAAGATTGCTGTTATTAGTTCTCGCCGCATTCTGCTGTCATACGCTTTGGAAAATATCGCCAGAGATAAGAAAGTTTGCTTATAAGATCTTCCCTTCAATGAAAAGAAATCAGGCAGACAGCGAAAGCATTGCCATAAAAAAAATAGAAGTCATTAATGAAGAAAATAATGCTGAAAGCGTTGAAAAGAAGATTTAAATAATCTGAAAGCAATGCCCAGACAAATTGATTATTATAAAGCGCTTGGAATAAAAAAAGGCGCTTCCGAAGCCGAAATAAAAAGCGCATACCGCAAATTAGCCATGAAATATCATCCCGACAAAAATCCGGGAGATAAAAATGCTGAGAACAGGTTTAAAGAAATAAATGAAGCATATGAAGTATTGTCTGATCCTAAAAAAAGGATTTTTTATGACAATGCGGAAAAAGACAGTATTTTCTCAGAAAACAGCAAAAACGGGAATAATGACTGCGCCTGGAACAATTTCAGCTTTGGAAATTTTAAATTCAAAGATTTTAGTTTTACCGGCACAAACAGAAAAGGACGCAGTTATGGCGATTTTTCCCGTTCCATATTCGGCAATGCCTATTCAGAAGAAAAAGCCGGCAACGGGCCTTTTTGGCAAGCTGAAAATGATAATGCGGAAGACATGACGGAAAATCCATTTGCCAGCTTTACAAATTCCTCAACAACACAGCAAACCCTTGATGCCCATGCTGAGCTAAATGTAACAGTTAAAGATATTTTTAAATCGGAAAACAAATCTTTTACTTTTTCTTATAAAACAGGAAGAAAAAAAAACACAAAAGAAATAAAACTGAAACTTCCCCCTGGCCTGCAGGACGGCACCACGATAAAGCTGAAAGGAGAAGGATTTGTTTCAGGCAATATTAAAGGGGATCTTTACATCAAAATACATTTAATTCCTGATGACATATTTAAAATAAACGGAAACGATCTTGAAGTGCGCATAAATGTCCTGCCATGGGATGCCGCATTAGGCGGAGAGATAAATGTTCCTCTGCCAGATGGCGAAGTAAAAGTAAAACTGCCAGCAGGATCCCCCTCTGGCAGAAGGCTGCGCATTCCGCATAAAGGCATACCAATCAAATCAGGCCGCGGAGATGTTTATGCTGTAATAAATATTGCCCTTCCTGAAAAACTTTCAAAAGAACAAATAATTCTGCTGCGAAAGCTTAGGGAAATATCTTAATTTTGCTCAATAAATATCCCCCGGCGTAGCCGGGG
>JAILAB010000056.1 GCA_024681855.1 Elusimicrobiales bacterium
GGTCAAATGTCAAGCTGGGAAGCGACGGAGCAGGCAACCCCGTAATATTCTTTCCGTCTAAATGGGCCATGAGGTATTTCAGCGAAACATTTAAAGACATACAGCTGCATGAGCTTTCTCCTGAAGAATAAGCTGTAAAAAGATACGCGGCATATTTGAGAAAACATACAGGCTGACAAACAGATATTTATTTTGTTTTGCCTCATCTGTTTGATAATAATTAAAAAGCCAGGCATTTTTTGCCTGGCTTTTTTGCTATGCCCTCGGAAGCAGATATTCCGCGAACTCCGCTATTGTTTCAGGACTGCCTTTCTTTATTTTTTCCCTGTCAAAGGTTATGTCCATCAGGTCTTTGTCTATGCTCTCGCCCGGGGAATAGTTTTCATAGACGGTTTTTGCGGAACATTCATCAATAATCTTTTTCCGCATTTCCGGGCAACAGGCATTTATGTAATCGCAGCATTTCTGCCATAGCGTTTCGCGGTCATGGAATGCAATGTTTTCAGAAGGCTTTTCCAGCTGAAACATCTGCAGGCATAATTCCAGGACAAGCGGCTCTAATAAGTTTTGAGGAATAAGCACTCCGGAATGTCCCTTATGCCATTGAATGTCAGGGAATTTCCTTTCAAGGCTTACGGCATCCATTATTAACGGTTTGGATATGTCTTTTATGTTTTCATCAGGAACCTGAATTTTTCTGTCGTCTGTTTTTTGACGGTTCAGCCTGCGGCTTATCATAAAATGCACATACATATCCGCATAGAAAAGGCTTGTGCCGTCTTTCCTTTTCCAGCTTTCGTCAGGATAAGCATCACTTGAAAAAAATCCCGTCATTGCTATTCCATCGGAATCAGTGCCTACCTGCTGCAAAATGAAAAAATCGCCTTCTTCCAGATCTTCAAAATCGTAAATGCTCCAGTTCATGTCAGCATGGTCTGAATATTCCAAATCTTCCATCAAATCCTCATGCCGGTCTTCCGTCCAGCTTGAAATTTTCGGATTCCACCTTAAAATATATCCTTTCATATTTTTCCCCTTATTTTTTCTCAATTTCTAATTTTCAATCTGTCTTACCGCATATACCGTGAGATCAGGCGTAAGATCTGGCCTGTCAGGCGTTTAAGGTCATTGCATGCGGCCAGATGCGGGTAAATTTCCTTTAATTTCTCATAGGTATCATATTCGCCCTCATTGTCCAGAGCCACGCCTATTACTTCTGTGCCGCGGCTGATTATCTTCTTCACAATGTTTGCCGTGTCCTTTACTGAAACCGGCGGATAATAATCCCCATAAGAATGTGAAGGCTGGCCGTCGGAAAGCACTATTATCAGTTTTTTTTCGCAGAAACTGTTCCTGTTTATGTAATCCTCCGCCCAAAGCAGGGCAAGGCCGTCCCTGTTGTCGCAGTCTGCTTCAAGCTGCATTATATTGTATTTTTCCTCTTCCCTGGCATTAAAACCCAGGAGAATGTTTATGTCAATTTCCTCCGCTTTCATACTGTTGCCGCGGTGTTCCGCTACGCAGTGTTCCATTCCCTGTTTTTTCAGGACCTCATGCAGGATCACGGCAGAAACCATTGCGGCATTACGCCTTGCCCCATACATTGAGCCGCTGCCGTCTATCAGCAGCAAAGTAGCTATGTCCGGAACATCTATGCCCGGCTGTTTTCTGTGCCAGAATCTGCGTTTAG
The DNA here is from genome assembly GCA_024681855.1 of Elusimicrobiales bacterium. Lineage (GTDB taxonomy): Bacteria > Elusimicrobiota > Elusimicrobia > Elusimicrobiales > UBA9959 > CACZRG01. The sequence continues at coordinate 1,691 of JAILAB010000056.1, forward strand.
GATCTCCTATGTCTTTGGAATCAATGCCTGAACCGAACCGAAAACGGCGTTCCATTACCGGAGTATGCAGTTTAAGTATCTGCAGAAAACGCGAACAATAGGAATTTATGTTCAAATGGTACTGGTCATATATGTTCTGATATGCTTTACGCAGATTCAGGTTAATCTTAGGACGAAGAACATTTATTTTTACATCTTTATGCAAAGGCGATTTTGACAGATCTGCACCTGAAATATGAACAAGTTCGCCGGAATAATTTATGATTTCCGTGCAGTTTTCGCTGTCTGCGGCAAACTGACGGGACAAAATATATATAATGCTGTCCTTATTTTCCTTGTCCGCATAATCAACCGGAATACCGTCAAGGCCGGAAAAAAGCCGTCTTTTTACCGCCATTGTTTTCCCTTTATGACTGAAAGACCCTGCCGCAATGCCTTTGCCGCCATGCGTAGCCGCTCCTGCTATGTATTCAGGCAGAATGTCCTCTATTTCAGCATAGCAGTCTTCGGGAACAAGATCATATATATGCTCCAGAATTTTTTTGCAGTATTCGTATCTTCCGTCAGGTGAAGGTTCTATTGAGCCTTTAAGGAACAGTTCCTTTGTCTTTTGCACATATTCCCTTATCTCATCTTCCGGCTGTGGAAAAATGAACATTGGATAAAGCAGTTCTCCGGCCATATAATCCAGATACCTTGTAAGAATCTTTATTTTTTCTTCCGCCTCATGGAATTTTTTCAGCTTTTCCAGAAGAGGCATCATTTCAGGCTGAAATTCCTCTTCAGGCTTATTCTCTACGCCTTTAAGCTCTTCGGGGATTTCCTGTTTCATGCGGCTTGCGGCTGTGCCTTCAGTTTTTTTTTTCGCAAGTATATGTGCTATTCTGCCGAATTTCAGATAAGGCTCTATGTTGTCATAGACGCTTGCACCGGCTGCCTCTATGTAGGCATCTTCTATTATATTTGATATTGCTGCTATTGTCTTGCGGAGATTTACGCGCTTAGGATTGTCTTTGTCCTCAAAAAAAGGGTCGTTCTGATAATTTGGAGGAAAATTTGTATATATCAGGTGAAGTGCCTCGTGCAGTGTCTGGCTGCGCGCGGTCATTTTCAGGGCATTCCATGGGTCTGCCAGAAATTCCGGCGGCCATTGCAGAAATATACCCGTGTTTTTAAGACATTTCTCATCCTTGTAAATGTCATGCGAGGCAGGGTCTACAATTATGTTCTTGCCGTCGGTATATGCGGAATCCTCATTTATGAAGAAAAGATTTACATCCGCAGTTTCGGAAAAAACCCTTGCGAAGGATTCCTCCGCCTGCCTGTTTCTTTCGCATTGGAATCTGTCGAGAAAATCCTTGTATTCCTCTTCCGTATATGCGGTTTTTTTGCTTATTTCCATTTGTAAATCATCAGTATTCCGCGTATGGCCTGTTCAAGCACCCTGTCGCATTTTGCTATTGGTATTATGGTTTTCTCTGCGGCGGACATATATCCTTCGTATTTTGCCATTCTTGCCCAGTTTTCCAGGTTTCTTGGCGAAATGACAGCATCAAGCTCTTCCGCCTCTATTTTCTTGCGCAGCTTGTGATAAACGCTTATTATCTTGTCTGCCACAGGCTTACATTCCGGAACCCTCATTGTGAGCATACGCAGAATTGCCTCGTCGCTAAGCTCTGCCATTTCCACTATCGCGCTAAAACGGTTGTACAGGGACTGGTTAAGCTCCTTTGTGCCGAAATAGCCTATGTTCATTGTGGCGAAAAAGCGGAAATTCCTGTGCCGCCGCACTATATCTCCGTTGTCCAGCCTTACAAAGCCGTTGTCGTCAAGAAGAGAGTTCAGAAATGCCAGGTACTGCGGCTTTGCGAAGTTTATTTCTTCAAAAATAACCGCTCCGCCTTCCCTTATGGCCTTTGTCACGCAGCTTTCCTTGAAGATTATCCTGTCATCTTCCGGAATGAACTTGCCAAGCACAAACTCGTCAAGGTTTTCCGTGCAGTTTATTGTTTCCATTATGGGCAGGCCGGTTTCGCGGCATACCAGTTTGCAGCTCATTGTCTTGCCTGTGCCTGCCGGTCCATGGAACAGTGCCGCCATTATGTCTCCCTGGGTTATCGCATTGCACAGGCTGCCAAGTTTTGCCGGAAGGACAAATTCATCAGAAAGCAAAGGCAGGAACCGCAGCTGCTCCTCGCTGAAATCTTCTTTGGGAAAACGTCTTATTTTCCCTTTGTCTTCTTTGGAAAGCTCCTGTTTGTTTTCCCTTATTATCTCATAAGAGGCAGACAGGCTGGAAAAATCCTTTTTGTCTGCGGCAGGAATTTCGCCGTAAGTCAGCCTGTAATCATCGGATTTATGCGTCTGGTAAATATCCTCGCAGAGGTTTACAAAGGCATCCGGATTTGGAGTTTCCAAAAACTTTTCCATCAATGCCCTGTACTGCACATTTTTTTCCATTTCCCTGAATATAAGCAGCATAAACGATGGCAGCAGCTTGTAGCCTTCTTTCAGTTCCGACACATTGACCGGGATAATTTTCCCATCACTGCTGTATGAGGCAACCGTTATATGTGAGCCTTTTAAAAATGCCTTGTACGAAAATATATTGCCGTCAATTATGCCGTTGTCGTGGTAATCCTGCGGAATTTCCATTTCAAGCATATATTCGTCATTGTTCGTGTTTGAATAAAGATCACCGAAAGTTCTGCCTTTTGCCGGGTCCGTCATTGGGAGCAGCATGGAGTGCAGCAGCATCATTGCCTCGCCTATTGGCTGCGAAAGGGTTGTCGTGCCCTTGAATGAGCGGTTGTCCGGGTGTACATAATACTGCGTGGCATCACTCAGATGCCTGAACCCGAAACCCTTGTAAATCAGCTTGGAATTACTGCGGCAGGTCTTGAATGCTATTTTGAATATGTTCATTTGGTTTTGCCTTTTTTTCTTTCACGTTCGTTTATGGATTCCCTGATATTTTCGGTATTGTCCTTCCATTCAGAAAAATCAGGGTTTTTCTCTGAACAGCATACATCCCTGAATAGTTTTACTGTTTCTTCAACAGGCAAGTCATATTTTGCCAACAGTCTCGGAAAATACTTTCCTCCTCGTGAAAATGCTACTTCAACAAAACATTTCTTATAGCTTTCCATTGAAAGTGACTGTATAAAAAGCAGTCCGTTTATTTCAGTCTTGAATGATACTACGACAAAATCCGCATATCCTTCCGGATCGGGATTGCGTCGCATGGAACGTATGGCAAGCTCTATTTCCGCAAAATCATCTGCGGACATAGGGCGTTTTTTGTCCTCTAAAGTAATCTGTCTTAATTTATGTCCCGACATTTCTTATGTATCCCCATATTACTATTATAATAATTTTTCTCTTCTGCAAATATTCCTGAACGCAGGCCCGGTTCGGAAGTAATTTTTTCCCATGCCCGTATATGCGGCTTAAATCTTGAATGTTCAGGGATGTTTTCAGGTTTTCCGTCGGCATAGCTTATTGACAGTTCAAGGCTTCCGTCTTCGTCAAATGTGCATTTTGTGCCGTGCAGCTGGCCTGATTTCCATGAATTTTTTACCTTAACCCTGCCGTCAGGGGAAAACATTACGGAATCTCCGTCAGGCACTCCGTCCTTATACTGTATTATCCACATAAGGCGGCCTGATTCATAATAAAATCTCGCTGTTCCATTGGCTTTTCCGTCTTTCCATGGCACTATGGAATAAATATTGCCGTTTATATAGTATTCTTTTGATTCCCCGACTATTTTGTCGTCTTTGAAGACTGCCTCAAACTGCAATTCCCCAGTTTCATAATAACCTTTTGAAGAGCCGTTCTGTTTTCCTTCAATAGCAGATGTTTCAAACCTAATGCTTCCGTCTGGATAAAACAGTCTGGCTGGGCCATTTTCACGATTGTCTGCCCACATCACCTCTTCTATTAGATGTCCTTCCTTGTCAAAACTTTGGTCAGGACCTTCTTTTATGCCGTTGACAAACACATCGGACTGTTTTATATTCCCATTTTCATAATATCGGACTGTTTTTCCGTTTAGTTCTCCTTTTGTATAATTTTCCTCCCAATATGTATCACCTGTAGAAAAATAACTCCTTGTAAGTCCGTCCAGTTTGCCATCCTTATACTGCATTTCCAGTGTTATTTTCCCATTCTCGTCATAAATTTTCGCCTTGCCTTTTTTAGGAGGTGTGTACACATAAGGTATCAGAAAATTTTTATTTTCATCATAAAGGCGAATATCTGGAAAATAAATAGGGCCAAATTCATATCTTAAATCACCGTCCGTCATATCGGATTCTTCGTATTTTATGCCATTCCGGTCTGCAAATTTAATAATTTCAGAACAGGAATAAGGTCCGGAATACTTCTTTTTCAGATTTTTAAGGAAATTTTCAGCACCTCCAAAGAAAGATACGAATTTTTCAGTATTTTCCTTATCAAATTCATACCAGGTTTCATAATGCGAACCATACTGCTGATGTTCAACTTCTGATGTCCTTATGGCAAATGTTTTGTCTAACCATGACAAATTCATTTTGCTTTTCAGGGAAACCGTGGTAAAGCAGGTTTTCTGCTCATTGTCTTCAACATAAAGTGCCACAGCTGTTTTTGACTGGTTGAAATTATGTTTCATAAAACTCCTGTTTGGCGCGTTAAACAATTAAGCGCAAAGGTTCATAAAAACATTGATTGTTTTTGGACCGAAAACTTTTCGTTTTATCTACCCCATGGACAATCTTACTTTAAATTGTACTTCAAATGGGGTCATGTATACAAAACATTTCATTGTCGCACGGTTTATGCGATATGTGTCTGCCCGGATTAAGCCTGTTTGATATGCGGATCAGGAGCCTGCATCTGCCTGTGGTCTTTTTTCCCAAGAAAGCAGTACCTTACAAGAAGTAAGTTTTCCTGACTTAACAATGAACAGACAGTTATAGAAACATACCAAGGAAAAGCCTGAAAGGATTGCCCCCGGAAAAATTTAAGAATAGGCTCTTTAAAGAAAAGTATTGATACAATGTAATTATAAAGAATGCAGATATTGCTATGTCGTCCTGAACTTATTTCAGGACCTCTTTAAGCCGCAGATATGCTGAAATAAATCCAGCATGGCTGTAAAACTTTAAAATCAATAATCTTTTTATAAAGAGCTTAAAAATAAACTTTTATCAGCGAAACCTGACTTAAATTCCAGGGTAACATTAATTCACAGGGTAAGATTAAGACTTGCAATTCCAGCTTGTATGTGATAGCTTATTTATGTCATTGCTCATTTCAATGACCTCCTTGTGCTGTTATTGGCCTGCTGCAACAGACCTTTATACATATTAGCACAAGGAGTTTTTTTGTCATGGGGAACGGTGTAACCTTACTGAACCCCCGGCCTAGCCGGGG
>JAILAB010000004.1 GCA_024681855.1 Elusimicrobiales bacterium
AGCTGTTTCTGCTTTTTTCTAAAGTTACCTTCTATATAAAGCGGACTTTTCTCTGCTCACACCGTGAGCAGAGTTTCCTTTCCGGCTTATTTTTGCATGGCAAAGAACTCCGTCTGTGCCTTGCCATACGTAGTTCTTTGCGGAATTTATAAAGAGACAAGCTAAACTTAATGTTCATTGTTTTCTCATACTTTTGTAAAATAAAATATGAACAAGGAAAGGCTTATGCGTACACCTGAAGAAAAGAATCTGCTATGGCGCAAGGCGGCTATAATAGGCAGCATTTGGGCCGCTTCTGAAATTGTCCTGGGCTCATTTCTGCACAATATCCGGCTGCCTTTCAAGGGCGAAATACTTACTGCCATAGGGATTGCGATTATTACTGCCGGGCACAGGCTCTGGCCGGAGCGCGGGCTGTTATGGCGTGCCGGGCTTATATGCGCAGCGATGAAATCCATTTCCCCCAGCGCTAATCTTACCGGGCCTATGGTTGCCATAGCCATGGAAGGCATTCTTGCAGACTTCGGCAACCGCATTCTGGGGCAGAATAATATCGGACGCATTTTTGGCGGCGGCCTTGCCATGACATGGGCAATAACGCATAAACTGGTTAATTACCTGATACATTATGGCTCGGATTTTGTAGCAGCCGCAAATCAGACGCTGCAATGGTTCCTAAAACGTTTTTCTTTCGCAAAAAGCCTTGACGGCACTATATTTGGAAATATATGGGGAGCTATGGGATTTGCCATGCTTATCTATTTCTCATTAGGCATATTTGCATCGCTTATGGGAATTCTTTCTGCCGGAAAAGAAATGAAAACTGGCAAACAGCTTTCCGATAATTCCGCTGGCAAAAGCGGCAAAACAGAAGCGGATTCTGAAAATGGCAAACAAGCTAAAGCTTATTCAGAAAAAAAGAAACAGGCCAGCCTGGAAATAACAGCGCAAGAAATAAATGCGGCAGAGGAAAGACTGGAAAAATCAAAAAATGAAGAGCTTCTGAGAAAAACAAAAAAACAGTTTAAATACAATGCTTCCCCAGAGGCAAAAAAGTTTTCGCTGCCACTGCTTTTCATTCAGGCTGCAGGAATAATAGCGTTTTTCTCAATAGGGAAAAAAATGCCACTATTGCCATTCATATCCATAACTGCATTGTATTCAGCATTTTGCGCATGGCAGTACAAACGGGCAAGGAAACTGGCCATGCGCTGGGGTGTTTGGCTAAGCATAATAACAGCATCCGCCATAATGGGACTGATTCTTGGACAGCCTTCCGCAGGAGCATATCTCGCAGCGCGAGCCATAATAATAACATTCGCATTTTCGGCAATAGGCACAGAGCTTACCAATCCGGCAATAAGGCATTTTATGGAAAAGGCATTCGGCCCCGTTTTTTTTGATGCGCTGGAATATTCTTTCGCGTCCCTGCCGGGAATAATAGCGGCATTTCCCCCGGCAAAGGCAATATTCCGCCAGCCTTTGGCTGCGCTGAATAAAGTAATTTCGGCAGCTCCATATTGGCTAGAAAGCTCTTTAGCAAGAATTTTTATTATAAAAGGCAGGCAGGGAAGCGGAAAAAGCACGCTGATGAAAGAAATACTGAAAGGGCTAAAACAGGCAGGCAAAAATTGCGGCGGTTTCATTGCCGAAGGTACCTGGAAAAACGGTAAAAGGGATTCTTTCTTTTTGCTAAGGGCGGACAGTGATGAAAAGCATCTGCTTTCAAGCCGCAGGCCGGAGCTTTTGCAAAAAGAAAACAGCACAGAAGAAATGAAATGCGGGCCATTTTATTTTTCAGCCGCAGGCATGAAAGCCGGCCATGACGCGCTTTCTGACAAAGCTCTGAAAAACTGCCAATATGTTTTTATTGATGAGATAGGGCCTCTTGAACTTAATGGAGGCGGCTGGGCAAAAGACCTGATTAGAATAAAGGATTCAGAAAAAACTCTTGTTCTAAGCATCAGGGAAAGCATGGCGGAAGAGATTATGCGGAAATTCAGTTTAGAGAACGCTAAGGTTTTCAGCTGCGCGCAAGAAAATGCAGAAGAAAATTCTGCCAAACACATTATTAAGGCCATGATGGAATAAAGGCAGAAAAACAGCAAGTAGCCAAAAAAATTTAGCGCGAGATATTATAAAGCAAATGCAGATTTACTCAAAACAGGAAAAGGTGTTTATTTTATCCACGGAATAATGAAATTCAAGGGCCTGTTTAAGAAATTCGTCAAAGAAATTCCAGTGATGGGTTCCTTTCCATTCGCGGAATGTATATTTGTAAGCCCCCCATTCCTTCATGACTTCGCTGAATGCCTTATTCTGGGCGTAGAAAATATCTTCTGTTCCGCAGCAGTGGAAAATCTCAGGCTTGCAGCCGCACGGTGTGTTCTCAAGCAGTGTCATTATCTCATCACCCGGTTCAGCTTTAAGTTCCGGACCGAACATGGCTTCAAGATCATGTTTCATCTGCGGTCCCCATGCGGCGGCAATTTCAGCATCTGTCATGCTTCTGAAATCGTCAAGATCCGCTTTAAGAAAAAGGAATGCAGATGAGGAAACAGCGCAGAAGCCGAATTTTTCAGGAAATGAAAGTGAGAGCCTTAGAGCGCCGTATCCGCCCATTGATACGCCTGCCACGCCTGTATCTTCGCGTTTTGCGGAAACCCTGAAAAGACGGTTTATAAATTCCGGCAGTTCTTTTCCTGCATAGGAAAAATATTTCTGCCCGAATTTCTGGTCAGTGTAGAAACTGCGGTTTACTTCCGGCATTACGCAGAGCACATTATAGCTGCGTATGTAAAACGGCAGCCTGGTATAATCGCACCAGGTATCGGCATTGCAGCAGAGCGGGTGCAGAAGATAAAGTACCCTGTAAGGTTTTGAGGGATCCGGCTCCGGGCCGGTTACTGTAACGCGTGTATCCTGTTCAAGATACTTTGAATAAAAACTGCCATGAAATATCATAAAAACCTCTTAAATCTTATTAATGCCGAACCTACAATGCCAAGGGATAAAGCCTTATAATTTGAAACAACCTTATATAAAATAATGCTGCTCTTTAGATTTATGATAACTTATTTGAAAGAAGCGCAACAATCGCTTAATAAAATGCGAAAAAAAGCACTGACAATTTCCCTGCTCAAGCATACACATCAGAAATAAAAATCAAAGGCTCATGGCTTGAGCGAATTTAGACAATTTTTCTTCTTTTAGAGAATGCTTATCTGAAAGAAGAGCAGCCCAGGCATGAAATTCCGCCTCGCTTCCTTCTTTGAATTCCAGTTCTATGTCCCTGATTTCAGCCTTCTTGTCCCCTTTTATGGCAAAACCGCTGTCAAAAGAAAGCTCCGCGCTGAAGCGCTCTGTTTTCAGAGAATAAGACCGGCGGACAAAATCAGTGCTGCAAATTTTCCGCATTTTCATTGAGGCAATCCGGCGGCAAATCTGTTCATCAGCGCCTGCTGACGGCAGCCTGGAAATTCCCTCGCTTATGCTTTCAGCAGGGATTTCATATTCTTCCCTAATGCGGCACGCGCCTTCACCGCCCTTAGGAATTTTCAGGCAGCATATTTTTTTCCCGTTTTCAGAGCGCAGCCTTAAAGCCGCATGCATTTTATTGCTTAAAAAACCATCTTCAGAATCATAGTAAGATGCTTTCATCTGTATTTTTTCCGGGCCTGAAACAATAGCCGTGCGCACAAAGTCATCTGCAAGAATTTCCTTCATTGCAGCTTCAAAAAGAAATTTCCATTTATATTCCTGTTCCATATCCGCCCTTATTCTTTATCCATAATGACGCTTTCTTAATTCTAAAAAAATCACTTCACATAAGAAAGGCCTTCGGATATGCCAAGCATTACTATGCCTATTAAAACCACGGATATATAAGCATACTGCTTAGGCAAAAGCCTTTCCTTAAGCATTATGCGTGAAAGCAGAACGCTTACTATGGGATATGAAGCGATTATAGGCGCCACAAGAGTAGGCCGCTTTGCCATGCTGAAAACATAAACAATCTGGGCAACGGCTTCCATAAGGCCTCCCAGATTTTTTTTCATTTCGCCCTTTGCCAGGAAATTATAAGGTTTTTTTTCGCATTTCAGCAGCCATAGCCATGAGCCAAGGCCTATGAGCCCCATTATGAAGCAGAAAAGCCTGGAATAGTCAAAAGAGCCCAGGCCCTTGCCTATTTCATCATCCAGCATTATGCCGCATACCACTATTTCAGAAGCGTCAGCCAGGCAGAATATCAGAGGGAATATGAAAGCAAGAGCCCCCAGCTTTACCTTTTTTTCAGTCTCAGGCTTAAGCTCGCCATCGGCCAGCTTCTGCTGTATTACAGCTAAGCCTATGGAAGCTGCAACAATTATGATAGTGGCAATGATGTCCAACACCGAAACCTCTTCCCAAATGCTGTTTATTTTTCCAGCGAAAAAATACCATATTATGAGAATTATTGGCGGAAAAGCACCGGCTGAGCCCTGAATAGGGGCATTAACGGAAGCATCCAGATAACGGTATGTGTTATTAGCAAGAAGAAGGGAAATGCCATATATGGCCGGCACAGCAAGAAAAATCTTATTTGCAGCTATCAGCTGAAAAATAGAAAGGCCGCTTTCGGAAAAAGGCATTATGCAAAGGCTTGCAAGCCCCATCATAAAGCCGCGGCATACGGTAAGCCGGTGATGAGAAAGGCTGTCATTTTCATCAGTGCCGCCCTTAAGGAAAACTTCCTCAATTCCCCATGCGAAAGTGGCGGCCAGTGCGCAAAAAAACCACATGGCATTCTCCTTTTTTTATTTGGAATTATTTATATTTTAATAAATTTTGCTTAGAAATCTTTAGTTTTTTGTCTGTTGGGAAATTTCTACAAATATTTTTGCTTTGATAAAATTTCATTAAAAAATCATAAAAAGATTAAATAAATATTATAAGTATTTTTAGCGATTTTCCTGCCGCCATTATATAACAGGCATATATCCGGCATCTGCCATTATATCAACAGGAATAAATAATTAAGAGGAGCGAATAATTAAAAGACAAAATAATCGGAACAGCCGCAAATCAATTTAATCTGCCTTGCGCCTTAACAGCTTTATGCCGTCTGGCTTTATGCGCAAGGCAGGCCGAACGCAGCCGCCATCGGAATTGGCCGGGGCACCAGGGAGGAATGGCATGCCGTTTATGTCAATGGAACAAACCCTGCCAGGCATCAGCCCTGATGTGCGCAGCCACCAGCTGCCGCCCGGCCCGAAAAGATTGCGGCACAAATGCATGCTGGCATATTCAGTAGCAGGCAGTTTTCTCTGCTCTGTCTTGAAATATTTCTTAGCTTCCTTCAGGCTTAAAAGGAAAATCCTGTCAGACGTTAAGTTCTGCTCAGTCTCAAATAAAAGCCACAGGCGGCTGTTTTCTATGTTTGACTCCTTAATGGCTTTTTTTTCTTCATCTGAGAAGGCCATTGCAAGAAATTCCCCGTTCAGCCATGCGCGCAGGGAACTTTTTTCCCAACCGCCTTTATAAGAGGAATCATTAAACCTGCGCCCGTCTATTGCATGCGAGGCAGCCATGAAAACCGTGCCGTCTTCCTCAACTTCAAGAACCTGCCATTCAATAGGCTCAAGCGGAGCGTTTTCCCGTGCTGCCTGGTAATAGCGGCCAAAAAGATATATTTCGCCCGGCAATGCTGCCTGTGCATTAGCGGCGGCAGAAGAAAAAAGTACAGCAAGGAACAGCTGAATCAAAAAACGCATGGTTAAGAAATACTCCTCATTTCTGGCCGTTTTCTAAAAAATTCAAGCGGGTAATTGCCTTCAGGCATTGCGGCTCGTTTCTTTCTGCCCCTAGCTCATAATACCGGCGGGCCATCTTAAAATCAGATTCAACGCCTATGCCTTCTTCATACATTCTGCCTATTTTATATGGAGCATCAGGATGGCCTAAGCTCAATGCCTTTTGATAATTTTCCATAGCCAGTTTATAATCCTTTTTAATTCCAATGCCCTGCTCATAAAAAAAGCCGAGCTGATAATATCCGCATACATAGTTGTTTTTTGCGGACAAACAGGCGTATTTATAAGCCAATGCAGGCCTGGGCTTACCTATGTAATCCCCAGCATAAAGAGTAGACAGATAATATTCCGCAAGGCCGTCTTTCTTGGCGGCGGCCAGCTTAAGCCATTTCAAGGCTTCTTCCTTATCCTTTGTTTTTCCTTCATCAGCAAGAAGAATGCCGCATAATGACATACACTGAGCGTCGCCAAGCAAGGCGCCTTTGCGCAACAGATTAAGGCATTCTTTTTTTTCTTTCGGCTTATCGGAATGCATCTTCATTGTGGCAAGGGCATAATAAGCCGGGACATATCCGCCTTCAGCTGCGCGCAAATAATAATCTTCCGCCAATACGGCATTGCCGAGTTTTGAATGCTCATCAGCTGCGCCAAAAGCAGCTAGCGCATTGCCGGCTAATGCCGCGCGCTCCAAAAAAGACAGGGATAAATCCTCATCAAGCCCGATTTCTGAACCATATATGCCAAGATATGTCATAGCAAAAATATCGCCCTGGCTTGCGCTAAGCTGCAAAAGCTTTTTGGCAAGAATTTTATCATCCGAGCAATGCCGGTCTTGCAATTCAAGGGCATAGGCATTTACAGCAGGCAAAAAATTCAGGCTGGCAGCCGCCTGCAGAAGTTTTTTCTTATATTCCGCCTCATCGCTTTCCATGGCAAGAAGAAACATTGCTTCCGCATTGCCATTATCTGACTGTTCTTTAAGAATCTGCATAAAAACAGCTTCACAGTCCGCTAAAAAAGGATAGCAAACCATGCCTTGCGGAGAAGAATATCTCCCATTGTCATATTTAAATTTATACGCTAAGGCTAATTGCAATGCGGCCTTTTTATCTCCGCAGGCTACAGCTAAAGAGAACCATCTTATCGCCTCATCTCCTTTTAAAGCCTCCTCCGGCTTTCTTTCCGCAAAATAAATATCGCTGCATTCCAGCATATACAGTCTGCCCATAGCGGAATAAGCCGGAACATATTCTTTTTCAGCCGCTGCCATAAGATATTTCATGGCCGCCGGAACATAAGATTTATCAAAAAAACCGTGGCATATAAGGCGCGCGAAAAGACATGCCGCTTCCGTTCTTCCGGCTGCGGATTCTTTTTTTATATATCTTAAAGCCGGAGCAAAAAGGCCAGCTATTTTTTTCATAAATGCCGGAGAGCGTTCTTCTGTTTCATTTATCTTTTTATATAGGCGCAAATCTAAGCCTTCAAGCAGCCATTTCACGGCAGGCAAAAAATCTCCCTCTTTAAGCAAAATCTGCGCCAAATTTTCACAAGCCATCGGATTGCCATTTAAGGCAGCGCTCATATATTTTTGCTTTGCCTTTAAAACTTCATTTGCGGCAAGCGCCAAGGCTGCGCCTTTCAGCAGCTCGGCCTGAGCAAGACTCAATTTTTCAGCAGAATCGTAAAAGCTGTTCTTTTCCATGGTTTATTCCCCCAATCCCAGCTTCATGAATTAAGGCAAGTCATGAAAGCTAATTTCCTAAATATTTTTTCAGTTAAAGAATTTTTGCAATAAATCTCATTGAAATTTGGATTTTTATTTTTCGGAAACGGTTATTTTCCATGATTCCCCGTAGGAAATGCCATAAGCTTTAACAAAATTGCCCATATTCAAAGCTATAGAAAGATTGCCAAGGCTGTTCACATAAAGCAGAGGCTTTCCGGCTGGAACATCGCTGAAAGTTTTACAGAAAGGCAATATGGCGGAATATACTGTTTTTCCATTGTGCTGTATTGACACATTGTATTTTTTCCCTTGAGCCATGCGTATCTTACGCATAATATCCCAGCCTATGTCTGTCCATAAGTTTCCATATTGAACATCAGTTATATTTATGCAGCCATGGATTATTCCGTTTTTGGCTTCAGGCTTGGAATATTTCAGCTTTACGGGCTGTTTTGAGATTACAGGGCCTACCTGCTCAAAATTAATAACTTTTGAAGCCAGCCTGGCTCCGGTATAGGCATAAACATCTCTGCCATGAAATGTATTAGAGCCAAAACTGTCAGGCAGACGGTTAGTCTCTTCATCAATTATTCTTATTTCCTTTATGCCCACTGTGTCAGAAAGAAGCGTAATTGTTCCATTGTCAGGCGTTACGATATAATGTCCGGATTCAAGCAAGGTAACTATTGAAGAGCGGCTGGAGCCTACGCCTGGATCTACAACTGATACAAAAACCGTTCCCTGCGGCCAGTATGTAACAGTCTGGTGAAGGCGGAATGCCGCATCCCATATTTTCCCGGCAGGAATTTCATGCGTAATATCAAAAATTTTAAGGTCAGGGGAAACGCCCATTGCTACGCCTTTCATGGCAGACACAGCTCCGTCTCTAAGCCCGAAATCTGACTGAAACACCAGCATTCCGTTTACCGGAGAATATGCTGTTTCTCCCATCTGAGTTCCGGCAACGGCGTATGGCTTTTCTATGGCATGAAGAGACACCGGCAATGCGAATGCCGCCGCAAAAGCGGCAATGGCAGCCAGGCCGGCAATGCACTTCATAATATAAGAATGACAATCTTTTATCATAAAAACTCCAAATTGCTCTGATCTTCTTTCTGTAATTCTCATTATTCCGCAAATTTATTCAATTCTTAGCAAAAAAAAATAATAAACAGAAATCAGAAATCCATATAAACATTAAAAAATAAAACTCTCACATATAACTTATATTTAAGTATTATAAAGGGCATTATTGCAAACTGAATGAAGCGAAAATAGGACTGCTAAAAGAAAAAACGCCATATTTCATAAATTATCAGGGCTTCCCAACAAGAGATAAAACAGAAATATTCAGGCAAAGTCAATGAAACGCTCTATGCGGAAAGAAACTAAAAGTTTCTGCCCTGCTTTCTCAAAAAAAGTCCGCTTGTCCGGGGAAATATTCTTTTTGCTGGCAGCGGACCTGCTTATGGAATGCAGGACAATTGCAGGCAGGCCTGAAATTTCATATTCGTATCTGACTGTTTTTTTTATGTCTGCTTTTCCGGCAGCGTTGGAATTAATGCTCCCGGAAAACAGTTTTTCGCTTTTCTCCGGCTTAATTACGGCTTCAGAAATTTTTTCGCTGCCTGGCTCCGGCAATCCTGCCTGCACGCCATGATAAAATGCCAAAGCATCCATAATATCAAAAATAATGTCATCAATGTCATTTTGTGAATGCAGGAGGGATTCATTGCCAATGGAATTTTCAGGCAGGGACAGCACTATATGATCATCATGAAGCCCCCAGCCGCCAGAAATGAAAGAAGAATCAAGCCCTGATTCCTGGCGCATTTCCTTTAATGAAACAGGCATTGCCAGCTGAACCTGCCCAGGCGACAAAACTTCATTATATGCCTTAATGTCTTCCAAAGACAGTTGATCAAGCATGGATGAAAGCTCCGGTATTTCTTCATCTTCAAAGCCGCAGAAAAATTTTTCTGCCACATTCAAAAGCGCGCCGCTTAGCAATATGCCGCGGCTTGCGGCAATCTGACGGAAAATGGAAAAAGCCTTTTTTCCGTCCGGAGGAATCATCATGCGCTGATAATGGTCAAAGAGAAGAGGCAAAGCCTCAGTACAGCCTGAATCAGCCATGGACTGCATATTGCGTATGGCAAAAGGAAAACCGGTAAGAGCAGAAAAACGGTAATGAAGCAAAGCCTTCATGGCATCTTTTTCAGTGCCAAGGCCTCTTTCATAAAAATATCCGATGGAAAAATGAGCTTCAGAATCCTTTTTTGGGATTGAAACAAGCTCTTTAAAAACTTCAAAAGCCTTGCGGCTTTTTCCGTTAACTATATTATTTACCTTTTCAGAAAGACTCTGCTCCATAATCAAGAAATGCTCTTTTCTAAAGTTAACAGCATATTAAAAGAATTCACTTAGCTATGGCCCTGATAGCCCATGAGAGAACTTTAAAGATCAGATAAAAAACGACAAAAAAGAAAATCCAGCGGCCAAAAACGATAAGGAGAAAAATGATAAAATAAATTGCAAATGCAGGAATGCGCGCGGTAAAAATGCTTCCAAGACCGCTAAACGGAGACCTGCTCCGCGGCCTTCTGTATGAAAAAGGGTTGAAATAATCCCTTTCAAAAGGATTGTATCCTGAGCCCGAAGAAGAGCCCCAGCGGAAAGGATCACCCCAGCCTGTGTCTTTAGAGCGGGAGAACTCTGCCCATTGGCGCTGCATTTCCTCCCATTCCTGCTGAGTAAACCTGCCGGATCCAGAACCGCTATTGCCATAACTGCCGCCCTGGCCTTCAAAATCATTATCCCAATAGCTGCCGCCAGAATTGGCTGAATCAGGCCCGAAGCCATAATCTTCCCAGCCGCTGTAACCTTCCCCATGCCCGTATCCGCCAGAATATGAGCCGCGGCCTCCTCCGGAATAGCCGCCGGAACCAAAAGAACTGCCAGAATTATCATGATAATTGCTATAGGCGCGATAAGAAAGGTCATAATCTTTTCTCTGCCGGAGATCAGACAAAACGGCATAGGCTTCGTTCAGCTCCTTTGTCTTAGCCTCCAGCTGTTTTTTCTGCTCAGGCGAAGCATTAGGATGAAGATCAGGATGATATTTCTTAACGGCAATTCTGTATGCCCGCTTTATTTCAGCGGAATCAGCATTTTCAGATACGCCAAGAAGCTCATAATAATTAAGCATATTAATAAAAAACGGCAATTATAATGCCAGGTTCTATATTCTACAAAAGAATTGCGGCACAAGTCTTTATATTGTTGTTGCCGCGAATTAATGCGCTTAAAAAAGCCTATAAAAAAGCCGGAATAAATTCCGGCTTTTTGCTTTATAAAATAAGATTTCCTACTTAATGTTAGTTTTAGTTTTGGCGGATTTAAATTTTACATATTTTTCATGAAGCGAATTCAGTTTCTTATTAAATTCGCTATTTTTCTTTAGGGCCTCATAAATATCTGCGCCAAGAGCATATCCGGCTTTTATGTCGGAAGGATGATGAAGCCCGGCTAATACCCGGTACATTCCGGCGCGCTGGGCAGCATCTTTTATGCCCTTCTCATTGTCAGGATCTATGACAAGCATCATTTTCTCAAATACGCCGCTCATTGTGGCATGCCCGCTCGGATAAGCATAGCCTTTAATGCGGCCTATATTAGCGCAAGGCTCAAGCGAAGGATCTGAATGAAAAGGCCGCGGGCGCGTAAATTTAGACTTAACTGTTATATTTATAGTATGGGCATCTTCATATACCCTGTAAAGGAAATATTTATCGGAATCAGACAATGAATTAAAAAACTCCCTATAAGCCGGGAAAAGTTCTTGCATTGAAGAATATTCCTGAGAATTTGCTGCAAAACACTGCTCCTCCGTGCGCTGTTCCTGCCAGCCTTTAAGCACTTTGAAATCCTGATAATACTCATCGCTGTCATCAGCGGGAAAATCCGGAATAGAAAAAGAATTTCTTAAATTCTCGCTTATGTAAAAAAGCTTTCCGTCGTGATTATGGGAATACTCAAAATTTTTAACATTTGTTAAAGAACAGCTTGTAAGAACGGCTGCAAGAGCAACAAACGCTAAAGCTTGCAATTTGGCACAGGAAATATTTTTCATAACTCACCTAATTAGTATAACAATATTTATAATAAGCAGTATAAGAATAATGCTTCAAAATGTTTAATTTATTATACCACATAATCTGGCATAAAAATTTATTATGTTCTGTCAGAATTAAAAAAGTAAATTTAGTTAGCTAAACCGTCAGCCTTAAGCTGGCTGCATAGGAAGGCAAAATCACCGCTGCTCTTGCATGTTTTTTTGCCATCAGCCTGCCATCTTATTACGCTGCCGCCATATTTATCCGAATCCACATGTATCCACCATCCGCCGAAATTATTTGTAAGCATAGCATATATTCTATACTCATTGTTTTTAGGCCCTGACGGAATATATATAGAAGAATGATAATATTGAACGTTTAAAATGGTAAGCGTAGGGCCATATCCCAGATTAGAATTAGGTTTGCCTTTTGACAGGATATAGTCATCTAAACCATCTTTAAGATTGCGCATTATTCCTGTAACTTCAGACAATCTGGTCTTTTCAACAGTTTTAAAATACGACGTAAAGCTTACTGATGCTAAAATACCCATTATAAGAACAACTACCAATAATTCTATCAACGAAAAAGCTTTACGTATTTTCATCAGACCATGCCCTCCAAAAATAATTTTTTTTTATAATATACAAAAATATTCTACAATTTACAATTATTTTTTTACGCTCTTTATAAGAAGATTATTGATTTTACAATTTTTCCGTCATACTGAATTTATTTCAGCATCTCTGCGGCTTAAAGAGATCCTGAAACTAGTTCAGGACGACAAAGTAATATTTGCGTTCTTTACAATTACATTGTATCAATGCTTTTCTTTAAAAAGAGAAATAATTATTGAACAATGAAATATTCTGCCTTATATATTTGTCATCGGGAAATTCAGCCAGACCCTTTTTCAGTTCCGAGTATGCTGAATAATAATTTCCGCGGCGGTTTTCAATAAAAGCCAGACAAAGCCTTAAATATGGAGTGATATATTTTTCTTCTTCCGCCTTGCGGTAATATATTTCCGCCAGGCCATACAGTTTACGGTCAAAATGCCAGCGGGCTAAAGAATAATAACGCAGCCCGGCTTTTTGGGGATTTTCAGCAATAGCCCTTGAATTAAAAGCATGGCAGCTGCTAAAAGACTGTATGCCAATAAGGGCATTAAAAACAGAAAACATGAAAAAAAGAGCAAACAGCGCAAGCGGGAAAGCATTTTTCTTTAATATGCCCTTTAGAACGGATGAATTAATAAGCTCAACCGTTTCCATGCCGCAGGAATTATCTATCAGATAATAGGAAAGAACTGAAAGAGAAGCCAGCAGAAGACCGCAGACAGGAACATAAAGCCTATGCGTCATGTAAAACCAGCCATAAGGGTTATCCGAGCTTAAAAGAGGAGGAATGAAAAAAAACATAAACCATGCCAGGCCTAATATTAAATTCCGGCTTAGGCATATAGCGGAAAAAAATCTTTCAACCCTAAAAATCTTATTGAAAAAGAAGAAAAAAGGCAAAAACAACAGCGGGATGAACAGAGAAGCCAGCCAGGCAGGAATTGCATTCATTAAAGACTGCGGAAGCAGATAAGAAGACATATTATACAAAAGCTGCGGCAAAGCTCCTATTGATATATGTGAAAAAGCATTTTCAGCTAAATCAGCATTACAGCGCAATGAAAAGTATATGGCACATGGCAAAAATACAGACAATGCAAGCCAGGCAAAAGATAAAAACAAAGTTTGTTTATGCAAGGCAGTATTTACGCCAGGCTTGTTTTTCTTAAAAAAAGATAAAAATTCAATAGCATAATATAAAAAAGCAAGCGGAACAAAGGCAATCGCAGTTTCCTTAGTAAACATAGCCAGCATGAAAAAGAAAGACAGCATGCAAAACTGAATGCCGCTGGACTTAACCATACGCAAAAATAAGGACTTGGACTTAATATCCCCTTTGCCTGATTGGGATTTTTCACGCAATGCGGCCAAATATGCAGATGAAAAGTTTTTTAAAGCAAATTTTTTAAGGCTTATTATAGAGGCTGCCAGAAAAATGCCAAGAAGAATGTCATTTCTTCCTCCAAGCCATGCTATTGCAGCAGCAAGAGGCGGAAATACCGCAAACAGCAGAGTGCCTAAAAAAGCCATTACATAATGAATTTCAAAATAAATGAGCAAATAAAACAGCAACAGGCAGAAAAGGGAATGAAGAAGAATATTTGAAACATGATGAAACACGAGAGCATGGCTCTCCCTATTGCCGGCAAAATCAGAATGCTCTTGGGCTTTTCTTAAGTATTTCATCTTATAAAACAAATCTGCTGCTTTTTTATCTATGAAAAATGAAAGAGGAAGCAATGGACGGTAAAAACCGCTTTTTACCCCATTTCCCATAAAAACATCTTTTTTGAAAATATCCTTAATGCCTGCGCCTGCATTAGCTGCAAGAGCATCATCATCCAAATAAATATTCTGATAATGGGCTGTCGGAATATATGTAATGAAAGAAACAAGAAACAAAAGCGCCGGAAAAACAATTTTTTTTAAGAAAACTGCTTTCATGGCCTTATTTGAGCAGGCAAAAGGCTTATTTATATTTTTAACAGAAATGATCATGGCATTATGAAACCGCAGCCTTTGCAGTATTCCGGCATAGGGCCTTCCTTGCCTTCTATAGCTCTGCGAAGGGCAAGAGTTTTAGGCGAAAGCAGTATTTCAGCAAGCGGAGTCTTAAAAATATTGCCAATTGCCATTGCGCCGTCATAATCAGCGCAGCAGGGAACGACTGTGCCATCTGACAGTATGCCAAAATGATGGCGCAAGCCCAAGCATGGAGCCTGTTGCGGCCTCCCCCCCCGCCAGGAAAAAATCTCCCCGTGATTAAGGAAAATCCTTTCCGCAAGGGTAAAAGGCTGCCCGTTCCATTCCAATGGCTTATCCTGGCTGCCGCCATTGCTAAAATGACCGAAGGCCATCATAAACTGGCCGGCAATGCTTCTTACGAAAGAACTGCCCAAATCTCCGCGCAATCTGAATGACACTTTAAACCGCCTGCAATTTCTTTTTGCAAATTCAACATATTCCGCTATTTTTTCTTTTTGTTTTTCTGGCGCAAAACATGAAAGGGATTGCGCTGAAAAAGTTACCTGACGGAAACATTTTTTTTCCCAAACCTCATCTCCATAAGAAGCCGCAAGCGTGCCATTGGTTACCAGGTTCAGGCTAAGCCCAAGCTTTTCGGCAACATCAATTATTTCAGGGAAATCAGGATGCAGAAGGGGCTCGCCAAGCAGATGCAGGGAAATTACCTTAGCAAATTCATTAACCTGCTTTGCGGCAAACTCAAATTTTTCAACAGGCATAATGACCTTTGAACGGCGGCTTTCCGCACAAAAATAACAGCGAAGATTGCATTCATTGCCAATTTCTATCAGGGCGCGACGAAATTTTGCCATTTGTCATATTTTACATAATTAGCTTTCTTCAAAAAATGATTATGTTAAGCTGATATTAAACAGATTTCCCAACTGTTTCCTATAAGAAGAGCATTGATTTCATAATGGCTATATTTAAGAAGATTATTGATTTTATTATTCGCCCGTCATGCTGAACTTGTTTCAGCATCTCTGCGGCTTAATGAAGTCTTGAAATAAGTTCAGGACGAAGAGTTAATATTCGCGTCCTTTATAATTACATTGTATCAATACTTTTCTTTAAAAGAGCCTTTATAATTTTACCGTAATGCTGAATTTATTTCAGCACCTTTGCGGTTTAAAGAGATTGCTAAACAAATTCAGTGCGGCGAAAACCATTTCACCGCATTAATAAAGCATTTCTTATCAATGCTTTCCTTTAACAGAGCTTAAGAAAAATATCATTTACAAGGGAGATGGCGGCAGGCTCATTATCTAAAATATCCCAAATCCGATGCAGTTCCTTTTCATTGTCAGAGCCAGGAATATAAAGCTTCAGATAGCCCTGCCTGCCGTATTTTTCATGCAGATGCTTCATTACAGCCTTAATATGTTCTTTGCGGCTGCCTTCAGGATTATGCGCAAGCTCATACTGAATTGTTCGCATGATTATTGTATTTATTTTTATGTCCCTGTCGGCTTCTGCCAATATTCTTCCGTAAATGGAACGAGGAACCGCAGCAGCAGATGCGCGGTGATCTTCTGCAGCCTGGGCTATCATCTCAATCTGCCCTGAAGAAAACCAGCGGCGAAGGGCTTTGTCGCTTCTGATTATTCTGCCTGAAACTATATGGTGCATTTTCCTACCCTCCGCAAGACCTAAGTCATGATATGCGGCAGCGGCATAAACCATATTTATATCTGCATCATAGCCGGAGGCAAGCTTAAGACTGTTTTTTATCACATTGCGAACATGCGCAGTGTCATGGGCTTCGTCAAAAGCCTCATATCTGGGAATAATCTCTTTTTCAACAAAGGAAACCAGGGATGGCAATACAGATTTTTTATTCATAAATAGCATGCAAAGAATAAAGAGTTTATGGCGAATCAAAAACAATTAATTATAATAACATAAAAGTTTTGCCCCATAGTATTTACAAAGAAACCATAATATTTGCAAAAAAGATATAAATTATCTTTTTTACAGTATAATATAATTAAGGGCAATTTTAAAACGGAGACAATGAAATGGGCAAACAGCAAAGCTATAGCCTTTTCGGGCCGGACAACGAAAACGAAGCACAGAAAAAAGGCATTGAGTTTAAAGACAATAGCTATGAAAAGCAGGCAAAAAGCCATAAACCAGCATTGCATATTTCTGGCGGCGAAATACCGGAAGCTGAAAATAAAATGAAGCCGGATCTTTTGGATTTTTCTTATTCCAGGATGGATTTATACCGTACATGCCCCATGCGCTTTAAATTCCGATATGTTGACAAAATAAAGGAAAAACCGAAAGGCTTTTTCTTCTTCGGCAGCGCAATACATTCGGCCTTGGAATTTCTTTATAAAGGGGACAGCCCTGTTTTTCCCTCTATTGATGAGGTCGGCTCGGCATTTATGGAATTTTGGCTCAGCAAGCCTTTTCAGCTTCAAGGCTTCCGCAGCGCGGAAGAATCAGCAAGAAAGCGCGATGAAGGACTTGCCATGCTGCGCGAATACTATCGCATAAATGAAAAAGAATTCAAGAGGGCATTCCTTACTGAAAGAATATTCAAGTTTGAAATAGACGGTTTGCTGGTAACCGCTATATCAGACCGCATAGATTATCTTGGAAATGGAAAAATTCTGATAACTGATTACAAGACCGGCAAAGACATACGCCGAACGCCAAGCCAGCTTTATATGTATCAGAAAATAGCGGAGGCCAATCCAGAGCTGCCAGAGCTTCTGGCGCAGAAGCTTGGGCAAAAAGAAGAAAAACTGACAATTTCTCAAATGCTTTATTACCATGTGCCTACTAATAAAAAATATTTCTTTGAAAGGGCTTCCGACAATGAGATAAAGACATTCTGGGACGGAGCATTAAAAACAGCGGAAGAAATGCGGGCTGAAAAATATGATCCTACGCCCTCAGAGCATGCATGCCGTTGGTGCGATTACAAGCAATATTGCCCCATTTACGGAGGAGACGGCACAGTGCATGAATACGAAAAAGAAAATGCAAATGCAGACCATGGCGCAAAAAACTCAAACTCTTCAAGTCTGGAAAGCGGAAAACAGGAAATAATGCCGGAGAATAATCCGGAGGCTTCCCTGCTGCAGCTTCTTAACAGATACGGAGACCTTGAAGAGCGAAAGGCAGTAATAGAAAAAGAACAGGAAATATTAAAACAGAGAATAGGAAGTCTCAGGCTTACATCAGGGGACTACAATACAGGCCGCTATACAGCAGACATAAGCAGAAAAACAGCCTGGAAAGCGGAAAGCCGCAAAGATGTGATAACATTGCTGAATGATTACGGCCTGTATGAGCGCGCATGCACATTAACTATGAGCGGAATCATTTCACTGCTGAACAATATGGATACTCCTGCCATTTTCAGGGAAAAGCTGCGCGCAATGCTAAAAAAGGAAGAGCAGAACATTATAGAGACCAAAAAAAACTCTATTTAAAAGTCTCCAACATAGTGAAATAATAGAGATAAAAATAAGGAAAAAAGCATTATGCACAGAGATTTCGCAATTGTCATGGACCAGGGCAGCTCAAGCTCCAGGGCTGTGCTTATGGATGCTTCCGGCAAGATATATTGCCGTGCCCAAAATAAGATTTCCCCTTCTTATCCAATACCAGGAAGGGCTGAATATGATGCTGAAAAACTTTACCAGTCTCAATATTCCAGCCTGAAAGAAGTGCTAAATGCTTTGCCGGCCGGGAAAAAAAATCCCATTCTTGGAATAGCCTCCCAGCGTTCCACAATAGTATTATGGTCTGCTACGGATGGCCGTCCCCTGTGCCCTGTCATGAGCTGGCAAGACGGCCGCGCGGCAGAAATCATCAGCCGCATGCCGCTAAGCCATTCGCAAACACATTCTTTGACAGGCCTGTACAAAACGCCGTATTATAGCGCTTCAAAAATAGCTTGGGCCATAGAAAATATAGCAAGCGTAAGAGAGGCAGCTGAAAAAGGAACTCTAAGGGCCGGGCCTGTCCCTTCTTATATAATATGGAGGCTTTCTGGCGGAAAGATTTTCGCATGCGATCCGTCAATGGCCCAGCGAACACTCCTAATGAATATAAGAAAGGCAAAATGGGAAGATAAACTGCTTTCAGCTTTCGAAATAAAGAAAAACTGGCTTCCGGAAATATTGCCATCTTCCGGATATTATGGCAAAATTATTGCCGAAGGCCGGGAAATGCCTGTAACATCAATGCTTGGAGACCAGCAGGCAGCCATGGCAGGCCTGGCCATAAATGATGAAGGGAAGGGAGCCATAAATTATGGCACAGGAGCATTCCTTTTAGTAAATGCGGGCAGCAAGCCCTTAAAAATAAAAGGGCTTTTAGATTCTTATGGCTGGAAAATATCCGGAACAAGAAAACACACATATTTCAGCGAACTTCTGGTTAATTCAGCAGGCTCGGTAATGGAATGGCTGCGCTCGCGTTTCGGAATGTTTGAAAACATAGAAGAGGCAGATGAGCTGTGCAGGCTGTCAAAACAGCGCATATTCTGCCTGCCGGTCATAGGAGGGCTTGCAGCGCCTTACTGGGACTTTGAAGTTTCAACCTGCTTCTGCGGGCTTAATGCCTCATCATGCAAGGCCGACATAGTGCGTTCCGCTGCCGAAGGAATAGCATTAATGATTGCAGACGGTCTTGAAAGAATAAGGCAGAAAGGAATCAAAGTTGAAGAGCTTAAAGCCAGCGGCGGACTGTCCAAAATGAATTATCTCATGCAGTTTCAGGCTGACATTACAGGCGCAAGCATTTCAGTAACGGATGAGCCAGAAACGACAGCGTTAGGAGCAGGCAAAATGGCATTCATAGGTTCAGGCATGCTGCCAAAATTTATGCCTCTTAAAAACAAGGTTTTTCTCCCGAGGCTTCAGGAAGATAAGCGGCAAAAACTGCTGTTGCAATGGCGCGATTTCGTGAAACATTGCAGGTCTGGCTCAAAAATCATAAAAAATCAAAGCATTTAAACATGATTTAAAAACAGCAGATGAGCCTTTTTCTGATTTTTTTATGCCTGATGTCAGGAAATCAGAAAAAGGCTTTCACTCCTAGCATAAACTGCTTTGCCTCAAAAGCATAGTCAATGCCATTAATGCGCGGAGATCCGTAGTTAATAAGCCTTATGCCAGAATCTAATGCCATGTTTTCATTAAAGAAATATGAAAGCCCGGCAGATGCCTGCCAAGCCATATCCGTTCCGTTGCCTTTCTGGCCATTGTTCTTAATGTTAATGTTCGCAATGCCAAAGCCAAGCCCGGCATAGGGAATGAGAGCCGGGGTGCCAGGAATGCGGAAATCCGCATACATATTCAGAAGAACAGCCTTGGCCTGCATTTCGGACTGGCCATTAAGCTCATCAGCCTTGAAATTATTCATTAAGGCAATATCAAAGCGCAAGGCATTTTGCTTAAAGCCCATGTCAAGCTCAATGCCTTTGCTGTCAAAATCAGCACCATATTCAACAGTGCCGCTGAAAAATTTCAGAGAGGCATATTTTGCGGATATTTCCGCTGCCCGGCTATGCTCAATATATTCATTTCTTACCGCAATCTTTTGAGGAATGACAGCTTCTTCTTCCGGTTCAGGCTCTGGAGCCGGCTTTTCAACCTTATACAAAGTCTGCGGGGCAGGATTTCTTTCAGCCGGAGATTTGCGCAGCCTTGGGGAAGGCCTGTCTTTTCCTTTTTTTAAAATTTGCTTTTTTTTAGATTCTTTCTCAAAAAAAGTCTCTTCCCAGCCCTCTTCCCATTCATCATTTATAACCTTGGATTTACGGCCTGCAGCAGATGCCGGCACGCACATAATGGAGAAAATGAAAACCGACAAGAGAAGGAAACAGAAAAATAAGTTTACATTTTTTTTCATAAAATTAAGATTTTCAAATATTCATAGTCCGCCTGAGTTTTTTATGAAGAAAAAAACATGGCATAATCAGTTCTTTAATCAAGCGCATAAAAACATAAACAGGTCTTGCTTTTGCAAAGTTAATGAATCTCCTTTAAATATTCTGCTGCTTCCATGGCAGCCTTTGCCCCAGAAGCGGCAGCAACAATGGCCTGCCTGTACAGAGGATCCGCCACATCTCCAGCGGCAAACACTCCAGGAACGGAAGAGCGGCAGCGATTATCTGTCTTGATTATTCCTGAAGGTGAAATTTCAAGCTGCCCGGCAAACAATGCCGAAGAAGGAGTTTGTCCTATGGCGATGAAAACACCGCTTACCGGGATTTCGCTTATGATTCCTGTCTTAGAATTCTTAACGTAAATGCCTTCAACCGAATTTTCCCCTTTTATTGCGACAACATTAGAGTCAAGCTCCAGTTTTATGTTTTTAGATGCAAAAACTTTCTCCGCAAGGGATGCGGCAGCCCTTAATTCAGAACGCCGGTGAACAAGATGCACTTCAGATGCCAGCTTGGCAAGATAAAGAGCTTCCCCGACTGCTGTATCTCCCCCGCCTATAACAGCAACTGGCTTGCGGCGAAAGAAAAAACCATCGCATACAGCGCAATAAGAAACGCCACGCCCTAACAGGCGCTGCTCGTCCGGAAGGCCTAACATTCTGGGCACAGCCCCAGAAGCTATTATTACTGACCTGGCTTTTATTGTCTTTCCGGAATCAGTTTTAAGGCAAAACAATTTAGTTTTAGAAGCATCGGGTTCAGGCTCATTATTTGCCGTATTTTCCCGTATATCTGCCGCTATTATTTCATCTTCACGGACTTCTGCGCCAAGCTTTACTGCCTGCCGCTGCATTTTTTCAAGAAGATCATAACCGGAAACCGGCTCTGGAAAGCCTGGGAAATTTTCCAAGGCATCTGTTTTAAGCAGCTGGCTGCCTGGCACTGCAGAAGAGAAAACAATGGTGCTCAGGCCGGCGCGGCAGCCATATATTGCGGCAGTGAGCCCTGCCGGGCCGCCGCCTATTATGGCAAGGTCAATTTTTTCTGACGCTGAATCAGTCATAGGTTCCGTCGCTCCTTATGCCAGCCTGGGACATAAGCTTTTTTACTAAAGAAACAGGCAAGCCGACTATGGTGTCAAAGCTCCCTTCTATTTTTTCAATGAAATGATCGTCCCTGTCCTGAACGGCATAAGCCCCTGCCTTATCCAAATGCTTTGAGGCTATCTGCTTAAGCTCGCTTTCCGGCAGGCAGCGGGCCTTGCAGCGGGAAACTGCAACAGCCGAAAGAAAAATATTCCTATTCTTCCAAATAAGGGCTATGCCTGTATAAACAGCCTGCCATGACGCATTCTGCTTTTTCAGCATGCGCAAGGCATCAGCTTCATCTTTAGGCTTGCCTAGAATTTCTCCTTTGCAATATACAAGAGTGTCAGACCCTATTACCGGCATATCTGGCAACTGCTCTGCCACTGCCGCAGCCTTTTTCCTAGCCAGATCGCGCACCCTGTAAAAAGGCCGCATTAGCGCAGATGACTCATTAATGTCAGAAGGCCTGACATCAAATGATATTCCGGCTTCCTCAAGCAGCTGCCTGCGCCTGGGGGATTTTGAAGCAAGAACGATTTTTTTCTCTTTCATTTCACCTTGCTTTGCAAACGGCATAGATAAGATGTAAATATTTCTCTAATATCGTACAGGCTATTGCTAAAAACGGTTTTTTGTCAATTCTCCGTTTTGTCTTCAGAATCAGAGCTGTCTTCCTGTTTTTCAGGTTCAGCCATGGAGAAGCGCGTATTTGCTCCTATCCAGTCCAAATACTCTCGCGAGCCTTCAACGGGAATAAAAAGAATTTCAGGAATCTCGTAATTATGGTTCTTCTTTACGCACTGCATAACTTCTTCGCGCAGGGAAGCCCTTGTTTTTATAATAAGAAGAACCTCATCTGCCTCTTCCATTTTTCCTTTCCAGCGGAATATGGATTTCATACCCTCTATGGCAGAAACGCAAGCCGCAAGCTGCTCGTTCATAAGAGCTTCGGTTATTTTTTTTGCCACAGCGCGGTCTCCGGCGCTTACAATGCATATTTCATATTGAGCCATAAACAAACCTCCTGTATTTCTATAAATGCTGCATGCGTGCTATATATGACATATAATCCGCAAGACAGCAAAAGCAGCAGCCCAGGGCCCGGCGCTATGCCGGAAATCAGTCTTTCTGATGCAAGAGCTGCTCAAGATCGCATTCAGCGAAATCAGTAGCCAGCTCATAAATTGCTGCTTCATTTGACCTTCTAAAAGCAGCATCAATGGCAAGCTCTTTTTTGTACATCAGATTGAAAGCACGGAAATTAGCAGTTTTGTCATCATAGAAAGTACGCTCATAACGGGTAAGCTCATAACTTGGCAGCGCGCGCAGCTTAGCGGAGTTTTCAGCGGCCTGGGAATCTGTTATCAGCCCCTGCTCAACGCGGCGCCTGTCCCTGTTAGCAAGAACCTGATGAAAAGTATCATCATCTATTGAACGCTTCATGTTCTCAAGCCATATCTCCTGTTTCACTATATTTTCAAGAGGACGCTGGCACGCTGGCATGGCTGTTTGCACAGTATGCCGGGTTATGGCCAAAGCCTGTTCTGAATCTTCAAGCACATAAGCGCAAAATTCCTTTTTCATCTCATACGCTTCAGGAACTGAATCAAAATCTTTTCTGGTTAGCCCCAGCATAACGCCAAACTGCATCTGCCTCAGCATGGCAAGTTCTTCTTCTTCCGAAATAATTTCATCAAGCCCGGTCATGGAATACATTCTGTAAATATGCGCGGCCCGCAATATGGCCATGGCCAGTATCTTAGAGGACTGCCTGTATTCCTCCGGTATAAAGATTAGCTTCTTTTTATTGTCTTTAAGGCTAAAATGATGGCATATTCCTGAAGTCTCCGCATATTCAAACTGCACAGGATTCTTTTCCAGAAACTTAACGAGCTCACGACCGTCTTTAGAAGATTCAATGATGTCAAGGCTGCGCTCTATAGAAGGCTCGCTGGTAAGATAAGACAGCGAAGAGGAACAGCCGCTGGCAATAAAGGCAAATGAGAATATAAAGAAAAGGAGCTTTTTCATCTTATTAATATTATAATAAAATTATCGTATTTGTGTTTCTCATTATCTGCACAGTTAAGCATTTAAAATGACTGCATTAATGGCTGCATTTAGGCATTGTATTTAATGAAATAATAGCGGTTTCACTTAAGGCCAAAAATCCAGAAACAAGGCTGTTTCTTAAAATTATATACTTAAAGTATGGCTTATATGATTCCTATAACTCCTGAAGAAATAAAAAAACTAGGCTGGGCGCAGCCTGACATTGTTCTTGTTTCGGGAGATGCTTTTGCAGACCATCCTTCTTTTGCCATGGCTGTTTTGGCAAGGGTGCTGCAGGCAGAAGGATTTAAAGCCGCAGTTCTTCCTCAGCCGGCTTGGGAAAACTGCTCTGATTTCCGCAAATTTGGAAAGCCGAGGCTTTTTTTCGGGGTTTCCGCAGGCAACATGGATTCCATGATAAACAAATACACTCATAACAGGAAACCCCGTTCCGAAGATGCTTTTACGCCAGGCGGCAAGCCTGGAATGAGGCCTGACAGGGCAACGATAATCTATGCGCAGCGCTGCCGCGAGGCATATCCTGACATTCCTATAGTAATCGGCGGAATAGAAGCAACCATGCGCAGGTTCGCTCATTATGATTACTGGTCTGACAAAGTAAGAAAAAGCATACTTTTGGATTCAAAAGCTGATTTGCTGCTTTATGGCATGGGCGAAAAAAACATTGCGGAACTGGCACGCCGTTTAGACAAAGGCGAAAAAATAAGCCAAATAAGGGATATGCGCGGCTCAGTATACCCTCTCGGAGCGAAAGAAGCCTCAGAAATAGAAAAAAAATTGCCTGAAGCGGTTATCCTGCCCACAGCAGGTGAGGCAGCCGGAGACAGGAGGAAATTCTCAGAAGCCACAAGGGAAATATATCTAAATTCCAATCCTTTCTGCGCAAAAACGCTGGTACAAAAAAGCGACAGCAAAGCCATTGTTCAGAATCCCCCCTGCCTGCCGCTTTCCACAGAGGAAATGGACAGAATATATGATCTGCCTTATACAAAAAAACAGCATCCTTCATACAAAGAGCCTATACCGGCACTGGAAACGGTTAAGGATTCCATAATAATACACCGGGGATGTTTCGGCGGCTGCTCATTCTGCTCGCTCACTCTTCATCAGGGGCATTTTATCCAGACCAGGAGCGAAGCCTCCATTCTGCGCGAAGCTGAAAAACTGCTCAGCACGCCAAGGCACAAAGGTTATATCTCCGATCTCGGCGCGCCTTCCGCAAATATGTACAATCTGGGCGGAAAAAACAAGGAAATATGCAAACAATGCAGAAGGCTTTCATGCCTTTGCCCCTCAATATGCTCCAATCTAAATACGGATTTCACGGCCCTGCTGCGGCTAATGAGAAAAGCGAGTTCTCTGCCCAAGGTAAAAAAAGTATTCATAGCCAGCGGAATAAGAATGGATCTTTCCCTTTGCTGCGAGGAGTATATCAGGGAAATAGCCATGAATCACACAAGCGGGCAGCTGAAAGTGGCGCCTGAGCATATTTCTCCGGAAGTGCTTTCGGTAATGAACAAGCCTCCGGTGAAAGTCCTTGATGAATTTACAGCAAAATTTAAGGCTGCTTCAAAAAAGGCCGGTAAGGAACAGTATCTTGTGCATTATTTCATTTCCGCGCATCCAGGCTCAACGCTTCAGAACACGATAGACCTGGCCATTTACCTCAAAGAGCATAATATACGCCCGCAGCAGATAAATGACTTTCTTCCTGCTCCCATGGAGCTTTCAACATCTATTTATTACACTGGCCTTGACCCTTTTACTATGAAGCCTGTGTATGTGCCGAAAAAAGAACTGGAAAGAAAAATGCAGCGGGCTCTTATACAGTATTTCAAACCTGAAAACCGTAATCTGGTCATAAGGGCATTGCGCGAAGCAGGGCGGACAAACTTAATACGAAAGATATTAGGCTGAAGAAAGTAATTGCACGGTTATTTTCTGGCTGTTGAAAACACTGTAGCACCAACACAAATGAGTATTAAGCCAAGAATGCAGATGTTAATTCGCCGTACTGAACTTGTTTCAGGGCCTCTTTAAGCCGCAGAGATGCTGAAATAAATTCAGCATGACGGGAAAACTCTAAAATCAATAATCTTCTTATACAGAGCGATCAATAAAATGTTCACTGTAAAAAGGATAACTGAACATTATTTACAAATGATATGTAAAAACAGGAAAGCCCACCCCTGGCATTTGACCGCCTGACATTCCCAAAGCATGCCAAGCAAATTTTCCAGCAATATTAATGGCATTCATTCCACATATTGCGCAAACCCTGCTCAAGCGTTATGGAAGGCTTAAAGCCGAGAGCGGAAATTTTGTCAATGCAGGCCGATGAAAGCTTTATGTCTCCGGCGCGTTTCGGCCTGAAAACTCTTTTAAGCTTTCGTCCGCAGATTTTTTCAAGGAAATCTGCCACTTCAATCAGGGAGAAAGTACGGCCTGATGCCACATTATATATTTCCCCCGGCACTCCTTTGAAAGCGGCAAGCATATTTGCCTGAACAATATCGCCCGCATAAATAAAATCACGGGACTGAAGGCCGTCCCAGTCTATGCTCAAAGGCTGACCGCAATAGGCAAAATCCAAGAATTTCGCTATTACGGCGCTGTACGGGGAATGAGGATTCTGCCTTGGGCCAAAGACATTGAAATAACGCAAAATCACTGTTTCAAGGCCAAAAAGCCTTGTATATTCCTGGCAAAGCTCCGTTCCCATCTGCTTCGTAAGCGCATAAGGGGACTGGCAGTCCAATGCCGCATCTTCCCTATAAGGCATATTGGGGCTATTTCCGTAAACGGCGCTTGAAGATGCGAATATAAGACGCTTGACTCCGGCTTC
This sequence comes from Elusimicrobiales bacterium, assembly GCA_024681855.1. Lineage (GTDB taxonomy): Bacteria > Elusimicrobiota > Elusimicrobia > Elusimicrobiales > UBA9959 > CACZRG01. The sequence goes on from JAILAB010000004.1 coordinate 26,202, forward strand.
TTTCGCAGCCTGAAGAACATTCGCAGTCCCTCCCACATTAATTTTCACCGTCTCCACAGGCTTGGCCATTGACTCAGGAACTGAAACCAATGAAGCATGATGCAAAACATATTCTGCTCCATTGCAGGCTTTGCGAACAGCCTTAAAATCACATATATCGCCTTTAATAAGCTCAATGTTTGCCAGGCAGTCAGAGATATTATTTATATTGCCGGATGAAAGATTGTCAAACACGGAAACACTCTGCCCGCGGGCAAGAAGGAAATGGACCAAATGGCTGCCTATGAAGCCAGCGCCTCCTGTTATGAGCCATTTGTGTTTTTTATTAAGAAAATCCTTCATTTATTGTTCCGTTTTTAGCAGCCAGAAAGAATAATCTGTCAGGACTTATCAAATAAATTTGCTCCGACTGCTGCTTTTGCGCTAAATATATTTTACAAAAAGATATCAGAAATATTAAGAGCTGCTCATTATGAATCAAAAACACAAAAAAGCTCTGCCATACTTAAATTAGCAAACCTCCAAAATTACCAAATATAGATGAACAAAAAATCAGTTTTTCCCCGCAGACACATTAATGGCCTGGGATATCTTTCCGGCATCTTCACCGGGGGCTGTCTCCAGAATCATGACATCTCCAAGAAAAACCTGCCTTCCAATAAAAGAAGCTTGCGGAGCATGAACAAGGCTGTCTATGCCATGGTATACTCCGGCTATTCTGCCTGCGGCAAGGTATGCGCGCTCAAGCCCGCTCTTGCCTTTGTATGCGACAGGCGCATAAATGCTCTTACCGTTCAGGATTATCATGCCCGTTTTTGTGTCTACGCTAACGGCTCCCCTGCTCCAGGCAGTCATGTCTTTTGCATATAAATCCCGCCTTGATTCATTGCCGGGATGATCGCTGAAAATATCCAAAAGGAAATTTGCCGGATTCTTGTCAATCTGCTCCATTACGCGCTGCCACAAAGCAGCGCCTGCGCCTGGATTGTAGCCGGAATTGGCACAATATTCAAATGCTTTCCTGTCAGCTTTTTTTTCAGCAGGAAGCGTAACAAGTTTTGCGCTTGCAGCTCCGCTCGCCACGCTCATCGCTATTATGTCCAGCGTAGAGCCTGAGCCGCCGGTAACCAATGATGCCAGCGCAGATATGGAAGTACGCTTTATCTGGTTATAAAAAGGGTCTCCGTTCTGGCCATGGGCAAGCTCATGCGCCACCACAAAGGCTGTTTCGTCTTCATCATAATCAAGAGCCTCAAAAAGACCGATGTTTACGCTTATATTATGCCCCAAAGAACAGAAAGCATTGAATGATTTTTGCTGATTGACAAAGAAATTATATGGCTTAGATGCAAGGCCAGGATCCGAGTCCATTATTGTTTTCTGAAGACTCGCCATAATAATGGAAAGCTGATGATTCGCCCTTTGGTCATTATTTACGCCATGCTCTTTCTTAAGGATTTCAAGCATATAATTCCGGCCTGAGCCGTCCAGATGTTTTAATTGCACATAAATCATCCCATATTCAAGCGATATCTGAAGCAGGCCAAGTCCGTCTGCCAGTTCAAATGAATATGCAGGGCAAGGCAGCAATGAAGCCAAGCCTATGAGAGCCGCAAAAGCAATGATTCTTATTTTTTTCAGAATGCCCATATTTAAGGATTATACTAAAACTGGCAGAAACAGCTTTCATTATTTATTAGGCTATATTAAGGGAAATATTGATTTTACAATTTTTACTTCATGCTGAATTTATTTCAGCATTTCTGCGGCCTAATGAGAGCCTGAAACCTTTTTAGGACGACAAAGTAATATTTGCGTCCTTATATATTAATACCTTCCTTTAACAGAGCCATTTATTATTTCTCTGAAAGCCATGATTTAGGCATTGACATTAAAATTATACACTTGTATAATAAAAACATGGGACGGATTTCACACAACACGGATAAAAAACTTCTTATAGCCGGGCTTAATCTTGCCCAGAAAAAAGGCATAAAGGGCTTTGGAATAAGGGAGCTTTGCAAGGCTGCGGATGTAAACCTTGGAATGTTCCATTATTGTTTTAAAAACAGAGAAAAGTTTAATGAGGAAGTTTTGAAATACGCATATTCAAATTTCATTACCGAAATGAAAGTTGACATAAGCCCTGAAAACAAGCCTAGGGAAAACATCAGGAAAATTGCACTGGCAATACACCGCTTCGCAAAAGCAAACAGGAGGTTTATTTCAGCCCTGATAGGAGACATTCTTTCCGGGGAAGAAAAAACTCTAAAATTCGTATTGGATAACTTTACGCATCACATAAAGCTGCTTTTATCGGAAACAGAAAGAGAAAAAAACATGACCGAAAAGGCAAAACAGCTTTCCATTGTCAGCATTATTGTCATGATAGTGTTTCCAATGGCTGCGCCACACTTGCCTCTGGGGCTGCTTGAAAGACTGGGGAAAAAGAAAATGGCGGCCAGCCTGGAAAGGAAATTTCAGTCCGAAAAAGAAATATCATTGCGGCTGGAAACAGTTTTGGATGCCATTTTCGGAGCTGAAACGAAAGAGAAGGCCAAAGACAAAAAATGATAAAAAAGAGATTTATAATGGCTGTAATGTTTGCTTTAGCGGCAGTTCCGGCTTGCAAAGCTGCCAATGCAAAGGCAATAAAACTTGAACAATGCGAACAGGATGCCCTTGCACAATCCGAAACTCTGAAAAAGCTTAAAGCGCAGGAGGCTGCCGCTGCGGCAAACACGAATGCTGCCGCTGCTTACTATTACCCGCGCATATCGCTTAATGCTCAGGGAAGCTGGGTTTCAGAAGTTCCGGAATTGAAAACAGGCGCCGCTAGCATAAAATACGGCGACAACTGGAATTATTCCATAGGCCCTTCCGCTGAATATCAGCTTTACAACAAGGAACGCAGGCATAGCGAAGCGGCAGCGAAAAAAATACTTGATTCAAAAAGACAGGAAATAGCCTTCGCAGAAAAACAGATTATATTGCAAACAAGAAAAGCATATTTTAGGCTGCAGCAAAATCTTCAAAGGCTTTATCTGCTAAGCGGACAGCTTAAAGTAGCCAGGCAGCAGCATGCGGAAATAAAAGCGTCCCTGGCAGCCGGTACGAAAACGCGCCTAGATGAGCTTATGGCAAAAAAACAGGTAAACTCAGCCAAAGCTCTTATGAGCGAGGCAAGAGTGAACCTTAGCGCAGCCCTGCATGAAATATTCCGTCTCACCTCAAATGACTACGGAATCAATCCGGCTTATCCATTAGATTTCAGACTGAAAGGTCTTGATGCCGAATCAGAGGCAACTGACTTAATTGAGGCGGACAGCATAGAAAAAACTCTTTCTATTATGTCTCAAGCCGCAAGCAAGGAATTTGACTCAGAGTCCCCCCGCCTTGCAGCCATGGAAAGCATGAAAGGATATTATGAATATCTTGCTGAACAGTACAGAAGCGCATTGCAGCCGAAACTGACATTAAGCGCGGGAGCATATCTGCAATATCCAAACGGGCCAATAAGAGAATCCGTATTCATAGGCAAAGCCGGAGCATCTTTTTCGCTTCCGCTTTTTGAAGGAGGCAGAAATTCATCCCAGGCTAAGGCAAAAAAATACGAGGCCGTGGCGGCAAGCCATGATAAACAAGAGGCCAGACAAAACCTGCTCCTTCTTTTCAAAATATCAAAAGACAGCCTGCATGGGCTTTCAAATGAAGAAAAAATATTGAAAGTCATGATAAATGATGCGGAAGAGGAGGCAAAGCTTGCCTATGAGGCATATAAAGCAGGAAGCGTAACTTTTCTTGAGACTGACAATGCAAACCTCCGGCTGCTGGAAAGCCGAATGGCTCTTTCAGATTTGGAAATAAGGAAACTGAACAGCCTGGCAACAATAGACAGCCTTGGCAAATAAAAATCGCATAATAAACAGAACACAAAATGAAAAAGAAACTAATCGTCATAATATCCGCAACAATAATAGTAACAGTTATATCCCTGACATTTTTCCGAAACAAGACTTTCAGATACAGCGGCACGCTTGAAGCCAATGAAATATCAGTAAGCTCCCGCCTAACAGACATTCTTGCAGAAATAAAGTCCGATGAGGGAGATAAAGTAAAAAAAGGAGACCTGCTGGCATTGCTTGAATGCAAGGAAACGGCACTTAAGCATAGCCTCGCAAAAAAAGAATTTGAACGGGCATCGCAGCTGCTTAAGGGCAGGGCAGGCTCGCAGGAAAATTATGACATAAGGAAAAATGTCTTCATGCAGGCTGAAATACAAAAATCCTATTGCGAATTGAGAAGCCCTGCGGACGGACAGATCCTGTACCGTTTTTTTGAGCCTGGGGAACTGATAGCTGCCGGACAGAGACTAATAACTTTGGCAGAGCTTAGCAAAATGGAAGCATGGTTTTATGTGCCTTATGAAAAGCTTGCTGAGCTATCAATAGGCCAGCATATAGAAGGATATCTGCCAGAAAACGGAAAAAAATATACAGGCAGAATAGCCAAAATAAATGAGGAAGCGGAATTTACGCCTAAAAATGTGCAGACAAGAGATGAAAGGACAAGGCTTGTTTTCGGCATAAAAGCCGTGTTTGAAAATGACGGCAGGCAGGCTTTAAAGCCTGGAATGACAATAGAGACGGATTTTTCGGAAACAGCTTCTGGCGGTTTGCAGGATAACATGCAATAAAACAGATGACTGATCCAGGGCGGGCTTCAAATGCGGGCAGAAATAAAAAATATATCCAAATCATTCGGCAAGGTTAAGGCATTGCAAAATGTCTCTGCAATTTTTGAAAGCGGCATGGCTCATGTAATAATAGGTCCAAACGGGGCCGGCAAAACAACATTGCTGCGCATAATGGCAGGGCTGCTGCATCCGGATGCCGGGGAAATATCATTCAGCAGAGAAAATCCAAAAGGGAACATTGGATATTTTCCGCAAGAGCCCAGCCTTTACCCTGATTTGTCCTGCCAGGAACATCTGCGTTTTTTTGCAGGCCTTTATGCGCTTCCGGAATATGAATTTGAAAAACGTTCAGAAGAGCTTCTTAAAACAACAGGAATGATGCCTTTCAGGGACAGGCCCGCAGGAAAGCTTTCAGGAGGAATGTATAAGAAGCTTGGCATAATGTGCGTGCTGATTAACAGGCCGGAAATGCTGATTTTGGACGAACCGACAATAGGCGTGGACCAGGTAAGCCGCCGTGAACTTTGGGAGCTGATATATTCATTCACGAGAAAAAACATGACAGTAATCTTAAGCACTTCATATATGGATGAAGCGGAGAGATGCGATAAAACACATCTGCTTGACAATGGAAAGCTTACAGGCTCCGCTCCTGCTGAAGAATTAAAAAAACAGTTCGGAACAGAAAGCCTTACAGAAATATTCCTAAAAACCGGAAGCAAGGCATAATCAGTAAGAAAATTTAACAAATGCTAAAAAAATGAAGAAATTGCCAAAGTTACATAGCGCCTAAAAGAGCATTCAAATAATAATGAATAAATACAAGGAAGCAGAAAAAAAAGATAAAGAGCCCAATGCGGAAGAGCCTCTGGAGGAAATAATCAATGTAGATGGGCTGATCATAGATTTTTCCGGCTTCAAGGCAGTTGACGGAATATCATTCTCAGTAAAAAAGGGAGAGATATTCGGTTTTCTTGGCGCAAACGGAGCCGGGAAAACCACGACCATACGCACATTATGCGGCCTTCTCTCCCCCTCCGCTGGAAAAATTTCCGTAAACGGCAAAAACATTTCCGATATTTCTTCATTAAAGCCAATGATAGGATATATGTCGCAAAAATTCACACTGTATCCTGACCTTACGCCTATGGAGAATATGGGATTTGCCGGCGCACTGTACCGCATTCCGAAATCAGAAATTCCAGCCAGGCACAAGAAAATTTTCTCATTCATGGGCATAGATGACATTCCGGAAAAGCCTGTGCGAACGCTTTCAGGAGGCACTAGGCAGATACTTTCCTTAGCCGCCTCTATAATACATGATCCGCAGCTTATATTCCTGGATGAGCCTACAGCCGGAACTTCAATACAAACACGGATATCATTCTGGAAACTTATAAAAGCCCTTGCCGCAGATGGAAAAACCATTTTTGTAACAACTCATTATATGGATGAAGCGGAGAACTGCGGCCGCATTGCCCTAATGGAAAGAGGGCATATAATAGCTCTGGACACGCCGCAAAATCTAAAGCATAAATTTTTTCCCAATAAAATTCTGGAAATATCATCGGCTGCTGCGGCAGAAAGCGGAGCATTAGAAAATGCAGGCACAGAAAATAAAGACAAGCTAAATGAAATTCTTGCCAAATCCGCGGAAGAAATAAAAAAACTGAACTTAGGGGAATCTTCCTTTTTCGGCAATAAATTAAGGCTAATCCCAGGAAGCTCTGAAGAACAAAGAATAAAACTGGCCGCATGGATTGAAGAGAAAAGCCCGGCCTTAACCTTTAGCCAGACCGAGCCTAATCTTGAAGATGTTTTTCTAAAGGCCATATCAAATTCGGGAAATGAGAACATTGACTCCAAAATAGCTTCCAAAGAAGAAAAGCTGGCTGGCAGAAAATCCGAAAGGAAACAGAAACATTCTGAAAACAGTTTTTTCCGCCGCATTGCCGCAATAGCCTTAAAAGAGGCAATGCATATACAGAGAGATCCTTTCACTCTAGCAGTGGCTTTCCTGCTTCCGCTTTTCTTTGTAATAGCATTCGGATACATAATAGACCTTGATTATAAGAATTTTCCGCTTATAGTAAATGACAATGACAAAACCCCGATTTCAAGGAAATTACAGCAGGCAGCGCAAGCAAGCGGCTACTTTGAAATAATGACTGCAAAAACGCCAGCCGATGCGGAAAAGCTTCTAAAAAAGAATAGCATGCAGGCATTGATGATAATCCCCCCAGGCTTCGGCAAAAACATTGAAAATAAAACAGCGCATGGCAGAGCTGGCAAGGCTGCCGGGAACGGTAATGCGCCAGGCAATGCGGACATACAGCTTCTGGCAGACGGAACAGACAATGCCGGAGCTGCCATGCTTTCGGCATATATGCAGGGCATTTCCGCAAATTTCATAAGCCGCCTGGCAAAGGAAAACACAGGGAGCGCCCCCGCATCAATGCAGCTGCGCACGCTATATATGTTTAATCCAAGCCTGGACAGCCGCCGCTTTATAGTTCCAGCATTAAACACTATAATCATAGGCTTTCTCGCAATAGTCCTTACTGCCTTAACTGTGGCAAAAGAATGGGAAAACGGCTCTATGGAGCTGCTCCTTGCTACCCCGGCAAAGCCTTCAGAAATAATAATCGGCAAACTGCTGCCATATCTTTTTCTATCATTTACGGACTGTCTGATAATATTCTGCATAGCCCTGCTTCTGTTTAAAATGCCATTTCAGGGCAGCTTTATTCTTTATCTTCTGGCCTGCATGCTTTACATAACCGGCGCGCTGTCTCTTGGCCTTTTTATATCGGTAATGACAAGGCAGCAGCAGGCTGCGATACAGTTTGCCATGGCAATAGGGCTTCTTCCTTCCATAATTTTTTCAGGATTCATTTTTCCAATAGAGAATATGCCGATTTTCTTCCGTTGGCTTACGGTTATTTTCCCGCAGCGCTGGTTTCTGCTCATAAGCAGAAAACTGTTTCTTAGCGATCCCGGCTTCCAGGCCTTGGCAATGCCTTTCCTAGCCTTGCTGGCATTTGCATTTCTGATGACTGCGATGGCAATAAAAAAATTTAAAACGGATGCAGAGCCATGAAAACAATGTACAAAAAGCTAAAGGATTCCGCAGCAACTTTCTCAGGATTTTTCAGAAAGGAATTCATACAAATTTTCCGGGACAGGAAAATGATAGCCGTGCTTTTCTTCATACCGTTAATGCAGCTTGTCATGTTTGGCCTGGCTCTCACAAGCGAAGTAAAGAATATAAAGCTGGCCATAATAGGCAAACCGTCCCCCATAACTAGAGAAATAGAGCAGCGGACGCTGGAAAGCGGGTGGTTCAAATCTGCCGGCATATTGCAATATGACATTGACAATCCTGCTGAACTTATAATATCTGGCAAGGCCGAGGCGGCGCTCGTGATTCCTTATGAAGGGCTTGAGAAAAATTTTCAAGGCCAGGCATCGGCAGTCAATGCCGGATATTTCTATGGATGGAAAAAGGATGAGCACGGAAAGCCGGCACAGCTGCTTATAAATGCAATAAATGCCCAGCGCGCTCAGCAGATTTCAGCTTATGTAAGCCAGATACTTGCCAGAATTGCCTCCGAAAGAGGAAATATGCAAGCCGCAATGCAAATAGAAACTAAAATAATGTTCAATCATTATTTGGAAACTAAAAATTTCATGGTGCCCGCTCTTGCGGCCATGGGCTCATACCTGGTAATAATGCTTGCATGCGCCATGTCAATAACTAAAGAGAAAGAGACCGGCACAATGGAAAAGCTCATTGCCTCCCCCATAAGCATTCTTGAAATACTTGCCGGAAAGACGCTGCCTTATTTTATAATCGGACTGGCTATAATAGGGCTTATGCTTGCGGCAGGCACATTCTGCTTCGGCTTGCCTATGCGCGGCAAATTATGGCAGCTGGCAGTGAATGCTATAGCTCTTGACGCATGCGCGCTTTCAATAGCTACGCTTATAAGCACTATAGCCAAAAGCCAGCAGCAGGCAATGATGGGCTGCATACTTGTGCTGCTTCCGTCAATACTTTTGTCCGGAGTGCTGTTCCCGGTCTCAAACATACCTGATGCCTTCCGCTGGATATGCTATCTCAATCCATTAATGTATGGCGCATCAAATTTCAGAAATATAATCCTAAAAGGGGGCGATCCCGCTTCTTTCTGGCTTAATTTCGCGATAACTTATGCCATGGCCATGCTTCTTATATCCATGGCATGGAAAAATTTTAAGGCAAAGCTTAATTAGCTTAGTTTTAATCCGATTTTAATTTCTTTACTGAAACTTTATTAAAATTATCCTTCTTAATCATTTTATTTATATAATAAAGCAAATGCACAATAAAAAACACAAAACATATTCTTTTATGCAGATGCTGAAAAAAAGCAGGACAGGCAAAGCCGCTCTGTTTTTTTTGGCTCTGCTTTTCATGCCGCTTAAGTCTATCGCTTATGACGGCTCTGACAGCTTTACAAGGCTGAACATAGATTTTGATGCTTCCCTTTCTGACAATATGCTTTCCGGGCCCGGGCAGGACAGATCTTTTCTTACCGAAGGCTGGAAATATATGGGAACAATGAATGCGAACCTATCAGGACAGCAGGAAGAATTCAAATACCAGCTGCGCCTGGGCCTGCGTTCCACTAATGACAAAAGAACAGACCCTATCCCTTTTTCGCTTACGAATGCGCAAGGCACTTTTGAATACAGGCAGCACAAGCTGCTGCTTGGAGATGTTTTTGAAGTGTTTTCACGCTATTCCCTAAGCTCCTCACTAAAAGGCGCCAATTACCGATACGAAGACGGCAGCATGCCATCATTATCGCTTATAGCAGGCAGAGCCGTGCCCCGCTGGGAAAGCTGGTGGAAAGATCCTGATGCGCTTTCAGTAAACCGCGAAGCATACGGGGCAAGCATAAAGCATAAGATAATGGAAGACATGAATGCCGGAATATCTTATGTGCAGAGCGCTGATTATGATGCCCCAATGCCAGGAACAATGCTATACGACAATCAGGTAGCAGCGCTCACGCTGGATTACAAGCCTATACCGGGGCTTACCCTGGCAGGCGAGGCAGCTCTTTCCTCAACAAACCTCACAAATGGCATGAGCGCATCAGAAGCAGGGCAGGCTTTCCGCATAGAAGCCATAGGCGATCAGGATCCAAGCCGCGTAGTGCTGGAATATGAAAGAGTAAGCCCTAATTTTGAGTCTTTGCTAGGCTCCGCAATAAAAGACAGGGAAAGTTCCGCTGCTTCATGGAGATACAAAGCTAGCCAGGATATTACAGTAAACTCATCATTCAGATGGAACAGGAACAGCCTGCACGACAGCGCCCGCAGCACAAATGCCTACAGGCCGCAAATAGGAGTAACCATAAGAAGAATCGCCTCCCGCAGGTATTCAGCATTAGACCTGAAAGCCAAGCTTGATTATAAGGATGCGCCGGCTTTCAGCAGGACTGACTGGTTTACATCTGCAAATTACAGAGACCGGTTTGGCATTTACGACATTGACACAGGCCTGGGCCTTTCTTCTTACAATGCCAGCAAAAGCGACAGCAATCAGCTAGACAGCACAGCAAGGCTTGCCATAAGCACAAGAAAATCTTTTGGCTCAGTAATCATAAGGCCCAACATAAGCGCATCTGCCAATTATGCTGATGACGATGAAGCTGCCGTAACGCGCAAAGTATATGAATACTCCGCAGGGAGCGTAATAGATTTTCCAGAGCAGCGCATTTCAGCTAACTTCCGCATAGGACAGAATTTTATGCGCGCCCCTGATGCCGATGCCGAAGCGATGTACCTTACCGCACAGCTGAATTACAGGCCGGAAGCCCTCAAGGGCGGAAACTTCTATATGAAGTTTACCGTAAATGATTATGAATACCAGGCAACAGCCAACAATTACGCAGAGAAAGTCTTCACTATAGGCTTGAATCTGCCTTTTCAGCATGAATGGAGATAATAGGAGAAAAATATGAAAAAGACCATTCTGACATTAATGTTCTTATCAATGATGATTGTTTCTATGCCAGCCGATGCAAAATGGTGGATATTCGGCAAAGGCAAGCAGGAAGGAGTAACAATTTCCTATATGAACATAAATAAGGCTTCGTATCAGGACATGAACGGCAAAGCCGTAATTTATCAAGATTCTTTGCAGCAGGGCAGAATTGTAATAAACGGCAAAGCAAAAAGCAGTAATGGCTCCATAGGCTCCGTTATGGTTTCGCTTGACAATAAGGAAACATGGGACAATGCCAGACTGGCAAAAGACGGGACTTTTGAATACGCTTTTGCCCCGGAAAAAGGCAAGGAATACAATTTTTTCCTCAAGGCCATTGACACTACAGGAAAAAACAATGACATAGAGGATACAGCCATAAGAATAACACTCTCCGAAGAACGACTGCAGGATAAGGTATCCCCATTTCTCACAGCCCTTTTCAAGGCATACCAGGACGAAGACAAAAAAGCCTTTATGGACCTTGTGAGCGAAAACTTCACTAATGGCAGGGAAATACTGGAATCCGCTATTTCAAATGATTTCAGGGCATTAGACCAGATAAAATTCACATGGTTTATAAATTCCATGGCCCAAGGCCAGAATGGCCTCATTTTCATAACCTTGAGATACGAGAGAAAAGTAACAGCAGCTGCTACAGGCAATCCGCTGCAAGACAAAGGATATACTGAAATATATCTCACAAATGAGAATGGCGGCCTTAAGCTTCATGGAATGAAAAGCCCCCTGCTTTTCGGCCTTTCAGAAGCAGATCAGATTTCCGCAGGGAACATAGCCCAGCCTGAAGGAGAAGGCGGAAACCTGGTAATTGACGGTACAAGAGTATATGTAGGCGGGCATGGAGATTTGGAAAGCGGAACTGTAACGCTTTGCGCAGGCCATATATGCGGCTCGGACTACGGATATGATTTTGACACGCAGACATTTAATGACAGTGAAGCTTCCGCAATGGCCTTCTATAAAGGCACGGGGCTGCACCTCAACTATACCACTGGCGTTCAGCAGCTGTCATCAGCCTGCGACCTTGACTCAACCGACATTCCAGTTTCCGGGTATACTTCGTCATCATCATTGGGTGATGCAATAAGCGTGGCTTCGCCTGAATGCTGGGCGCTTGACTATGGCACTCGCGGCAAGCTGATTTTCAAGGTGACATCCGGAGATTCAAGCACTACAAACCCCATAACTCTTCAGTTCTATTATCAGAGGTAAACAAACTTGAATTAAGCTCTGGAGACAAAAGCCATGACTAACAGAAAACTTGCCGCACTGCCGATAATAGCCGCCTTTCTGCTTATGCAGCCGGCCTCTGCCCATACCGCAAGCATATTCACTAAGGCAGCGGATTTCTCAAAAATTGAAGAATACGGCCTTAAATATGCCACATATTCCATTGAAAAGCAGGATGGCAAGGAAGCCCTGAAAAATCTGGGGACATACGATGTTCTATGGGATGTGCTCGGAAAAAGCGAGGAATTTTTCCTTAACGGAGACCCAGATGCCTGGCCAAAAGCTAAAGACGGAATACTGAAAGTAAAACTTGTTCTTGACCAGACACAGGCGGTAGCCACTAAGCTGGGAGCAGGAGAATATGACGAAGCTGCCATAGAAGCGCTTTCCCTGGCAATAGGCATAGTAGACCACCCGGTAGTAAATCTCGTATGGGAAATGAGCAAGCTCACATACCAGTCGCACAAGGCCGTGAAAGAATCCGTTGCGGCCCTGGAGATAGAGCAGCTCTATGGCCTTTTAGACAGAGACCGCTACCTTCACGGAACTTATTCCCCAGACGGGCCAAAGCTTATACCAACCGACAAAGACACAATAACGTATTTCTACAACAAATATGTTATCACGGACAAGCACACCAGGGAGCTTGTTCGCACCTATGTAAAAAAAGTAATAGGCGCTGATTTTCCAGAATATTCCCCCTCATTATGGGAAAGGATCACCGGCACTGCAAGCGAAGTAAAGGAATCGGAAGACCTTGAAGAGCTGACTAATTTCCGCAATGTCTCTAGGGGCTGGATAAAAACACTCATAGATGACCTTAACAAGCAGGCAAAACTTAGCTGGGCTCAGATGACCTTACGCAGGCAGATGGCCGAATTCAATGAATTTAAGGAGAAATACGACCAGTCAGTAAAAGATTTTGACTCCATAGATGCCTTCTTCAAGCATTGGCAGAAACTAAAAAAGGAACAGAAGAATTATGCCTCTATACTGGCAGACCAGCAAAAGAAATATGACAAAGCGCTGGAACTTCTCAATTATAAAAACAAGGAAGGAAAACATGCCAAAGCAAGAGAAGCCAGGCCTTTATTTTGGGATTTGCATAATAAGACCATGATATATGCCGCAAGGGCCGCAAAGCTGGAAGATTATGCGTACGAGGAAAAGTTTAACAGCATATCTCTAACAGCCTACGGCAAGGCCATTGAGTGCTATAAGATTTTAGAAGCTGAATATGACATGCACTATTATGATGAGCAAAAAGCAGCCAGGGAAAAGGCGGCCTTGGTAGAAGCATTGACGGCTCCCGGAAAAACAACATATGCCGCATTGGAAAATGCGAACAAGATAGCAGACAGAAACTATTCCAGCGATACTTTATTAAAAAGCCAGCTGGAAGGAATGATTGAGTATTACAAACAAAAGGCCAGCCATGCAAAAACAGCATTTAATAAATACCAAAATTCCATAAGAAAAATATTAAGCATGCTGGAAATTCCGGCAGGACAATATGCTAATCTGTTTGATGAAAGTTATTTCACAAAAATTAATGAACACAAGCTGGACGACATAGCTAGCGCTATGTCCCAAGGAACATATGTAAGCGCAGGCCCGCTTGCGGAACAACCCGGAATAAGCGCCAGTAGCATAATTCTTAATTCCCTTACCCATAAGTTAAATATCCTGCTTAATGCCAGAAATGATTACTCAATGATGTGCAGCAGAGCTGGACTATTCAATCAGCGTATTTATCTTGAAAAAATGAAGGCAGCCAAGCAGGAATGGGACAATCTGCAAGCTCCTGACGATGAAACCATTGATTTCATAGTCTCAGGCCATGCCGAAAGAAAAATTGAAGTTTATAAAAACAATATAAAAAAATTAGCATCTTTCCTTGGCAAATTCAATTATAAGGAATCAATTAGCAAACTTGATAAGATGGAAGAGCTGTATGATACGGAAATGACAAACCGTTATTCCGACATTATTTTTTTCAGATATTTAAAAGAAGAAGCGGAAGAGTGGTTCTCAAATGTTAAAACCTTCAGTTCCTTTGAGCATGGAAAATTAAAGAAAAATTCATGGAACCAGAACATATTAAGCCTCATACAGATAACGGAAGGCCCTTATGCAAATTATCTTAGGCTGGATAATAAAAACAGCTGGCTTTCAAAGCTGGCTAGCCGCCAGGACTGGTTGAACCTGCCTGAAAGGAAAGCTGACCTGAAAGCCCTCAATGCAACAAAATTCTGGAAAGAGATAAAGAAAGATCTGCCGGGAGTTTCCTCAGCCATACAAGAAGCCTATGATGGCAAGCTTTTCAAATTCATTGAGAAAAATAATCTTTATCATTTCAGTGACGGCTTAAACAACAAGCAGGATTATTATTTCAGCGAATGGACAATTCCCGAATGGTTCTTAGACGATGAATCGAAACTTGACAGCCTCATTGCCAGCGTGTCGGCCATAAACGCAAAGAACTATGAGCAATACAAGGAAGGCCTGCTTAAAATAAACAGCGTCATTCCAGGATCGGCATATTTCCCTACGCCTGAGATAATGGAGAATCTGCCATTTAATGACTCAGACAAAAATAAATATATGGAAGTAGGAATGCTACATTTCAACAGCACTGACGGCATAAGCAAAAACACTCTTGCAATGAAATACAAACAGCTCGCAGATGCCGCCACAGACAAGCTATATGAAAGATCACAATGCTTCCGCAATGGAAGCTGCATCTCAGAAAAAACGCAAAAGATCATAGAGCAAAAAAGGCTTAAGGCAATAGCTGACAGAAAAAAAGAACAGGAAGAGGCCTATAAAAAAAGGAGAGAGGAAGAAGAAAAACGCATGGAACTTCTTAAACCGCGCGAAGCCACAGCATCCGAAATGGCAACTGTAAAGGCTTTTTATGACAGTTTCAAAAAGGCCTATGAACAGAAGCAGGACAATCTGCTCATGAGCTATATTGATGACGGCTGGGAATGCGGCGACGGCACAACACTGCAAGACCTTGAGGATAATTTCCGCAATATGTTCACGGTGTATGACAGCCTTACATACTCCATTTCCGAACTAAAAGCCGCACAGGACAAACAGACTGGCGATTTCATCATATCATACCGGCTAACGATAAAAGGCCGCAGCCAAAGCCTTAATATACAGCGCGAAGAACAGTCAACAGTGAAAGAAATGCTCAGGCTTGGCTCACGGCCGAAGCTCATAAAAACGATTAACGGCACTTTCTGGTATAAGAATTAACCGGGAAGCAATAAAACCGCAATGCCATAAATAAGGCTATAAACCAAGGAGCGCATAATGAGAAATTCAATGAAATTAATGTATATGGGACTGACCACCCTTGCGGCAATGCTGGCAGTCTGCTGCGCAGGAAACACAGACAATCCAGCCGCAGGCAATGGCACAACAGAAAAGGCTGTGCCAGCAAATACTGCTTCAATAATTAATCCCTGGCTGGAAATAGACGCTCAGGATGCGGAAAAAGCCGCCGGATTCAAGCTTGGCATACCTCCCGGAGCGGAAAAGATAATTTACAGGCTCCTGGCCGCAAATAATATGGTGGAAATGCAGTTCATCATAAATGGCGAGAAATGGACAGCCAGGACAAAACCAGCAGAAGAATATGAAGATATATCAGGAATGTATTTTAAATGGAAATCTGAAACAAAAAACAGCATTTTAGGCTTAGAAGGCAAGGAACTTCGCACAGAAAGCGAAGGCAGGAATATTCTTTCCGGGCTATGGCATGACAGCAAAAAAAGCAGAATGTTCAGCCTTTCCGTATCATCAGTAAAAAAGGAAAATCTTGCCCCAGCCGCAATTATCTTCGGCCAGGCCGCTAAATA
>JAILAB010000010.1 GCA_024681855.1 Elusimicrobiales bacterium
GAATGAACTTGATTTAAAACTGGAATATGAAATAAAGCCATTAATCCGCGAATATGCAAAAGACGGCATTATTACTGTCAGCGAAGATGAACTGAATAATTTCTTAAATGGCTTATAGGTAAAAACTGATGTCAAATGAAAAACAGAAAGGCTATGTTGTGTCAATTCACCTGGCTTTGTTATATATTACGCACCAATAAGCCTTGCAGGACAGTAATACGCAGTTTCTCCGGCCGGAATTATTTTTTCACAGCTGTCTATTATTAGTCCGGGCAGAACCTGTAGCCTGTAGCCCGTGCTGTTCCAGCTTTAGCTTGTTTATGACTTTCAGGTTTTTTGCCGCAGTTTTCATATATTCCTTTTTCCTTATTCTGCTGCGATGAAATGGTATTTTTATTGCCTGAATTTTATTTGCCCCTGTAAGGCATAAAAACATTAAAAAATATGACCCTATAAGAGCATAAAATTCCATTTTGCCGGATATTTTAAGAAGGTCTTTTATCTTCGTAATTATGTTAGAATATAATCATTATGCCTGTATAATGGTGCAGGCGGCATAGGGAATTTGAGGAACATTTATGGCTTATTATGGATTAAAAGACAAGGTTGCTATAATCACAGGTGCGAACAATCCGCAGGGGATTGGTGCGGCAACTGCTTTTGCCTTTGCCAGTGAGGGGGCAAAACTGGTTCTTGCATATAAAAAAGTGCCGAGGCCGTTTGACAAAAACAAAACCGGCAAAAACGGTGCGGACAGGTATTATCAGGCAAATGCCGGCAATGCGGACATTGTGGAAAGCCGTCTGAAGGCCATGAATGCTGATTATATTGTTATGGAAAGCGACATTTCCAATGAAAATGATGTAAGGCAGATCTATTCCGCAGCCATGGAGCGGTACGGCAGAATTGACATTCTGGTAAACAATGCGGCGGATTGCGATGTGGACGGCCTTGATACGATAGAGAAAATCACTCCTGAAGTGATTGACGGCACATTTGCGGTAAATGTGCGGGGCAGCATTCTTATGACGAGGGAATTTATTAACCGCCGTGGCAGTTATGGCAGGATTATCAACATTTCCACGGATGCCGCGCAGATTTTCGCAGGTCAGATTACTTATGGGGCGAGCAAGGCTGCCATGGAGGCCCTCACCCGAAGTATTGCCCTTGAAGTTGCGAAATATGGCATTACCGTGAACTGTGTCGCGCCCGGCCCCACGCAGACAGGCTGGATAGATGCCGGTTTGGAAAAAGCGGTGATTCCGTTAATACCTATGGGAAAACTGATTAAGCCGGAAGACATTGCCGCAACGATTCTGTTCCTGTCCGGCGAGCAGGCCGGAATGATTACAGGCCAGGTAATAAAAGTATCCGGCGGCCATGCGATATAGGTAAATCAATATTCTTATTATACGTAGCAATGTTGCAATAAACTGGCAAAAGTGCCATAGTGTTTCAGTGTAAATTTTATAGAAAATGCCTTTGTTTAATACGGCGGCTGGCCTCACTTCCATTCTTCTGCGAGAAGAAAGTCTCTTAGATTTATATGCCTTATGCCATTGCGGCTCATGTCAAATTCATCCATTGAAACTACATAGTTGGGGAAAATTAAAATTTTATTACATTTATAATCGATAATTAAGCCAAAAATTATGATTTTGACGATTATAAACGACAAAAATATAAAAATATTGAAATGTTCCGGTTATAAATTGTACTTTTCCCTACGCTGCGGAAAAAATCTCATAACTTGTAATAATTTTATTGACAAGTTGACTTTTTTATGCTAAACTTTGTTTATAGGCAAAAAAACTCTTGCCTAATTTTAAAACAGTCCGGCAATACAATGTTAGAGGCCTGTTTCAATAACAATCAAGGAGAAAAATATGAAAATAGCAGTTATAGCGGCATCAGGCAGGGCAGGCAGGAAAATTGTCATGGAGGCAAAAAGCAGAGGACATGAGGTTACGGCATTTGTCCGATCGGATTGCAAAATTGAAGGTGCGGACAAGGTCATAGTGAAGGATATATTTGATCTTGCCAAAGAAGATCTTTCAGGATTTGATGCAGCCGTAGATGCCTTTGGGGCATGGACACCGGAAACACTGCCGCAGCATGGAACGACGCTCGCTCATATTTGCGGCATACTTTCCGGTACAGACACACGGCTGCTGGTTGTCGGTGGCGCAGGTAGCCTTTATGTGAACAAGGAACATACAATGTGCGTGTCAGATACACCCGGATTCCCTGAATCCTATAAGCCTCTTGCGGCGGCAATGGCAAAGGCTCTTGTGGAACTTCGCAAAAGAGATGACGTTAAATGGACTTATATAAGCCCTGCTGGCGATTTTCAGGCGGAAGGCGAAAGAAGCGGCAAATACATTCTCGGCGGAGAAGAGCTTACGCTCAATAGCAGGGGCGAAAGCATAATAAGCTATGCCGACTATGCCATGTCAATGCTTGATGAAATTGAAAAAGGCAGCCATATACGTCAGAGAATAAGCGTCGTAAGGGAATAACTTTTTGACATTGCCCGCATTAGCTTGCTAAAAAGTTATCAGGAGCATATTATGCGGATAACAAGCAGGTTTACCATAGCGGCACATATAATAATGTGCGTAAGTTACTTTGAAGACAAGGCGGCAGTGACAAGTTCATTCCTGGCAGGCAGCATAGGGGCTAACCCCGTCATAGTGCGT
This sequence comes from Elusimicrobiales bacterium, assembly GCA_024681855.1. Classification (GTDB taxonomy): domain Bacteria; phylum Elusimicrobiota; class Elusimicrobia; order Elusimicrobiales; family UBA9959; genus CACZRG01. Next base: position 2,700 of record JAILAB010000010.1, read on the forward strand.
ACACTGATGGGGCAGCTCAAAGAGGCAGGGATAATAAGCATAAGCCAGGGCAAGACAGGGATTGCCCTGGCCCGCCCTCTGAACAAAATAACATTCTACGACATATACAAGGCATTGGGCTGCGTGGACGAGGGGGGGCTTTTCCGCTTCCATGAAAGTCCAAATCCAAAATGCCCAGTAGGTCGCAATATACACAGGGCAATGGATGGCTTTCTTGCAGACATTCAGAGTTCCTTTGAGGAAAGAATGAAATCCATAACAGCTGAAGATCTGTTCCTCCGTACGGAAAGTGCGATTTCAGAAGAATCAGAAAAATCCTGAATACAGTTGCGTAATACGGGATAAGCAAAATGAGTGACGGATACATGGAAACTATTGAGAAAGGCATTAGCTTTGTGCGAAATATGCGACGGGATATAAAGATTTTTCCGCATGATTCCGACACAAATGAAAAAATCAATATCCTTGCCGAAAAAATACGACAGTCGGATGCCGTCATTATTGGTGCAGGTGCTGGATTAAGCACTGCGGCTGGATTTACATATTCCGGCGAGAGATTCCTGCGTTATTTTTATGATTTTGCGGAAAGGTACGGAATCTCGGATATGTATTCCGGCGGTTTTTATCCTTTTCCCAAGGAAGAATTAATGTGGGCGTGGTGGAGCAGGCACATATATTTCAACCGCTATGTTCCCGCTCCAAAGCCAACATACAGGGAATTGCTGGATATAGTAAGGGACAAGGATTATTTTGTCATAACGACAAATGTTGACCACAAGTTCCAGGCGGCAGGTTTTGACAAGAAAAGGCTGTTCTACACGCAGGGAGATTATGGTCTGTGGCAAAGTTCTCGTTATGGGGCGGCCAGGACTTATGACAACAGGGAGCAGGTAATGGCCATGCTTGAATCCCAGGGGTTTATAAAAAATCAGGATGGCATTTATGAAGTTCCGCCTGACAAAAAGCTGAAAATGGAAATACCATCATCCCTTATTCCTGTATGTCCCGATGACGGCGGAAAAATGACAATGAATCTGCGTTCCGACGATAATTTCGCAGAGGACGAAGGCTGGCATCGGGCCTCCTCGGCATACAGTACCTTCCTGAACCTCCATAAGGGAATGAAAACGCTTTATCTGGAGCTGGGCGTAGGTGCAAACACTCCTATAATAATAAAATATCCGTTTTGGCAGATGGTTTCGGAAAATGAAAAATCCTTTTACGCCTGCGTGAATATGAGAGAGGCATTCTGTCCGTCGGAAATAGAGCAGCGTTCCTTATGTATAAACGCAGATATATCAGAGGCTATTGGAAGAATACGAAAGATCAATCAGGCAGACAGGAAATGACACAGGAACAGCGAAGAATCATTCTGATTAAAATGCTTATCGCAGAGGACAGGCAGTATTCGGATATAGAAATACCTCAGGATATGGACGAGCAGAAAGTATTGCTGCGATCCTTGATGAACGTAAGGCCAACTGACACTGCTCCCGAAGGCTTTCTTCAAATACAGGACGAATATCTGCGTCAGGCAATATCGGAAAAGGGTATAACGGATTGCCTGGACATTCCCGCAGTGTCGGACAAAGGCTGGCTAAAGAATGTCTCATTATGGAAAGGCGACATAACCCTTCTTAAATGCGATGCCATAGCAAATGCCTGCAATAGCGGAATGTTGGGATGTTTTCAGCCCATGCACCTGTGCATAGACAATGCTATACACACTTTTGCCGGGATTCAGCTGCGAATTGAAATGGGCAGGATAATGCGGGCCCAGGGACATGAAGAGCCTACGGGACAGGCAAAAATAACTCCTGGGTACAATCTTCCGGCGAAACATATTCTGCACACGGTTGGGCCAATAGTCAATGGTATTCCGTCGGAATATGACCATGCCATGCTGCGCAGCTGCTATATGTCATGCCTGTCCCTTGCCGCCTTGCATAATCTGGAATCCGTGGCATTCTGCTGCATATCCACTGGCGTGTTCGGATTTCCAAAAAAGCCTGCTGCGGAAACTGCCGTAAAGGCCGTAATGGATTATATGAATGAAAACAGGGAAACATCCATAAAACAGGTGATTTTCAACGTTTTCAACGAGCAGGATGAGCATATTTACAGGGAAATCCTGCATGAAAAAACTGCATTGTGATTTCTCAGTACCTGATCCTGAAATAGTCCAGT
>JAILAB010000012.1 GCA_024681855.1 Elusimicrobiales bacterium
CTTGATCTTATGGCATTATATGCGGAAGAGGGCCGCAGTTCGGATGCCTTGTCTGTTTATTCTAAAAGCAGATTTTTAGATCATTCTTTTTTTATGCAGTTTGAAAAGGGCTGGGCATTGCTTTCTCTGAACCGCACAGAAGAGGCCATAAAGGCTTTTAATAAGGCCAAGGCTTTCACTGCGAATCAGGCTTTGCTAAGCCAGGCTGACTTTGCCGCCGCCCTTTCAGAAGCCCGGAGAAAAAAAACAGAAAAAGCTCTTGAAAACATGGCAGCTGTTTATACGCGCTATCCATATCTTCTCTCCTCTTCTTCGCAGCTCATAGGCCGATGGCTCATGCTAAGAAAAGATTATGACAAGGCTTCTTACTTTACCGGAAGCAGCCTTCAGTATGATAATAAGAATTTCCAGGCAGAGGCAGATTTTGCGGAAATAAGCGAAAAGCAGAAGAAATATACGGCGGCATGGCAGGCCTGGCGCACTCTTAGGGAGATGGATCCGGAAGAAAAACGCTATGACAGAAAACTTAGAAAGCTTGCTAAGCGTGTTAAGGGCGAGCATGAAAACCTAATGTTCTGGCAGAGAATGAACTGGCCTGCGCACACATCGCTTCGCAAGGTTCATGGCGGGAAAAAAATTAAAGTTAATCTTTATGCCGACAATGAGGGCAAGTCCGCAAGGCTTTTGGAATTTTCCTTTATGAGCAGCGCTGATTTTGACATAATGGACGACCGCCTTGGCAAGCTGATGAGCGGAAAGAAATTCACTCCCTGGAAGATTATTTATGACCCGAAGGAAAAGCTTATAGAGATTCATGACAGCCTTGGCTCTTCCGCCCGTTCCACATACGGAAATCTTACTGTTACATGCCGCAAGGAAGGAGCTGTAATTCTGCTGAAAGACCCTCTTTTCGCTGGAGACCCGGCCGGAGTAAACCGCAGCGACAGGGAAACCGGCGGCGGCTTGCGCATAATGCCTGCTGAAGATGGCGTTAAGCTGCAGACAATTATAGATGAGGAAAGCCTAGCCTGCCCGATAACAGCTTCTTTAATACGCCGCTCTAATGAAATGAATTTTTCAAAGGCTGTGGCTGTTGCCGTCCGCTCTAAAATTAGAAATATGGCTGCCCATTCCCTCCATGGAGATGAGGCTGATATGTGCGATTCCGCGCATTGCATTGAATTTGCCGGAATGCAGGCAGAAAATATGCTTGCCACAGCCGCAGTGGAAGAAACTCTTGGCCAGGTTATAGTTTCTTCCGATAATGCCGTTCCTAACGTTTACCTGACGCAGGCCTGCGGAGGGACATCCCATGTTTGCGCGGAAGGAGTAGATCATGCTGAAACCGGATCTCCTTTCTCGCTTTATGCCTCACTTATTGCAGGCCCGGCTGAAGGGCTTATGTGCATACCTGAAAGCCGCCTGAATTATATTGACCTTAACTGGACTCTTATCCTTGCCCCTGAATGGATAGAATCCAGAATTAACAGGCATAAAAAGATAGGCAGGCTGAAATACATAATCCCATTGAAAAGAGATGAGAATGGCAGCGTGCTTTCAATAAGAGCTTATGGCTCTGCCGGCTTTGCTGATTTTGAGGGGGAAAAGGCTATTTCTTCCGTGCTTGCCTCTGGAACGCTGCGTTCCATGTTATTTTCAATACGCCCTGTCATGAAAGGCAAATATCCTGAATATTTCCTTGTGCGGGGAATGGGAACATTTGCTTCAGGGCCTGCTGACGGGAAAAATATGTGCCTGCGCGGAGCGGAAGGCATGGCCGCAAGGCAGGAAGCTGACTATAGGGCCATACTAAAAAAATACTTCCCCGGAACGCATTTGTTCCCCGAAGAGCCGGACAAGCTTCCTGTCCCCGCAGATGAGCAGAATGACAATGAGCAGGAAAATAATCTTTCTGATTCGGCTAATCCTGCGGAATCATTAGGCAAAGCAGCAGTCGGTTCGCCTGTAACGGCTGGCTCTTTATCTGGAGATGTGCCGTCTTCGCCTGTGAAAAGAATTATCTTAAACGCTGAATCTTATTTGTCCAAACAGGCAGAAAACAATGATGACCGGCCTAGCGCTTCTTCAGAGTCTTTTTCTGTGAAGAATGAATCTTCTGTTAAAGAGTCCTCTTCTGTTCAGATTAAACATTAATGATATTGTAAGGTATGGTTTGAGATTATAAGTAGGCAGATATTAGCGATATGGGAAAAATAAAAGCAGTTCACATAGTCACTCGCCTTGATTTCGGCGGAGCGCAGTTTAATACGATGTATACGGCATCTCATCTTAATCCCCGGCTATTTGACATAACCCTGCTGGCGGGCCCGGGCGGCACAATGGAAAAGCTGCCTAATGGAATCAAGGCTGAAATTGTTCCAGAGCTGCGCCGCAGCATAAACCCATATTATGACCTGAAAGCTCTTTTTGCATTGGCGCGCCGCCTAAAGGAAATAAAGCCGGATATAATACATACTCATTCTTCAAAGGCCGGTATATTGGGCCGCATGGCTGCAAAAATGGCGGGGGTTCCCTTTATTATACATACATTTCACGGCTTTGGTTTTCACCCTTATCAGAACCCTGCCGTGCGGAATCTGTATGTAATGCTGGAAAAATACTGTGCTTCTTTCTCTTCTGCTTTGATATTCGTTTCAAAAAGCAATATGGAATATGCCAGCAGCCTGGGCATAGGAAAAAAAGAGCAGTATGCCCTGATACGCAGCGGCATAAAGCTTTCAGCCTATCCGGCAAAGGCAGATAAAGAAAAAATCCTAAAATCTTTAGTAATAGAAGGAAATCCTCTTATTGTTTTTTCCATTGGCAATTCAAAGCCGCAGAAAAATCCTGGCGATTTCATAAAGGCCGCAGCTGAGCTGTTGCGCAGCAGAAATAATCTGGTTTTTGTTTTTGCCGGAGGCGGGGATGAGCTTCCTAAGTTCAAGGCCATGGCAAAAGCTCTTGGCATAGAAAAGAAATGCCTTCTTCCGGGCTGGAGAGCAGACAGTGCGGAAATCCTGGCTGTTTCTGACATATATGCCATGACATCGCTTTGGGAAGGCCTGCCGCGCAGCCTTGTGGAAGCCTTTGCCAGCGGGCTTCCTGCTGTATGCTATAGGGCAGACGGTGTTACGGATATACTGAAAGACGGAGTTAACGGCTATTCCATGGAAAAAAAGGATATTTCCTCTTATATAGAAAAACTAGGAAAGCTTATTGATGATGTCAGCCTTAGAAAAAAACTTGCGGAAGGGGCTAAGGACACGGAGCTTTCGGAATTTGACATAGATTTTATGGTGCGCCAGCAAGAAAAACTTTATTTGGAGCTCAAGGCTGGAAGCAAGCCCTGTATGATTGATCTTCATAAGGCATAAAGCTTTGCCATATATTCTTTTTTTGCCGGGAATATTTTTTTTGCAGCCATGATTTTTTTGCAAGAAATAATTCCATGCCGCTTGCTTTTTTTCGCAAAATTGTCTCATTTGAAAAATATTTTGAGCTATGAAAAATATTGTTATCATGTCATTTTGTTCTTGAATTTAGCTCATTGCGAAAATAAGATTGCGAAAATATCTCTTTTGTAATTATTTATTGCCATAAATCAGATTTTTTTGAATACTCCTTAATCTCAAAGCATGCAAAACTTTAAGCATTCATTAAGCATTTTATGCCTGCATGCTATGGAACTCTCCGTCGTGTCTGCTTGACTGGCCTCTATCATAAATTATATTTTATCTTTGTAGTATGAACGATAAAAACAATGAGAATCAGTTTGTCTTTAGCGCAAGCGAGATACGCCAAGCCGGCACTTATTCTGCTGAGCTGAATATTCTTCCATCAGAATTTGCAGATGCTTTTCCGGGAAGAGATGTGCTAAAAAAACTGTCAGCCAGCTTAGAATTTAATGCGGCTGGAGATGAAATACTGCTAAACGGAAAAATTTCTGCTTCCCTTGCACTGGATTGTTCACGCTGCGGGAAAAGCATAATAAAATCTTTCTCTGATGTTTTTGACGAATCATTCCCTTATTCAGTAGAATATATTAATGTCCGGGAAAACATAAGGGAGACAGTTTCCCTTATGGAGCCCATGAAGGTTCTTTGTTCCGAAAAATGCAAGGGCCGCTGCCCTCATTGCGGCAAAGACCTTAATGAAGGAAAATGTTCCTGCGTTCAGGAGAATTTCTCTCCTTTCGCAGCCCTGAAAAATTTCAGGCCCGGCAAAAAAATGATTTAAAATAGTAAATAATGAGGTAAAAAAATGCCCAATCCTAAGAAAAAACATACACGTTCGCGCCGCGATATGCGCCGCTCGCAGAATTCAAAATTAGAGATTAAGGAACTTAGACCTTGCCCTAATTGCGGGGAACTCGGCCAGCCGCATCGCGTTTGCAAGTCATGCGGATATTATGACGGGAAGTTAGAAGTAGCCGTTAAGACTGCCGCCGAAGAAGGCGAGGAACAGAAATAAACTTCTTTTGCCGCTTAGAAGTCTCCTATGCGAATTGCATTAGATGTAAATGGCGGTGATTTTGGCCTGGCGCCAAACATTGAAGGAGCCCTTAAAGCGGCAAAAGAATTGCCGCATGAAATAATCCTGGTCGGCCGCGAAGCTCAAATAAAAGAAGAGCTTCGCCGCCGGGGGTATGAATCATTGCCTGAAAAACTTTCCATCGTGAATGCCACGCAGGAAATAGCGATGGATGGAGAAGCAGTAGAAGAATACAAGAGCAAGCCGGATGCATCCATGTCGGTTGCAGCGGGCCTTGTGCATGACGGAAAAGCAGATGCCTTCGTTTCTGCCGGAAATAGCGGCGCGATGATGGTGGCTGCCACTTTCAAAATGAAACGCATAAAGGGCGTTGTGCGCCCTGCGATTGCTGCGCTGCTTCCCACTAGTTCCGTGCCTACTCTGCTGCTTGATGCCGGGGCCAATATGGACTGCAAGCCTGTGAATCTGCTTCAGTTTGCTGTAATGGGCTCCATGTACATGAAAACCCTTTTAAAGATAGAAAACCCGTCAGTAGGCATTTTTTCCATAGGTGAAGAGGAATGCAAGGGCAATGCCCTTGTGCATGAAACATTGCCTTCTTTAAAAAAGCTGGGCCTAAATTTTATTGGGCCGGTAGAGGGCAGAGATCTTCCTACGGGGGAAACAAATGTCATTCTTGCGGATGGCTTTGTGGGCAATATAGCGCTAAAGCTTTATGAAGGAACAGCAAAAGCTGTTTTTGGCATGCTGAAAGAACGCATAATGTCAAATATCGGCTATAAGCTTGCTGCCCTTTGCCTGAAAGGCGTTTTTAAATCATTAAAAGTAAAGATGAGCGCTGATATTTATGGCGGGGCACCGTTATTAGGTATTGACGGCATTGCCATGGTATGCCATGGCAGCGCGAATTCCGAGGCAATTTTCAATGCCTTGCGTGTAAGCGCGGATCTTGCCGCATCTGACATGGTAGCAAGCGTTAAGCGGCGCATGGAAGAATTAAAGCCTTTGTTCGAGTCCCTTAAAGCCGAAACTCATGCGGAAACACCATGAAGTCTTTTAACGGAAAAATTGTTATTGTTACAGGCTCTACTAGAGGAATAGGCAGAGCCATAGCGGAAGCTTATGCCTTGGAAGGCGCAAATGTCATAATCACTGGCACTAATGCTGATAAGGCAGAAGCGGCCGCAGCTGATATTGCTGCCAAAACTGGGGCAAAAACCATAGGAACAGAGCTTCATGTTTCAGAAGCGGCAAGCTGCCTGTCATGCGTTGACAAGGCCATTGCTGCCTTTGGCAGGATTGACATTCTCGTCAATAATGCCGGCATAACAAGGGATAATCTCCTTATACGCATGAAAGAAGAGGATTATGATGCTGTGCTTGACATAAACCTAAAGGGAGCTTTCCTTATGTCTAAGGCAGTTGCCAAGCCTATGATGAAACAGCGCTCAGGCCGCATATTAAACATTTCTTCTGTCGTCGGCCAGGCTGGCCAGGCTGGCCAGGCGAATTATTCTGCTTCAAAGGCAGGCCTCATAGGCCTTACTAAAAGCCTTGCCAGAGAGCTGGCTTCCAGGAAAATCCTTGTGAATGCCATAGCCCCTGGTTTTGTGAGAACAGCAATGACTGATGCGCTTTCAGATGAAGCTAAGAGTGAGATAAATAAGATGATTCCTCTTGGCAGCCCTTGCGAGCCGGAAGAAATTGCGAATGCAGCCCTGTTCCTTACGGGGGAGCGTTCATCGTATATAACAGGACAGGTTCTCGCAGTAAACGGCGGAATGTATATGTGAATTTTGTATAATTTAAGAAGTACCTATCAGGAGGATATTTATGATGGATATTAAGAGTAAAGAAGAGTTGGAAACAGTTGCCAGAAAACTCATTGCTGAGAATCTCAGCCAGGAGATAGAAGATGTTAAGCCTGAGTCTCAGTTCATTCAGGATCTTGGCGCTGACTCTCTTGACACCGTAGAGCTGATGATGGCTCTTGAAGAAAAGTTTGATCTTGAAATTCCGGATGAAGATGCTGAAAAGCTTAAAAGCGTGAGAGATGCCGTTGATTATATCTGGGATAAGATTCAAAAAGCAGATAAATAATTTTCTGTAAGAAGGATGAACTTTTTTCAGGAAAAATTAGGATATACATTTAAAAACCCGAAACTTATAGACGAAGCGCTTACGCATAAATCTTTCTCAGCTGAGCATAATATGCCTGAGAACAATGAGCGCCTTGAATTTCTAGGCGACAGCGTATTAGAGCTTGTGGTTTCGGGTTATTTATATTCCCGTTTCCCAGACAAGGATGAGGGATTTCTTTCTAAATCCCGCGCTTTTCTTGTGTCTAGGGAAACAATGGCAGCCTGGGCAGCAGAGTTAAAGCTTGGCTTTTATCTCCGCTTAGGCGCTGGAGAAATTTTAAGCGGCGGAAAAACTCGCAGAAATAATCTTGCAAATGCCATGGAAGCCGTGCTTGGCGCTGTATATCTTGATGGAGGCCTGGAGGCAGCATCGGCAATAATACTTGACTGGCTTAAAAAACAAAAGCCGGCGGAAATCCCTGAAGATTCAAAAACACAGCTTCAGCTTATAATTCAAAAAAAATATAAAATTATGCCTTCTTATGAAACTTTGGAGGAGTCAGGCCCTGAACATGATAAGACTTTCAAGGTTAGAGTGTTCCTCGGCTCAAAAACTCTAGGCCTTGGCAAAGGGAAAAGCCTTAAGTCTGCCCAGCAGGCTGCTGCCCATGAGGCTATGAGCTATGTCAGCACTCATAAGCTTACTAAGAAGGACATCAAGCTAGCGGCATAAATGAAAGGAATCCGCTTTATCCTTTCCGAAGCCAGAAATCCTTATAACATAGGCGCTTGTATTAGAGCCTTGGCTAATTTTGGCTTCAGTTCCATTGCCTTATCCGGAGTATTTGAAAACGATTTTAGGGAAGCCAGGCTGGCATGGCTTGCTGAAGCGGAAGTCTCGGCAGTGGATTCCTCTTTCATTCTGGACAAAGTGTCTTTTTGTAATTCGCTGTCAGAAGCTTCATCAGGCTGCGATATTCTTTTTGGCACATCATCACTGCACAGGCAGAAACCGGAAAGGGATGTAATAATGCTTTCGGATCTGCCTGTTTTTTTGTCAGAAGGCGGATATGAAAGCCCCGGGATAATTTTTGGCTGTGAAAAACATGGGCTTACCAAAGAACAGCTCAGCCATTGCAATTACATAGTCAATATTCCTACAGATTCAAGGCAGCCATCAATAAACCTGGGACAGGCTGTCGCTATAGTTGCCTATGAGCTTGCCCGCTCAAAAGTGACAAAGCCTGCGCGCAGCCGCGATAATTACATTGCTGTCCCGGAAGAGATAGACCGTTTTGCCTTGCAGCTTCAAAAAGCCCTTATTGAAAAAGATGGCCCGCACTGGAAAGAGAATGCCAGGCTGCGCCTTATACGGCAGGCTCTTTTAGATGCCAGGATGTCTGCGGCAGCCGTGAATGCGCTAAAGTCTCTGTTATGCTGATTGCATTTTAAAATATAAAATTTATAATATTAAATTAAGGACGGAGCATAATTTTAAATTTATGATACGGCTGACATTGTTTTATTGTTTCTCGTTTGCGGCAGTTATTTCCGTGCTGCTTCTTTTTTTTACTAAAGACACAATAAAAACTGTCCTGGCGCTTTTTGGCACATTTCTTTCAGCCTCCTTCATTTGTCTTATTTTCCGTCATTTCATCCCAGCGGTCATTCTTCTTTTTATTGCCTTTTTCTTTCCGGCTTTATTTTGCTATATTTCTGTTAATTTAAAGAAGGGTACTGTTTCCGCAAAAGGAATAACTCCTGTTTTTTTTAAGTTTTTTTCAGCTTTTTTCTGCATTGGGATTTTTTTCGTTATAATGCTCGCAGCTGCCGGGCTTAGGGGCATTCAATATTCTGATGTCAGAGATCCTGTTAGGGCAGAAGATCCAGTCAAAAACAAAAAACAAGACTATGGCGTTTATTTTTCCAGCCTGGCGGCTCTTGCCCTGTTCTCAATCATTCCAGGCAGAAAAATTCTGATATACGAAGAGGAAGAAGATGCTTAGCCTTTATCCTCTTCTTATTTTAACGCTTATTATATTTTTTTTGGCAGCATCCGGCTTTCTCTTTAGCGGCAATATGTTGAAAAAATGCGTTTTTTCTGTTCTTATGTTCCTTGCTGCTTTTATTCTGCTGCTCTGCCTGACTCCTCAGGAAAAAACTGATAATTATTATTTGGTTCTTTTTATTATTTCTTTGGCGGAAATATGTTCCTCTCTCGCAATAATTTCTGCTATGGTGGCAGAGCTTCATACTTTTGATTCCGGCGCTATTAAGGAGGATATCTGAAATGCCGGATATTCCTCTTCTTTTTTATTTTTCCGGCGGCTTTGTAATCATAATATTCTTTCTTTTCCTTAGCGGCATTATTAAAAAATTTGTTGTTCGCATTTCATCCCATTTTTTTAAAAAAATAATGATTTTTTCAGCCCGCATTAGCATTTGGCTGGAAAAAAAGATGAGATATTTAATTGAGATATTTTGCGATCGTATTATTGAAAGCGGCTTGATTGAGGGTCTTATGGTAAATGGCACAAGAAAGGTGTTTTCAGCCATGGAAAGAAATCCCCTTCAGGCCTTTGATGGCAATGTGAATTATTATCTGCTTGTCTGTATGGCTGGCATGCTTGCTTTTTTGTTTTTCTTATGATGGCTCTTGCTGATAATTTTTTGTTTTCTCTTTTCTCGCTTTCAGCTCTGTTTGGGATTATTTTTCTTTTTCTTAATTTAAAGAATCGCCTGCTTCTTCAAAAGATTGCTTTCTATGTATCTGTTGTGATTTTTATCACCGCCTTGACGGCATTCTGCCTTTTTGCTGCCGGAAACCATCCTTCTATTTTTGCTGTTTCTGCTAAATGGATGTCTTCGTTAAACATGGTTATATGCCTTGGCGCTGATAAATTTTCTATGTCCATGATTCTGCTTGCAGCGGCTTTTCTTCCAGTTTCAATTATAACAGTAAGCCATGCGCAGCGCATAGGAAATGCCTTTTATTCATGCCTTTTTTTCTTGCAGGCTGCTGTGATAGGCCTTTTCTCTTCTGAAGACCTTTTTTCGTTTTTTTTCTTCTGGCAGCTTTCTATTCTGCCTGTTCTTTTCCTTTCTGGAATATGGGGAAAGCAGGGCCGCGCTGCTGCAGTTGAAAAGTTTTTTATTGTATATTCCGTATTTTCTCTATTGTTTTTGTTAGGCATATTCGGCATTGCGGAAAATATGCATTACCTTACTGGCAACTGGTCGCTCGTTTTTAAGGATGTTGCTAAGGCTGGGATTTCCTCTTCCCAGCAGATTTTTTACTTCATTCTTCTTATGCCTGTTTTCATGTTGCGCCTGGCGGCTTTTCCATTGCATACGTGGTTTTGCTCTCTTGCCAAGGAAAATCAGCCTGCGGTAAATATATTCCTTGCGGGAACATTCATCCCGGCCGGGGCAGCAGGGCTTGTTAAAATTATTTTTCCTATTCTTCCAAAGGGCGTTTTGTTTCTTTCTCCTTATCTGTCTTTCCTCTTTGCGTTATCTTTTGCCTATCTGGCTCTGATGGCTTGGGCTGCCAAGTCATTTTCAGGAATGCTTGCTTATCTGTTTTCAGCGCAGTTCTCCCTAGTTTTATTCGGGTTATTTTCTTCTTATTCCAATAAAATGCCTGCGCTTTTCCTTACTGTTGCTATTAGCGTATCTGCGGCTGTTCTGTTTTTCCTTAGCGGAGCAATAGAAAACAGGGCTAAGACAGACATAATTGCTGATTTGCATTTCCCGTTCAAAGGCATGCCTCGGACATCTTCGCTTCTGCTTATAGCCTTGCTGTCTATTGCCGGATTGCCATGCCTTGCCAGTTTTCCTGGAATATATGGAATTATCAGAAACGCTTTTTCCTCTGCTCCTTTTTCTGCCATTATCGTTGTCGCTGGAGTCTTTTTTTCATTCGCATGTTGCTTTAGAGCCGCGCAGGAAATGCTGTTTGGGAAAAAAACATCTGCGGCAATTGCCATGCCGGAACTGAAAAAACAGGAAATATTAGTGATTTTGCCTTTTGTGATCATTCTGTTCTTCTTAGGCATTATGCCTAATTTTTCTGCAGGATGTTTTGCCGGAGGCAGCACAGATTCTGTTTCAAGGGAGGCGCTAAATGGAAAGCGTTAAGCTGGCCTCAGCCATAGCTGCATGTCCTTTCTTCCTGATTGCGGTTTCAGTTATTTTTTTGATTATGGGGAAAATAAAGTTTCTCCGAAGCGCTGAGGGATATGCTGCTTTTCTTGCGGTGCTCACTGCATTGTTTTTTATGCGCTTTCCAACGGAGAATATACATCTGTTTGATGGCATGGCTGTAATCAGCGGAATGACCGCATGGATATGGATTATAGTTCTTGTTTCATTGGCCGGGTCAGTTTTTGTTTCTATAGTCCGTCAGCTCCAGCATCCCGGATCTTACTATTTCCTGCTGTTTTTTTCAGCGGCATCAGCTATGCTTGCCGCAGCTGCGGATAATTTGTTTTTTGCATTTGCGGCTTCAGAAGTTTCTATTATTCCTTTGTATTTTCTTGTTTCATGCAGAAGGGGAAAACAAGGGCTTCATGCGGCTTATAAGCTTTCTGTTTTTGGAAGCTTTTTTTCAGCATTTTCTATGTTAGGCCTGGCTTTTTTAAATTATTCCTGTCCTTCACTGTATTTTTCTGCCCTGTCAAAAACAGGTCTTCCGGACGGTCTTGCCGTAATGGGTTTTCTTCTGTATGCTTTCAGTTTTTCTTTTAAGATTGCCGCAGCCCCCTTTGGTTTGGTCTATAGGGATGTCTTGTCAGGTGCGCCGGGGCCTGTGGCCGCGTTTATTGCCTCTTCATGGGTATTGTGCGGCCTGCCGGCGCTTTATAAGATTTATTCCTTGTTTTATTCTGGCCCGGTGCATGATTTTTTCCCGGCAATGGCAGTTCTTTCCGTTATTGCAGGGGGAATATCTGCTTTTTATGGCCGAAGCCTGAAAAGGATTGCCGTAGGCCTTCTTTCTGCCGGCATAGGTTTTTGCCTGCTTGCATTCAGCGGAGACAAATCAGGTTTAATTGCCTTGATTTATCATCTTCCGGCATTAGCCGCTTCTGTTGCCGGGCTTTTCCTTTTCTCCTTTTATTTTGAGAAAGAAGAAATATCACTTCCTCTTTCTGGCCTTGCCGGATTTGCCGCGCGCAAGCCTGTGATAGCCGTGTCTGCGACCGTATGCCTGTTTTCTGCGGCAGGCCTGCCTCCTTTTGGCGGTTTTTTTGCTAAATTCCTCATATTGTTTTCCCTAATAAAAAGCGAGTCATTCTTTCTTGCTGCGGCAGGCATGATCGGGTTGGCATTTTCAGTTTTATGTTGCTTTAAGCTGGTATCAGTGCTTTTTTTCCGCCAGGAACAGCCTCTGCCTGAAGGAAAAGCGGTTCCAAGGGCTTATGTGCCTTTAGCCGCTGATCTCTGCATAATCATTCTTGCCATATTTCTTGCCGCATACGGAATTTTTTCTAATTATTTTATAGGCAAAATCTCTGCCATGCTTTAATACGCCAAGCAGTGCTGACATATTTATTTTCATGAGAGCTATTTTTCTATAATGTAATAAAAGGATAAAATGCTCTGCGCAACTGTTTGCTGCCTGCTTGCGGCATTTATATTGCCTTTGCTGTTTAGAATGAGCAGAACTATGCTTTTCTCATAAATGAACTGCAGAAATAAACACGGAATATTATGGAGAATAAAATATGAATAAGAAAAACCTTACAGACATGCCTGAATGGAAGGCTCTTGAAGCCCATTATGAAAAGGTAAAAGAACTGCATATGCGGGATATGTTCGCTTCTGATTCGGAAAGGGCAGCCCGCTTTTCCATAAAGGCTGAAGGCATTTATTTTGATTATTCTAAACATCGCATAAATGAAGAGACCATGAGGCTGCTCATAGCTCTTGCAAAAGCTTCCGGCTTGCAAGAAGCCATTGAGGATATGTTTTCCGGCAAGAAAATAAACAATACGGAAAACAGAGCCGTCCTTCATACTGCCTTGCGCGCTCCGAAAGATGCCGCAGTGAATGTGGACGGAGTGAATGTCATTCCAGAAGTCCATGCCGTGCTTGATAAAATGGAAAAATTTGCAAATAAAATAAGAGAGGGAAGCTGGAAAGGGTTTACCGGACATCCCATAAAAAACATTGTTAACATCGGCATAGGCGGCTCTGATCTTGGTCCGGTGATGGCATACGAAGCTCTAAAAGACTATTCAAGGCGTGACCTTACATTCCGCTTTGTCTCTAATATAGACAGCACGGATTTTTTTGAAGCCGTTGAAGGCCTTAATCCTGAAGAAACGCTATTTATTGTGGCTTCTAAGACTTTTACAACTCTGGAAACAATGACCAATGCAAAGACTGCGCGCGAATGGTGCCTTAATGCTCTTAAAGATGAAAAGGCCATTGCATTCCACTTTGCAGCTCTTTCAACGAATGCCAAAGCTGTGTCTGATTTTGGCATTGACACCGCGAATATGTTTGCTTTTTGGGACTGGGTTGGAGGCAGGTATTCCATGGAATCAGCAATCGGTCTTTCTACGATGATTGCCATAGGGCCGGATAATTTTAAAAAGCTGCTTGAAGGCTTCCGCTCTATTGATAACCACTACCGCACAGCCCCGTTTGAAAAGAACATTCCTGTTATAATGGCCCTGCTTGGGATATGGTATGCGGACTTTTACGGAGCCCAGGGCATGGCAGTTCTGCCTTATGAGCAGTACCTGAAGCGTTTTCCGGCATATCTGCAGCAGCTTACAATGGAAAGCAACGGCAAGGGCGTTACTCGGGACGGCAGAAAGGTTAATTATGAAACCGGCGCTATTTACTTCGGCGAGCCTGGCACGAACGGCCAGCATTCATTTTATCAGCTTATACACCAGGGAACAAAACTGATTCCCTGCGATTTTATCGGCTTTGCCAAGCCTCTCCATGCCATAGGCAGGCATCATGACCTGCTTATGGCTAATGTTTTCGCTCAGGCGGAGGCTCTTGCTTTCGGCAAAACTAAAGAGCAGCTTGAGGCTGAAAATGAAAAGCCGGACCTTATTCCGCATAAGACTTTTGAAGGAAACCGCCCGTCGTCTGTTTTCCTGCTGGAAAAACTTACCCCGGAAACACTTGGAAAGATCGTTGCTTTATATGAGCATTGCGTTCATGCGCAAGGCATAATATGGCAGCTGGATTCATTTGACCAGTGGGGAGTGCAGCTGGGTAAAATCCTTGCCGGAAAAATTGCCCCTGAATTAGAAAATAAGGAAATTCCGGAGCTTCGCCATGATTCCTCAACGAATAGCCTTATTGCTGAATATAGGAGAATGAGAAAATAACTGTTGTTTTTCTTATTTTTCTTATGCTATAATATTTATGTCGCCAGAAAGGGTAATTCCTCCGGCGGCGAGACCAGCCCGACAGCAGTTTTCCCTGTTAAATGGCACCGTAGCTCAGGGGTCAGAGCGGGCGTCTCATAAGCGCTAGGTCGGTGGTTCAAGTCCACCCGGTGCCACAAGTTTTATATTGTTATCCGGCCCGTAATTTATTGCGGGCCGGTTTTTTATAAATTATGCAAAGACAAGCAAAAGGAGTCTGTCATGCCAGATGTGTATCTTACTAAAGAAGGTTTTGAAAAAGTTCGGCAGGAGCTTGCTAAGCTAAAAGAAGAAAAAGCAAAACTTGAAGTTGAAATAGAGGATGCCCGCCTGCAGGGGGATCTCAGCGAAAATGCCGGATATACCTATGCTCGTGAGAAAAAAAATATTGTGCTTGACCGCATAAGCGCTCTTGAGATAAAGCTTAGGACAGCAAAACTGGTTGAAAATTCAAACCTTGATAAGGATGAAATAGGCATTGGCGCCACTGTTACCGTTTTTGATTCTGCCCTAAAAAAAGAACGCATTTACGAACTTACCAGCGAAGATGAGGCAGATCCTGGCGAAGGAAAAATTTCCGTCAGTTCGCCTTTTGCCCAAGGACTTTTGGGGCACAAACTTGGTGAAACGGTTGAAATAAAGCTTCCTGCTAAGACAAAAACTGTTATTGTAAAAAAGATAGAATACAAATAATGTATAATATTTTTATTATCCGCCAGACCCATAGCAGGTCTTTCGGTATTTCTATTTAAAAAAGGAATCCTAATATGGCTTTTTGGAATAATAACTCTCAGCCCCAGCAGCCGGCCGCAGGAGCTCCTCAACAGCCTGCGACTCTCGGAGCGAATCTTGTGCAAGGCTATCAGCAGCTGATAATGCTGAAAAAAAGCAATCCGCAGATAGACCTCCCCGTGAAACTTTGCGATCTCATTGTGGAACATGCTGTAAAGGAGCGTGCAAGCGACATACATATTGAAGCGCAGGGACAGAATACTAGAGTGCGTTTCCGCATAGACGGCATTATGCATGATATGCTTGCCTTTAAGAAAGACCCCAATGTGCCGCTCATACAGAGAATTCGCGTTCTTTCCGGTTTTGATCCTGAGCCTTCCACATCTTACAAGAATGAAGACGGCCGCTTTCAGAAAATGGTTGCAGGGCGTCCCATTCAGCTGCGTGTTTCCTCGTTCCCTACAGTTAACGGTGAAAAACTGGTATTGCGCGTAGTGGACCGCGGACAGCTTTCAGTGCAGCTTGATAAAATAGGCCTTGAGCAGGATACGCTTTCTCTGTTGAGAAAAATCATCCGCAACCCTTATGGAATTTTCTTCATAACTGGCGATACCGGCTCTGGAAAAACAACATCTCTTTATTCTATCCTTCAGGATATTAATACTCCGGCTATTAACATTATTACTCTGGAAGACCCTGTGGAATACCGCATGGACGGAATAAACCAGGCTCAGATAAGCGCGCGCACAGGCTTTACCTGGACGGAAGGTCTTCACACAATATTGCGCCAAGACCCCAATGTCATCATGGTCGGCGAAATACGCGATTATGACACGGCTGAGATGAGCATGAGATCTGCCCTTACAGGACACTTGCTTTTTACTACCATTCACACAATCAATGCTCCCAGCATTATAGAGCGTCTGTTTGAAATGGGAATTCCTCAATTCCTTATTTCCTCCGCAATGATTGGAGCAATGGCTCAGCGCCTTGTAAGAAGAGTGTGCCCTCATTGCGCACAGAAATCAAATCCTCCGTCTGAAGCGATGGTTAATGGCTTTATCAAGAGCATGGATCCTGAAGAAGGCGAAATAGTAAAGAAGATGATTCTTGCTCCAGGAGCAAATTATATGGTAGAGAGAGGCTGCCCGCAGTGCCGCAATACAGGTTACCGCGGACGTACCGGTATCTTTGAACTCATGCTTATGAACGAAGAGATACGCCGCCATGTAATCAATCATTCACCGACTGATGTCATTAAGCGTTCTGCAATAAAGTCAGGAGGAATGAGAACACTTCTTATGGACGGAATCTTAAAGGCAAGAGCTGGCGTTACCACATTGTCTGAAGTTATACGTCTTACTTCAAACATTGTTTAGCATTGGCTGGTATGTCAAGGAGAACGGGAGACCTCAGAACAGTCTCCCGTTTTTTTTATGAAGATACATGTAATGAAATTTGGCGGAAGTTCTCTTGGCACGCCGGAAAAAATATGTCAGGCGGCAGCCAAGGCTTCTGAAAAAAAGAAAAACGGCATTTTCCCGGTTATGGTTGTTTCTGCTCCTGCGGATATTACCGATGACCTTATCAAACTGGCCAGCCAGACAGCTGCGCAAATTCCTCCGAGGGAATATGATGCCTTATTATCTTGCGGAGAACAGATGAGCGCAGCCTTATGCGCTTCCGCTTTATGTTCATCAGGCAATGCCGCAATGTCTGTTACCGGCTGGCAAGCCGGAATCCTTACTGATTCGTCTTTTAAAGAGGCTGGCGTTATTTCTGTTTCTGGGGAAATAATTAAAGACGCTGTTAGCAAGAATATAATTCCCGTCATTGCCGGTTTTCAGGGCAGCGATAATAAAGGAAACATAACCACCTTGGGCAGGGGCGGTTCTGACCTTACGGCAGTGCTTATCGCGCAGCTTCTTGAAGCGGATTTATGTGAGTTTTACACAGATGTTAAAGGAATTTACAGCGCCCATCCTGCGCTTGTGCCGGAGGCAGAAGTCATTCCGCTGGTTTCATACGGTGAAATTCTTGCCCTCGGCGCGAAAGGGACAGCCGTGCGCCAGATAAGAGCTATACGGTATGCAATGGAGCATGGGTTGAGCCTGCGGCTCAGATCTTCTTTCCTGTCTGATGAAGGAACGGTGCTTGCCGCGAAGGGCAGGCAGGGAATAAATGCTCTGGCTTTGCAAAAAAACAAAAATGGAGCGGCTGTAATATCCGCTATAGGCTATAATCTTTCAGAGCAGGATTATTCTTTTTTCATCTCAGCAGCCAAAGATTGCGGAGCAGCGGCTTTTTATGAAGAAAAAGATTGTTTTAGCTTGGAAATTCCGGAAAAAGAAGCGGAAAACGCATTGAGATTCATGCATTCTAGTATAATTTCTAATGGCCGGCAGAAAAATGGCTTGCAAAAGGATTAATCAAATACTGTGAAACGGCTGGATAAAATTGTTAGGGCTTGACGAAAAGGCCAATTATTTTATTATCTATTATTATGGCAAAAATTATTCGCGCTATCATTGTTCTTGTATGGCTGGGCATTACTGCCTTGCTGGCTTATATTATGTACAGTGTCCTTCAGACCGAGCCGGACAGAAATATAGTTTTTGCGTGGATAGTAATGTCTGTAATCGCATTCTCGTCAGCAACCTTTCTTGCCTATAATGTTATGTATCCGCATAAATCTGCATATTCCGAAGAAAGTGATGAAGAATATGAAGATGATGAGGATTCGGAAGAGGATTGACATCGGCTTATAACCGCCGGTTCTTCTCATTGGAGAAAATATGGTTTATGATCTTGCGCTTCTTGGCGGAACAGCTGTTTCCGGCGGGAAGGTTTTTTTATGTGATATTTTTATTTCTGCCGGTAAAATAGCCGCTATTTCTAAGCCATCATCAAAGAAAAAAACACAGGCAAAAAAAACTATTGATTTGTCGGGAAAGCTTGTTCTTCCAGGAATAATAGATTCCCATACGCATTTTCATCTGAAATTAGGGAAAAACTACAGTTCTGATGATTTTGACAATGGCTCAGCTGCGGCAGCCTGCGGCGGTATAACTGCTTATATTGATTATACGGGCCAGCCTGGCGGCACAGATCTCGTTAAAGGCCTTGAGGACAGGCTTTCATCGGCAGACGGAAAATCATATATTGATTATTCCTTTCATAGCCAGATAACCGGTTTTAACGGCTTGAAAAACCCTGAAAAGCAGATGAAAGCCGCATTTAAGGCAGGAATGACTACTTTCAAGATGTTTACTGCTTATGCCAAGCGTGGCCTTATGAGCCGTGATGATGAGTTTTTCCGCGCATTGGAAATTGCAAGGGATATTGGCGCCCTTATATGCGTGCATTGCGAGAACGGATATTTATGCGATATGCTTACTGACAGGTATGCGCCGTCGGGAGGCATTGGAGCTTTGCCTATGTCAAGGCCGGCTTTCACGGAAATAGAATCCGTAGGGCGCGTGGCGCAGATTGCCGCCGCAGTTAAAGCCCCTGTTTATTTTGTTCACCTTTCCGCTGCCGGTTCCGCAGCATCCGTTCAGGCTGCAAGGGAAATAGGCGTAAAGGCCATGGCAGAGACTTGTCCGCATTATTTATGTCTTTCAGATAAAATGTATGCTGAAGATGATGCCTGGCTTTATTCATGCTGCCCTCCTTTCAGAGGCAAAGAAAATAATATGCCATTATGGCATGGGCTTGATTCAGGCTCAATACAGAGCATTGCCAGCGATTCCTGCTCAATAACGAGAAAAATGAAATCTGGCTGGGGAAATGACATACGCAATATGCCAATGGGCATACCCGGATCTCAGACACTAATGCCGGCTGTATATACCTATGGCGTAAAGCAGGGAAAAATAACCATTGAGCGAATGGTGGAATGCTTTTGCGAAAACCCTGCCCGCATCATGGGCCTGAAGAATAAGGGCTTCATTAAAAAGGGATATGATGCCGATTTTGCAATAATAGATCCTTTTAAGTCCGTTAAGGTTGACAGCGGAAAGCTTATGCACAATGCTGATTATTCTGTCTGGCAGGGCAAGACATTCTACGGCTTCCCGGATTATACTATCTTGCGCGGAAAAATACTTGTAGAGAATGGAAAATTTATTGCTAAAAAACCTTCCGGAAAATATATTAAGCGCAGCGCGCCTGAAATAATCTGAGTCAAAACTTATTTAATGCTGCATAAAAGCCTGTTTGTCTGAGGATAAGCAGGTTTTTTTTATTTGCTTCTAAACAAGAGGGGGGGTATTGCTGAAGAAATTTTCAGCATTGCGCTTATCAGTCTCTATGCTTTTTATGAGAGCATCTTGGGAGGAGAATTTCATTTCATTTCTTAGCTTATGGCAGAATTTTACTGTTATGCGCTTGCCATAAAGATTCCCATTGAAATTGAGTATATGTGTTTCTAAAATTAGTTTTCCGCCTAATGTGTTAAGAGTTGGCCTTCTTCCGTATGAAGCCGCTGACGGATAGTCTTTGCCTTCAATTTCAGTTAGGGCAGCATATATCCCTTCAGGAAGCATTTTTCCTGGCATGGGCTCTATGTTAGCTGTAGGAAAGCCTATTTTACGGCCAATTCCCATTCCATGCTGAACTGTGCCATATACGGAATATGGCCTGCCGAGGCATGTATTGGCTTCTTCAATCTGCCCATTGGCAATCATTTCCCGTATAAGGCTTGATGATATTTTTTTCCCTTTATGCATTAAAAAATCATGCTGATAGTAAATTAGGCTGCGGCGCAGACATTCCGCTTTTAAAAAAACGGAATTGCCTTCCCTGTTTCTGCCAAAGGAAAAATCACTGCCGCAGGCGATTCCTCCGGCATTTCTTTTCTTTATAAGCTCCCCGGTTAAAAATTCCAATGCTGGCATTGATGCTAAAGCGGCATTAAATTCAAGGGCTTCTGTTACATCGCAGTTCATGCTCCGCAGCAATGCTTCCTTTTCTTCTGGCATTGTGAGCATGCAGTTATTTTTTTTGTTTGAGAAGAAGAATTTAGGCGGATACGGAAAGTAGAGAATATGGCTTCTCATGCCATGCTTTTCGGCTTTGTCCTTGGCATATTTGATTAATTCCCTATGCCCGTTGTGCAAGCCGTCAAAAGTCCCGATAATAAGAAAATCACTCATGAATTTGTATTAATCTGGAAATAATTTCTTCTCTGGAAAAGGCTTCAAGCTGCTCTTTCCGAATAGCGTTTTCAATTGAATAACTGCCTATCCTTTCCCTTCTGAGCGAAGACATAAAAGCACAGGAACTCATTAAAAGACCTAAGTCCCTGGCAAGAGTTCTTATATATGTTCCGCCAGACACTTCTGTTCTAAAAAAAATGCTGTCTTCTGATATCGGCCTGTATTCCAGCCATTTTACTTTTGTCCTGCGCATTATAACTGGAACTTCCAAGCCCTTTCTGGCAAGATTATAGAGTTTCTCGCCTTTATATTTTACTGCTGAATAAGGGGGAACCTGCTGTTCAATCTTTCCGGAAAGGCGCTCTATTGCTTCATGCAGCTGCTGGCTTTGCAGATTAGGGATTGGCTTTGTTTTTATTATTGTCCCTTCTGAATCCCAAGTGTCTGTTTCATGGCCAAAGGTAATTGTGCCTGAATATGTTTTTGAGCCGGATTGAAGCTTTGACTGTTCTTTTGTGGCTTTGCCTGCGAGAAGCATAAGCAGCCCTGTGGCTAAGGGATCCAGTGTTCCTCCATGGCCTATGCGCTTTATGCCTAATTTTCGTCTTAGCATATAAACAGCGTCATGAGAAGAAATTCCTTTAGGCTTGTCAAAAAGCAATAAGCCGGAAGGAATTTGCCCAATAATGTTTTCAGACATGCTTTAAGCTGTTATTTCCCTGTTTTTTCCTTAGACTGTTCACTAATTTCAGTCTTTGCGGCAGGCTTATCATTAGTTTTTTCAGAATCAGCCTTGGCAGTTAAAGATTCTTCCGTTTCTTTTTTGCCTAGCGAAAGATCTGCTTTATTTTTTTTGGCAGATTTTTTTTCAAGAGCAGCTGAAATTTTTGCCAGCACATGGCTTATTACCATTTCTTTGGCTTCATCAAGAGGAACTTTCATTTTGCAGCCGGAAGCTTGCCTATGTCCTCCGCCGCCAAACTGTTTTGCTACCAAAGCCACATCTATCAGGCCTTTAGAGCGGAATGTCACATTTATATGGGATTCTTCTTCCCTGAACATTATTACAGCCTGCACGCTATATGGCATAAGGCCATAATTAATTACGCCTTCGGTATGCTCAGGATTAGCCCCGAAATCATGGAAATCCTTCTGCGTAACCGTAAGCACAGCAAGCTTGCCTCCAGCCTTAATTTCCATGCTTTCCAAGGCACGGCCTAATATTTTCAGGTGCTCTTTAGGCTTTGAAGAGAAAATAGCCTCATTGATGCGGTAAAACTTAAAGCCGGTTTCCATAAGCCTGGCTGCGGCTTCCATTGTTCTTGCGCTAGTAGCCTGGTACATAAAACGGCCAGTGTCGGTTACCATTCCTACATACAGATATGCAGCTTCCCTTTTGTTTACTGCTGCTGTCATGTTATAGAAAAGCCTGTACACTATTTCCGCTGTTGATGAGGCAAGAGGTTCAACAATGTTTATGTCCGCATATCCTTCTGCAGTCTTATGATGATCTATGCAGGCAGTGTTTTTGCATTTTTTTAATACAGACGCAATATTGCCTCCGCGGCTGGGGCTTGAGAAATCAAGCATTATGCCTGCATCAAATTTTCTTCTTGGCAGCCTGGAAGTTATATGGCAGGTGTTAGGCAGAAAATTAAGATTCTGCGGAACAGGGTCTTGCGAATACATTGTTACTTTCTTGCCTAGCCTCCTTAGGACGGACCATAATGCCAGCATTGAGCCTATAGTATCACCGTCAGGATTTATGTGGCAGGCCAGGAAAAAAGTATTTGATGAATGAATTATGTCTTCCAGTTTTTTAAACTGGTCTTCCAGGTCAATCTGCTGGATTTCCGTTTTCTTTTTCATTGATTTCTCTTTCTTTGCGCACTTGGGCAAGCAGCTCTTCTATTCTAGCGGCTTTTTCCGGAGTGTCATCAAATTCAAAATGTATTTCAGGAATGCTGCGCAGGCGCAGTCTTTTGTACATTATTGTCCGAAGCTCCCTTGCATGCGCAGCAAGCAGACGGGCCTTCGCCTCCATCTGCTCTGCTGTGGCATTTATTACAGAATAATAAACTGTGAGAATTTCTTCATCTCCGCTGAGTTTTGCTGCCGTTATCGTAAGAAGCCCATTGTCGTTGAGGTTAGGAATATTCCTCAACGACTGGGTTATTTCCTGCAGAAAAAGCTGTGTAAGCCTTTCATGCCTCTTGCTAGACATTTGTAAGTCTCCTTAGCTTTTCTTCCTTATTGTAGGCTTCTATTATGTCTCCAATTTGGAAATCCTTAAAGCCTTCCAAAAGAATTCCGCATTCAAGGCCTTTTTCCACTTCGCGCACATCTTCTTTGAAGCGCTTGAGGCCGGAAATCTTGGCATTTCCGATTATGTCTTTGCCCCTTATGATATGCACAAACTGGCCTCTGGTTATTTTGCCTTCTCTTGCAAGAGAACCGCATACTTTGCCGGAACTCAGGTCAAATATCTGCTGTATTTCAGCTTTGCCTGTAACTGTTTCCACTATTTCCGGAGCCAGCATGCCGCTCATTGCAGCCTTAACATCTTCAATGAGATCATAGATAATGCTGTATGATCGTATTTCAACTTTGGCAGTTTTGGCGGCTTCTTCCACCTTAGAATCGGTTGAGACATGGAAGCCGATTATTATTGCCGTTGAGGCTTTTGCCAGCAGCACGTCAGATTCTGTTATGTTTCCTACGCCAGAATGCAATATGCTTATTGCCACTTCCGGAGTGCTTAGCTTTTCAAGAGAATCTTTTATAGCCTGAAGCGAGCCGAATACGTCTGTTTTAAGAACTACATTGAGATTCTTAAGCTCATTGCTGTCCACTTGGGATTTAAGGGACATGAGCGATACCTGCTTCTGATGAGAAAGGCTTTCTTCGCGGCGGCTAAGTTTTCTCTTTTCGGAAATATGCCTGGCTTCTTTATCATTTTTAGCCACTTTTAGTATGTCGCCAGCCTGAGGAACATCTCCGCTTATGCCTAATACTTCAGCAGGCTCTCCGGGCTTTAACTCTTTCAGGCGGTCGCCTCTGTCGCTTATGAGTGCTCTCACTTTTCCGTACGCCGTTCCTACTGTAAACGGGTCAGAAGGCTTAAGCGTCCCAGTTACGTCTATTACTGTGGCCACAACGCCTTTCTTGGGGTCAAGCCTGGCTTCAATGACTATGGCCTGGCCTGGCTTGTCAGGGTTCGCCTTTAGTTCCATTATTTCGGCCTGTATGGAAATAATTTCCAGAAGCTTGTCCAGATTGAGGCGTTTTTTTGCAGATATTTCTATCATTGGCGTCTGTCCGCCCCATTCTTCAGAAACAAGCCCGTAATTGGAAAGCTGCTGCTTTATCTGCTGCGGATTGGCTGTGGGAAGATCTATCTTGTTTACTGCAACGATTATAGGAACATTTGCAGCTTTTGCATGGTTTATGGCTTCCAAGGTTTGAGGCATCACTCCGTCTACTGCGGAAACAACCAGGACTACAATGTCGGTAACTTTTACGCCATTTGCGCGCATTGCCGTGAATGCTTCATGGCCAGGAGTGTCCAAAATTGTTATTTTGCCCCTGGAAGTGGTAACCATATATGCGCCTATATGCTGTGTTATCTGCCCAGCTTCCGTGGCGACGACGTTTGATTCGCGCAAGGCATCCAGCAGTGTTGTTTTGCCGTGGTCCACATGGCCCATTATCGTTATTATAGGATAGCGCAGCTTAAGGTCTTTTTCGTCTTCCTGCTTTAGCTCTTCCTCAAGTTCTTCTTCGCCGAACATGGGAACAAGCTCAAGATCATATCCGTATTCAGCAGCCATTAGAATTGCCGTGTCTTTGTCCAGACGCTGATTGATTGTGGCAAATACGCCCATGCTCATTAATTTCTTAATGAAATCTGTTGGTTTTACATTCAGTTTTTCAGCCAGATCACGAAGAACAAATTCTGTGGACATTTTTATTTTAGGCAAAGCCTGCTTGTTTGAGGCATTTTCCTTTTGCTGTTCTTTTTGAGGCTGATTTTGAGTTTTTTGCTGCTGCTTATTGTTATTAGCTTGAGCCTTGTTCACATTCTGTTTAGGCTGCTGCTGCTTTACGGTCTGATGTTTATCAGCGGAAACCGCCTCTGGCTTTGCCTGTTTCGGCTGAGATGGCCGCATTATGGCAGGAATTTCAGGCTTTGGCTTGGGCCGCATTAGCGGGGGGAGGGGAGAAGCAGATTTTTGCTTTTGAGCAGCAGTTGCCGCAGGCTGATTAAATATTCTTTCTTCATGATGCTGCTGTTTTTCCTGCATTATTTTTTGCTGCTTTGCCAGCGGCGCAGCGGTTTTTGTCTCAGGCTGTTTCCTAGTTTCTGAAATTGCTGCTTTTTTTTCGGGACTGCTGGCATTTGAAGCAGGCGCAGGCGCTGCAGAAGTCAATTTAGACGCAGCAGCCTGTTTTGCTTTTGTCTTTATGACAAAAGCAGGTTTTTTTGTCTCATTGTTTTGCACTGGTATTTTCTTTTCCTCTTTTACCGACTCTGTTTTTACCAGCTCTGCCTTTAAGGCAGTCTTCTGTTGCGCTGCGGCTTTTTCCTCAGAAGGTGCTGTTTCTTTTTTCCCTTGGGCAGCATTTATGGCTGTATTATCAGCAGATTTAGAAGTTTTAGCTGATAACGCAGGCTGCGGAGCTGTGTCTTTAACAGGAGCTGGCGCAGTCTTTGCCGGTTCCGTATTGGAAAATGTGCGGGCATATCTTACCGAAGGGCTGGGCTGATGCGGCTTGAACGGTTTTTCCTCTTCCAGTTCTTCTGCCTTCTTTTTTTTAACAGTTGTTTTTTTAACAGCTGTTTTCTTTACAGCTGTCTTGCTGCTGGCTGTTTTAGATGTTTTTGCTGTTCCTTTGGAGGCTTTTTTCGCCGTAGTTTTTTTCTTTTTTGTTTCTTCTTTTTTTTCTTCCGTATTATTTTCCTTCTTCGGCGTCATCTTTTATTTCCTCCGCTGCTTCTGCATTATTTTCTTCTGGCATTGTGTTATGGGCTTCTTCCTTAGCCAAAGCATCTGCTACATATTTCTTAGCTCCGGCAAGAATTTTTTGCGCTGTTTTTTCTCCTATTCCTTCAAGAGATTGCAGTATTGCTTCATCTTGCTGCGCAAGCTGCTCAATGGTGGTTATTCCCATTGTAACAAGCGTTTCCGCAAGTTTAAGCCCTACTCCGTCAATTTGGACTAAGAGATGTGTCGCAGCTTCTCTTTCTTTCTTGTTTGCTTCTGCTCTTTGGGTTTCTGATTCTACTTTTATTTCCCATCCTGTGAGCGAAGAAGCAAGCCTTATGTTCTGGCCTTCCCGGCCTATGGCTATGGCAAGCTGATCATCGGAAACTGTTACCATTGCCACTTTGTTTTCTTTGTCTAACACCCGGACAGAATTTACTATTGCTGGTGAAAGAGCTCTGGCAATTAGAGTAAGCTCATCGTCTATGAATGGAATCAAATCTATCTTTTCTCCTGAGAGTTCGTTCATTATCACTCTTATTCTTGAGCCTCTTACGCCTACACAGGCGCCTACCGGATCTACTTTTATTGAATTGCTGCTTACCAGAACCTTTGCTCTGAATCCGGCATCTCTTACTACGGCTTTTATTTCAATTAGTTTTTCTGATATTTCTGGAACCTCAGTTTCAAAAAGAGCTTTTAAAAAATCAGGAGATCTTCTGGAAAGGATGATTTGAAGACCTCTGTTCTCTTTGTCTACTCTCTGGATGATTGCCTTAACCCGCTGATTCATGCTGTAATGCTCACGGCGTATTTGTTCAGAAAAGGGGAGAATTGCTTCTGTTTTGCCAAGGTCCACGAAAATGTCCCTTGCTGCAATATGATGCACAAGGCCATTGATAATTTCGCCTTCGCGCGGTTTGTATTCTTTATAAATTTTCTGTTTTTCCAAATCGCGGACTTTATTGTTTATATTTTGTTTTGCAGCCTGAGCGGCTATGCGGTGATAATAGCGCGTGTCTATCGGGATGTATACATCTTCTCCGATTTTAACCTCAGGATTATATTTCAAAGCCTCTTCAAGCGTCGTTTCCAGCTCTGGCGTAATAACCTCTTCAACTACTCTTTTCTGCAAATATCCTTCCAGCTCTCCTGTTTCTGTGTTAAGGCCAGCCATTATTTGGGCGGTTTTTCCGTAGTTTTTTCTAAGAGCGCTTATTAGCGCCTGATTTATTGTTTCAAGAATTTCATCTTTGCTTATTCCTTTTTCTCTTTCCAGCTGCTCTAGAGCCAGCATTAAGGAATTTGAATCTTTTTGTGCCATTTTTTTACCGTCCTTTATCTCTTTTTGAATATTTCTTCGTCAGAATAATGTAGCCTTATTTCTTCAGTGTCAGTAAGACTGAAACTTAGGCCGCCGGCAAGATGCAGCGTGCCATTTTCGCAGTTAAGTATTTCTCCATAGAAAACCTTTGTTCCATCCAATGGTTTTTTTAATTTTATCTTAACCGTGGAGCCTGCGAATCTGTTGAAATCTTTTTCTTTTTTCAGCACTCTGTCCATTCCAGGGGAGGAAACCTCCAAAAGATAGCCGTCCAGGTTTGGCATTTCCTCATCAAGGCATTTCCCTAATGCGGAGCTGGCTTTTTCGCAGTCATCAAATGTGATGCCTCCGTTTGCGTCATTTCCTGTTGCATTAGCATGATCTATGAAAACCTGTATTAGCAACTTTTTGTTTTGGTTAGCTAGCTTTATATCTGTGAGCTCATAGCTAATCTGTTCAAGAACAGGAATGAAAAGAGTCTCAAAAACTTTTTTTTCCATTAAAAACCTTTCCTATAAAAAAAAGCGGCCAGTACTTCAGCCACTTCTTTTTATATTTTAGCAATTATTTTGTTTTAATTCAAGAACTAATGATTTGCGGAAATCTCCTGTCCTCCAACCTGAGCTGAAGGCATAAGGTATTTGCAAGCCGGCATTGGAGTGCATTCCCATTTATAAGGCTCTTTTAGGGGAACTTCTGGAAGAATCATTGTCATTGTCCATTTTCCTAAATTGCCTCCCGCATTTATCTTGCGTTGCATGGTCATTCTTCTTCCAAATTCGGTTATTGTAAAATATGTGAGGTCTGCAAAGGCCATGTCAAGGTTTGTTGTGGTATCAGAATAGGTGCCCCACTGCATATGAAATCTCTCCTGCGCATAAGCAAATGCTCCGAGATTGGTTACAGCTTCAGATGCCCGGCTTTCTTCCACGGATCTTATGAACATCGGTTCAGCTATTGCGGCAAGCAAGCCTATTATAAGCACTACAACTAAAAGTTCTATTAAAGTGAAGCCTGAATGTGTTTTTTTCATTTTATTCGCATGCCTTGGCTATGTTTTAAGATTTTAAATCCTATATATATATTATAGCTCATTTAGTATTAAAAACAATTCAATTATACTTCAAGTTTTAAAAACGATTCCATAACTGTTGTGTTGTAATCTCATGGTGAAACAAAACCTCTCCGGTTTTTATAATATTTCCAAGATCATGCGGGCTTCTGTCTGCTACGGCCTGCTTGCAGGCGGCATATTTTTCAAACGCCTCTTCACCCATTATTTTTTTCATAAAAAGGCTTTGTCTGAACAGACGAAGGGCATCATGTATTGTTGACGGAAGAAGCCGGAGATGTGAGACTGATCTGTTCCTGTTTTTTCTTTCCTGAAAAACAGTCATAAGTATGGAGAAAACTGAAAGGTACGGATTGGCATCAGGGGCTACGGATCTTATTTCAAGTCTCGCTGAATTTTCATCAAAAGATGGGATTCTTATCATCGCCCCGCGGTTTACGGAAGAAACAGTTATTTTATTAGGTGCTTCATACCGGGGGTCAAGCCGTCTGTACGCATTTACGCTTGAGTTGAATACGAGTGACATTTCCCGGGCTGCGTCAAGCAGTTTTTCAGCGGCTTCTGCGCCTTCCGCAGAGAGACGGAATTTCCCTTTTTCATCATAATAGGCATTGCGCCTGTTACGGAATACGGAAAGGTTAAGGTGCATTCCGCTGCCGTTCACACCGGCAACAGGTTTTGGCAGGAATGTGGCGGTAAGGCCCATATTGGCTGCTACCTGGCGGCATACCAGCTTGTAAAGCTGTACAAGATCGCAGGCGCGCACAGGCTCACAGTGCCTGAAATTAAGCTCAAATTGTGAAGGTGCCACTTCCGGGTGGTCCTTTTCATTCTGAAAACCCATTGCGCGCTGCGCTTCGGCTGCAGTGTCTATAAATATTTTCAGAGGCTCAAGCGGAAGGGAATGGAAATATCCTCCTGCGGAGATAAGGTCAAAGCCTTTTGCCTTGTCATAGGTCTGTTCCGCATTTATGCCTTTTACTACAAATCCTTCAACTTCTGCGGCTATGTGCGGAACAATATTCTGTTCTTTCAGCTGCCTGCACAGTATTTTAAGCCTGGACCTGAAATCTGAATTATATGCGGATCTGTCCCTGTTCTGCACCGTGCCGAAGAATACAACCTTGCCGGAGCCGAAAACATCAGACGGCAGCCAGAAAATACTGCTCCAGTCCGGGATAAGCCTTAAATCAGATTCACTCTGCTCGGAAAAACCGCGTATGGAAGAACCGTCAAATGTGAGATTGCTGCCTGATTTCAGAAAGTACTGCTTGTCATAATCCAGGGACTGAAAACGTCCTTCTATATCGGTAAAGCATATTGTAACAGCCTTTATTGCTTTTTCCTTTGCAAGGTATTCCGTATATTTTGCTTTCAGCTCTTCTTCTGAAAGTTTTTCTGCATCAGCGGCAGCCTGAAGATTCATCGCTTCAAGCTCATCATAAGGTATCTGTAAAAATTTCTTAAGCTGTATGGGTTCCTGCATAATATATGTCTGTACGGTATTCTGCCAGTACGGTGTCTGTTACCGGAAAGCAGTTTATCTGCCGTTTTTTTTGAAACTGTTTATTTCCTCTATGAATTTTCCGAGAGCGGGTTCAAAGCGCACTCCGTAGAAAACTTCCTTGTCATTTGCCGCAACGGATTCCTGTATTGCGTAATGAACAAGATTGTGAGCGAGCCGGGCGGCCCGTGTTATGTCCATGCCGTTCAGCAGGCCGGAAACCAGCCCGGAAGCGAAAATGTCGCCTGTGCCATGGAAATAACCTGGAATATTCTCTGTGCAGAAATAATTTTCCTTGTCCTCTTTCTTGTCATAAGTGAACACGCCGACTTTGCCTTCCTCAAATGAAATTCCTGAAAGCAC
>JAILAB010000032.1 GCA_024681855.1 Elusimicrobiales bacterium
GAACCAGTTTTAAAGAACTATGTTTATATTCTAATACTTTT
The DNA here is from genome assembly GCA_024681855.1 of Elusimicrobiales bacterium. GTDB lineage: Bacteria > Elusimicrobiota > Elusimicrobia > Elusimicrobiales > UBA9959 > CACZRG01. The sequence goes on from JAILAB010000032.1 coordinate 42, forward strand.
TAAAAGTTAATGTCAACAGATTATTATCTAAATAAAAACCGCCTCCGGAAAAGAAGGCGGCTTTCAAACATTGATTAGCGCTATTATGCAAACGCTATAATATTATAATCTCAGCGGAAATAATTGTCCGGGTTATAAATATAGTAAAAGTCAAAAGGCTCCAGGCGCGGAAGAGGAATGTATTTCATTCCGTTTGCGTCTGTCTTTTCCTCTTTCAGCCCAAAAAGGCTTATTAAAAGGCTTCCTGCATCTTTCTTTTCCGGCTGTTTCACAACGCCGGTTTCCTCAATGCGTTTTACAACCTTGTCTGCCCAATGCAGCTTTACGGCATTGTCTCCATATTCTTCCCAGTCTCCATCTGAATTATGCTCATACATTTTTTTGCGGAAACCTTCAAGGCTAAGGCCCATTTTCTTAGCTACCGGAGTATTCATTCTGCGGTCAAGCTCCCTTGCAGCTTCAAGCGCTTCTTTCATCTGTGTCATGTTTCCGCGGGTTCCGCTGCTCATCTGATGATGAAGAATCATCGCATGCTCATAAATAAAAGACTTCGGCGCCATGGTGGTTATTACGGCGGCCATGCTTGCGGCAAAAGATTTTACCACTACATAAACCGGAGAACGGCTTGACTCCATTGCCTTAAGTATACGGTAGCCTGCGCGCACTGATCCGCCATAGTTTGTGTCTATAACGATAAAAATAGGGGCAGTGGAAACATTATTGAAATATTCAATCCTCTCATTCACATAATCGGCTGTGGCATTCATTACTATGCCGTTCATAGGTATTCTGCGGTCGCTTATCGTAAGCGTGCCAGTTTTGGCGTCAAAAGGGTCGGAAAGGTACAATGGCTCCGTGTTAGCCTCTTTCTTCCAGTCCTCTTTGCTGCCGCGCATTTCAAGCTCTATTTTGAGTTTTTCAGATGCGGCCTTCAGCATTTCATTTTCATGCCTGGCTTTTTTTTCTTCATAGTCCATGCGCTTTATGGCCATGTCTATCTCATTTTTTTCTTCAGTAAGCTTCAAAGTCTTTGCCCTTATTTCCTCTGAAGCAAGGTCATGCTCGGCTTTCAGCTTAGCTATTTTAGCAGTAAGCTCTGCCAGCTCTTTCTTTTGAGCTTCAGAAACAAGCTTATTTTCAGTGATGAGCTTGAGCAGCTTTTCATTGTCTGCTTTCATCTGGTCTTTTAGATTCTCATCATAAATTTTGTTATTGTATGATATTTTATCAAGCCTGTTCTTAATTTCTTTTAACTCTTTTTCCTCTTTTGTAAGCTCAGGGGCAGCTGGCTTTGCGGCGGCCGTCTCGCCATTATTGCCTGCCGCTTTGGCTGAATCCCCGGCTGCATAAGCCGCAAGCGGAATTGACAGCAATGCCGCTAAAAATAATTTTCGCATAAAATCCTCCTTAGTCTATTATTTAGTTTATGAAATTTCATTGTGTTTTTACAATTGCGATGATTTCTTAAAAACACAGAATATGACAAAATAAAATATTTTAATTTCTCTTCAAACTGATGACATAAGAGTACTAAAACTTTGCTCAAATTTAAGCTCCAGCCCAGCGTGAACAGCATTCTTTAATTCAATATATTGCTCCTTTGCGCTTGCAATGTTAATTTGCGCATTAATGCCTTAATTTGAGTAAGATAAAGCGATTATGATAAAATATAATAAATGTCTACAATTTTATATATACTGCTGGCGCTTTTTTTCCTGGCGCTTAATGCTTTCTTTGTTCTTTCTGAGTTCGCAATAGTAAAAATACGCGATACGCGCCTAAAAGAGCTTGAAAATAACGGCAATAAAACTGCAGGCATTGCCAGGGGAATAGTGAAAGACCTTGAAGCTTATCTGGCTACAGCGCAGCTGGGAATAACAATTGCCAGCCTTGGATTAGGATGGGTAGGCGAACCGCTTGTTGCGCATCTCACAGCGCCAATTTTCTCCATTATGGGAGTAACGCTTACTCCGGCAATATCCAGAACTTTTTCCATAATACTGGCATTTCTTTTTACAACCATGTTCCATGTTGTGCTCGGCGAACAGGTGCCGAAAAACATATCTATCAGAATCCCTGAAGAAGCTGTGCTTTTCTGCGCCAGGCCTCTTAAAATATTCCATACCGTTTTCTACCCGCCTATGTGGGTATTGAACAAATGCACTCTCATAATACTTAAACTTCTTAAAGTTAAGCAGAGCGTGGCGGAAACAGTTCACACAGATGAAGAAGTGCGCATGATATTAGGAGAATCGCAGGAATACGGGCGAATTTCCCTTGGCAGGCTCATGATGTTTGAGCATCTTTTTGATTTCGGTGAAACAGAAGTTAAAGAAGTAATGACAACTCTGCCTAACATTGCATTTCTGAATCCCGCATCTACCTGGCAGGAAACAAGGGAAGTGCTTAAGACGCGCAGATATTCAAGATATCCTCTGCTTGCCCCAAATGCTGCCAAACACTATTATGTGCACCTGAAAGACCTGGTTTCAGTTCTTGACGCCGAATCCTTTGCGCCGGCAGATAAGCCTGAGTTTGAAGACCTGAAAAGGCCGCTGTATGAAATACCGGAATCAATGACTGTTGAAAAGGCTTTAAGGGTTTTTCAGGAAAAAAGGCTGCAGCTGGCTTTGGTGCGCGGAGACAACGGAGAGCTTGCCGGCTTAATTTCAATGGAAGACATAGTTGAAGAGCTTACAGGGGAAATCAGGGATGAGTTTGACAAGCCGCCGGTTATAACTCTTAGCTCTATTTTTCACCCGGAAGCATGCATGCTTGATTTAAAATCCACAGACAGGGATGCTGCCATAAAAGAACTGATAGACTGCCTCCATAAGGACTATCCCAAATTTGACAAAGAAGCGGCCATAGCAGCTGTTCTAAAACGCGAAAACAGTTTTTCAACCGCATTAGGACATCGCACGGCTTTCCCCCATGCCAGGCTGCCAGACATAGGCAGGCCTATTTTAGCTGTGGGAAAAAGCCGCCGAGGAATCAATTTTAATCCAAACAGCAAGCAAAATGTAAGGCTTGTTTTTCTTATTCTCACTCCATATAAAGAGCCGGCAATTCAGCTGGCCATACTTAAAGAGCTTTCAGGCCTCCTTATGAATAAAACACTGCTAAAGAGGCTTTTCACTTCAAAAACGCCTGATGCCATAATGGATATTTTTTGCACATTTGAAGACAAGGTAATGGACTGAAAGCTTTTTTATTTTATAATCTGCGGCAAAATATATAAAGGCTATATATAAGAAGATTATTGATTTTATAGTTTTCCCGTCATGCTGAACTTGTTTCAGCATCTCTGCGGCTAATGAGGTTATGAAACAAGTTCAGAACGACGAAGTAATATGGCCTTTATAAATATACTGTGTCAATACTTTCCTTTAATATAGCGTATATATAAATTTATGAAAACGGACGGCTGGGGCAACACAACAGATATATGAGCAGAATAATCAAATATTACAATGCCTGGCATTGTTTTATAAAATAAATGCAGTTATAAAATTATAGCGATAAAAAAACCGCATTGCCGAAATGGCAATGCGGTTTTTACCTTTAAAGATTTGCTTATTATTTAGCTGATTTCTTTGCAGGCGCTTTCTTAGCAGGGGCAGGATTTTCTGTCTTTGACTGGGCAGCCTTTTCCTGCGCTTGACCCGGATTTGCTGTAGCTGCTGTCTGAGGCACCTGAAGAGGATAATCCTGAACTACGGATTTGAAACGGTTGCTGGAAGCCATAACCGTAAGCAGAACAGATGTTATTGCAAAGCAGGCAGCTGCTCCAAGAGTAAACTTCTTTATAAATGAAGTGCCGCTAGCCGCATTAAACAAAGCATCTCCGCCGCCGCCAAACATAGACAAGGCTGAACCCTTGCTTGTCTGGAGAAAGACTATAGCAATAATAAGGATAAATCCTAGCAATATATGTAATGTCAGAACAAGTGTATACATTCAAAAAAACTCCTAGATAATGAATATTCTACAATATTAATCTTATTTTGACAAAGCAATAAGGCCGGGAAGCTGTTTACCCTCTATAAATTCCAAGCTTGCACCGCCGCCTGTGGAGCAATGAGAAACAGCAGACTTATCAACTTTGGCTGTCTTCAATGCGGAAACAGTGTCGCCGCCGCCAATGATGGAAATGGAGCCTTTTGCGGTAGCCTGCGCAACGGCTTCAGCGATGCTTACCGAGCCATGAGAATATTCAGGAGTTTCAAAAATGCCTACAGGGCCATTCCAGAATATAGTCTTAGCAGTTTTTATTTTTTCTGCAAAAGCTGCTTCAGTGCGAGGGCCGATGTCAATGCCAATTTTTCCATCAGGTATTGCCATTGAAGAAGTAGTCTCTACGCTTGATGTATTCTCTATGGCATCTACCACTCTGTGATCTGCGGGAAGCAGCAGCTCAACATTTTTCTCATGAGCTTTGAGAATGATTTTCTTGGCTTCCTCAATCTTATCTTCCTCAAAAAGAGAGTTGCCGATATTTGTGCTCTGCGCAGCCAGGAATGTATATGCCATGGCACCGCCAATGATAAGAGAATCTGTTTTTTCAAGCAGGCTGTAAAGAACCTGGATTTTATCAGAAACCTTTGAGCCGCCGATTATGGCTAAGAAGGGACGGGCAGGATTCTGCATAGCCTTATCCAAAAATTCCAATTCCTTCTGTACCAAAAAACCTATGCAGCCGGGAAGAAATTTTGTAATTGCCGAAGTGGAGGCATGGGCGCGGTGCAGCGCTCCAAAAGCTTCCTGCACAAATACTTCTCCAAGCTTAGCCAGCTGACTGGCAAAAGCCTCGTCGTTTTTTTCTTCCTCAGGATGATAACGGAGATTTTCAAGCAAAACTATTTCGCCATTTTTCGCTCCAGCTACTGCCTTTTCAGCTTCAGGGCCTGCGCAGTCTTTTCCAAAATGAGTCTTTGCGCCCATGAGCTCGGAAACACGGCCTATGAGAGGCTCCAATGTATATTTAGGATCAACCTTGCCCTTCGGGCGGCCTAGATGGGCAATAAGCACAACCTTACAGTTTTTTTCAAGCAGGTATTTTACTGTCTTCATCGTTCCGCGTATTCTGGAATCGTCTTTTATGACTCCCTCTTTAAGCGGCACATTATAATCAACGCGCACAAGGACAGTTTTGTTTGCCAAATCCATGTCTTGTACTCTAGCAAGTTTAAGAACAGGCTTATTTTCCATAGTTATTGCTTTCTCTCCAAAAAATTATAAAAGTATAAATAAACGACGGAGCGGAATGCTCCGCTCCGTCTTGTTTTGCCTAAGATTAAAGGCCCTTTGAAGCCATGAATTTGGCCAAGTCAACAACGCGGTTTGAATAGGCCCATTCATTGTCATACCAGGAGAGGATTTTTACAAAATTGCCATCCATCACCTTTGTATTCTTGGCATCAACAATAGAGCTGCGGGAATCGTGGCAGAAATCTATGCTCACCAGAGGTTCTTCAGAGTAGCCAAGTATGCCCTTCAGTTCGCCTTCAGAGGCAGCTTTGAATGCCGCATTAACTTCTTCGGCAGTAACATTCTTGTTAAGTTCACAAGTAAGGTCAACCACTGACACATCCGGAGTAGGAACGCGGATTGCGAAGCCGTCCATTTTTCCTTTCAGTTCAGGGATAACGAGAGAAATAGCTTTTGCCGCTCCGGTAGATGTAGGAATCATTGACATTGCGCCTGCGCGGGCTCTGCGGAGATCGGAATGGGCAGTGTCCTGTATTCTCTGATCGCCAGTATAGGCATGCACAGTTGTCATAAGGCCACGCTTAATTCCAAAAACATCGTTCAGAACCTTGCAGAAAGGGGCAAGGCAGTTTGTGGTGCATGAGGCATTGGAAACCACATTGTGATTCTTCGGATCATATTTGTCATTGTTAACGCCCATGACGATAGTTATGTCCTCGCCTGTAGCTGGGGCAGAAATAATAACTTTCTTAGCTCCGCCATGAGTAATGTGGTTCTCTGCGCCTTTAACCTGTTTGCCTTTCTTGTTTACGCCATCTTTCTTCAGCGTGAAAAGGCCAGTGGACTCAACAACAATGTCTACTCCAACAGATTTCCAGTCAATAGCAGCCGGATCGGTCTGCTTGAAAACCTTTATAGCTTTGCCATTTACAGTAATCTGATCATCCGCTGTAACCTTCACATCAGCGGCAAGGCGGCCGTGGATGGAGTCATATTTAAGAAGATGAGCGTTTGTCTTGGCATCGGTCAGATCGTTGACCGCAACAAGCTCCAAATCACTGTCATTCCTTTCAATAATCGCGCGGGCCACGAGGCGGCCTATGCGTCCGAAACCATTGATACCAATTTTTACTGCCATAGTTTTTATTTCCTCCGGTTAACAAATTGTAACCTTGCTAAATTTGCCGGCTTTGCCGACATTTATATTATACTTTTTTCATATACCTGTTGTTAAGAAATCATATTATGTATAAGCAAAAATCACTATATGCAATGCCAGCAAATAGATTAAGCCGCTTTTATCTAACCTAATAAATAAGAGTGAAATTATGTAGAATTATATAGAGAATTAAATATTCCCGGAGGAATTAAAAATGGCCTTTGAAAGAACGCTTATACTCATAAAACCTGACGGAATGCAGCGCCGCCTCGCAGGGCTCATAATTGACCGGCTGGAAGCTACCGGACTTGAAATGGCTGCAGCAAAAGTAGTGTCCGTAACGGATGAGCTTGCAAGAAAACATTATGCGCTTCTAGAAGGCAAAGGCTACTTTGCTGATCCAAAAAATTTTGAAGCGCTCATATCCTTTATAAAAGGAGAGTTGCATAATGTTTCTCACAAAAGAGTAATTGCCCTGGTATATCAGGGAGAGAATGCCGTGAAAGCCATACGCGCCGCGGTAGGCGACACAAATCCGGAAAAAGCTGCCGGAGGAACAATAAGGGGCAGCTTTGGAAGAATAACAACAAATAATGTATTTGAGAATGTTATACATGCTTCAGGCACGCCGGAAGAAGGCGAAAGAGAAATATCAGTATGGTTCAAGCCTGAAGAAATAATAGGCCGCTGATGCAAGTTTTTATTCTGGCAACTGTTTTTTTCTTTTTTTTCCCGGCTCATGCCGCGGCGCAGCAGCCTTTGACACAAAAAAATTTGCCTGCCATGGCTGAGCCTGCAAAAAACCAGGCAAGCGCTTCATCTTCGCCAAAAGCCAGCGCAAGCAGCCAGGGGCCAGCTTCAGGCACAATAAAAAAAGCTGCGCAGGATGAACTTATAGAGTTTACTACTGACGACGAATGGTCTATAAAGGCACGGTATTATCCTCCAACAAAAAGCACTTGGACAATAGTAATGATCCATGCCCAGAAAAAAAACTCAAATGAATGGAGTCTTTGGTTCCCATATCTTCGCGAGGCAGGCATAGGCTATCTAGCATTAGACTTGCGCGGGCACGGGCGGAGCATAACTGATCCGCTGGGATCTGAAAAGAAATGGAAACGTTTTGCAATTTCTGGCGCAAACAATGAATATAACCAAATGGTGCGCGACGTTGAGGCCGCAATAGCATGGCTTGGCACAAAAGGAATTTCTGAAAACAGCATAGTGCTTGCAGGCTCAATACTTGGAGCAAATCTGGCTATAAAAACAGCTGCCATACACCCAGATATTGCAATGGCAATAGCAATATCTCCGGCACTAAACGCCAATGATGTTCTTACAGTAAATCCTCTTAGAATGGCATACGGGAAAAGGCCTCTGCTGCTTATAGGCGGAACTGACAGGGAAAGACAATATAAGGAACTTATACTTTTAAACGATCTGGCCAGAACTGCATGCGGGATAGGAAATGTGACAATAATGCTTGAATATTCCGGGCTTGGACAAGAAATTATTACTAAATACAACATTAAGAAAATACTTGCATGGCTGGACAATCCTAAACTGCCTCCAGTAACTCTCCTTGAAGGAGAAGAAGGAGAACTGAATGCGGAGATAATAACAGAGGATTAATTTTTATGGAAAAAGAATCATTGTCTGAAAAATACTCAAAACTGCCTACGGAACAGACCAATCCCAGGACAATGGACTTAGACAGAGTGCCGCTTCATGAAGTTCTGGACATGTTAAACAGAGAAGATGCGCTTGTCCCGGCAGCAGTCGGGAAAGCCATACCGCAAATAAAAAAAGCGGCGGAAGAGATTTCAAAATCATACCTTGCCGGGAAGAAAATATATTTCATCGGAGCAGGAACAAGCGGACGCCTTGGCGTTCTGGAGGCTGCGGAAATTCCTCCCACATACGGGGTAGAGCCTGGCATATTCACTGCGCTCATGGCAGGAGGTCATGAAGCTGTTTTTCTCTCAAAGGAAGGCGCGGAAGATGTTTTTGAAGACGGAGAAAAAGAAATATCCTCCCTTGCGCAAAAAGGAGACACAGTAATAGGCATTGCCGCAAGCGGCATAACGCCTTATGTGAAAGGCGGCTTATCCGCCGGACTGAAAAAAGGCGCTACTACTGTGCTGCTAACCTGCAATCCGAAAGAAAAAGCTAAGGAAGCCAAAATAATAATAGCCATAGATGTAGGCCCGGAACCAGTGTCGGGCTCTACAAGAATGAAATCAGGCACAGCCACTAAACTGGCCCTTAACATGCTGTCCACTTCCTCTATGGTAATTTCAGGAAAAGTTTATAGAAATTGGATGGTTGACGTTAAAACCACTTCGCGAAAGCTGGAAATGCGGGCCGAAAGGATAACAGCGACTGTCGGGCAGGTTTCTCATGAAGAGGCAAAGGAACTTCTGAAAAAAACAGGCAATGACGTTAAAACCGCAATAGTTATGGCCAGGCTGAAAATAAGCAAGGCAGAGGCAGAAGAAAAAATAGCAGAGGCTGGCGGATTCCTAAAAAAAATACTCGGATAAAATAATGCTTGACTGCCCGTGTATGCCGCAATGTGATAAATTTCTGCTGACTATAAAAAAACAAAACATGCGCTTAAACAAATATGCCGCTAAAGGAAAAATTTTTTTCTTTTATAAATCTGCTTGAAAACAGAATAGCTCCTTATATATTAATATTTCTCGCAGTTTTTGCCATATCATTGATAGTTTATAAAGCAGACTGGCTCATGGGGGATAATTATCTGTTCTTAAAAACAACAGCGCAGAACAAGCCTGCCCCTATATTAAATCCGGTTAATATCGGAAATTCCCGTTTTTTCCCATTAGCCGGGCTTGATTTCAATCTGCTGCTGCTTTTGCCGGGAGAAACGGGATGTTCCCCCATGGCCCATTATATATATGTTGCAGCATCATTTGTCGCAATGTATGTGTTTTTCCTGCTTGCATTAAAAACTTTTCTTAAAGAAAACAAAATATTCCCAATTTCATTAGCGGCATTTTCAGCTCTTCTGCTTATAATCAACAAATCTTTTTTTATGACATTTTTAAATGTCAATTATGCGGAAAGGATGATAAGCCTTCTTTTCATAGCTTTCATTTATTTTTTTATTAGAGCGTCAGAATCTGAAACAAAGGAACAGGGCTTTAACCGCTGGCATATTGCTGCCCTATTATGCGCTTTTCTAAGCACCTATTTAAAAGAAACAGTCTTTGCCTTCTATTTTACATTTGCATTTGTTTCAATCTGCCTGTTCTATAAAAAAATGTCTTGCGCTCAAAAAAAAGCAAACATAATGCTTTTAGTTAATGGCATTATTTTTTTAGCTTTTTACTTTCATTTTGCTTTTGCTCCTGGCAGCGGGCAAATTTACAGGCCAGATTATTCATTAGGAACAGCCAGCATTGCGGCAAGCCTGTTTTCAAATATCAAAATATATTATTTTTTTCTTCTGATAATTCTTGCAAGAATTGCTGGAATGGCATTCTTTAAATCAAAACCTGTGCCAATATTTGATCCCCTTCTTGCTGCTTCCGCAGTATATTCAATGGAATACATCATTTTGGGCTTTAATGATTATTACTATTATTTTCCTTCGGTAATTGCGGGGATAGTGCCTTTATCATATTTTATTGCCAGGCACTATGAAAGCGCTTATATGCAACCAAAAAGTTTTTTTCATAAGGCAGCATATTTGTTTATTTTTCTGCTCGCAATGCTTCCATTCTTTGAATTTCCAAAAGTATCTGCCCTAGCTAAAATAACAATTCATGACAGAGAGAATACAATGCCGGGATTAAGGCTGATTGCAGGACATTATGCCAATGGAGGCAAGATATACTGGTATCAGCCAATTGAAAATGAAAGAAAAATGTTAGAATTAACGGTTTTTTACCTAAACTATATACTCGGAAATAAAGAAGCCGTTCTCATTAACCAAATCAATTCATTAAACAATATTGATTTTGCAAGCAAAGATGTGTTCATGTACTGTGTTGCTGATGGGCATGGCGGTTTTAATGCCGATGAGACAATGCTAAAAAAATTAGAAGAAAAGGGCTTTAAATTTAATCGTTACCTTGCAGACAGCCTTGTGTATTTTAAAGAATAATTTAAAGCAAGTACCGCATAATGCTTCTTGCTATATGCATATAATCAAATCAGTATTCTGTATCTGAATCCGCATTAGCGGCTTTTTCCTCTGGGCTTATTTTCTCATGATAATAAATCATAAGCCTGCCGCCATCTGCCTGAGCTATGTATGGCCTTGACTGGGCAAGATTAATGTACATGGCAAAGGCATTGGCAGTCTGTTCCGGGGTCTGCCCCTTGGCAAGCGGAACCATTATGTTCCAGCCTGCGACATGGTCCGTAGTGCCGTCCGGCCTCATGAAACGGAATATTGACAGCCAGATTGAAGCCGTACCGCCGAGGGAATTATCTGTTTTGCCAGCGGCATTGCCGGATATTTCTATTATGCCCGGTTTTCCCCCCACGGTAACTTTCTCATCAATCACTTTTAGCGTTTGAAAGGGATCAAATGCTGCTGCTTTCAGCTTAGCCCCCTTTTTAAGTTCTTTTTCAGGATCGTATGCCATATATTCCCTCTTAACAGCAATGCTTTTATTATAATAGAGTTGTCTTTCTTTTCTTTAATATTATCAAATTTTGCTAACATATAAATATGGCTTGCGTATTTTAAGATATTCCAATGCTATTTTGCTTTCCGCATTGCATAGCATGGAAACGCATGGCCTTTTTTATTTGCCATGAAGCGGAACGCCTTGCGCTCATTTGCAGGCTTAAACGGAATACAAAGATGAACGAGACAGAAAGAAGAAGAACCTTTGCCATAATTTCCCACCCTGATGCAGGGAAAACCACGCTGACAGAAAAACTGCTGCTGTACGGAGGAGCCCTTCATTTAGCCGGCACCGTAACGGCCAGGAAAAACCAGCGCGCAACGGCTTCAGACTGGATGGAGCTTGAAAAGAAAAGGGGCATTTCCATAAGCTCCACTGTATTGCAGTTTGACTATCAGGGCTATAAAATAAATCTGCTTGACACGCCGGGCCACAAGGACTTTTCAGAAGACACTTACCGCGTGCTTACAGCGGTTGATGCAGCTATTATGGTAATAGACGCAGGCAAGGGCATAGAAGCCCAAACACTAAAACTGTTTGAAGTGTGCAAGCGCCGCCATATTCCTATCTTTACATTTATGAACAAGATGGACCGCCCGTCAATGGAACCGCTGGAATTAATAGACCAGCTGGAAAAAGTGCTTGGGCTTAAGCCTTATCCGATAAACTGGCCAATGGGCAATGGCCCAGATTTTAAAGGCGTATATGACCGCATAAACAAAAAAGCTCATTTTTTTGAGAGAACACCGGGAGGAGCATACCGCGCGCCAGTAGAAACAGCTGGCATAAATGACACTCTGATAAAAGAAAAACTGGATGCGCGCTCTTATGAAAATTTCATGGAAGAAGCGGAAATGCTTGATATGGCCGGGACTGAATATTCTCAGGAAGAAGTGCTGAAAGGCATAACAACCCCGGTATTTTTCGGAAGCGCGGTAAACAATTTTGGAATACAGCTCATGCTAGACGGTTTTATAAGCCGTTCCGTTCCTCCCGCACCAAGGATGAGCAATGGCAAGCTTGTGCCTACCGAATCTCCGTTTTTCAGCGGATTTATATTTAAAATACAGGGGAATATGAATCCAAGGCATAGGGACAAGGCAGCTTTTGTCCGCGTATGCTCAGGCAAATTTACCAGAGACATGACTGTAAGCATGCCAGGCACAGACAAAAAAATACGCCTCTCAAATTCAAATAAGCTTTTCGGACAAGAAAGGGAAACAATGGACACTGCCTATCCCGGGGATATCATAGGCATTGTTGGGCACCAGGACTTCAAAATAGGAGACACCTTAACTGAAAATCCGGAAATAGTTTATCACGAAATCCCCCGCTTCCCGCCGGAATGTTTTACTTATCTGTATAATCCGTCCCCGTCTAAATTTAAGCCTTTTAGGGATGGCCTTAGCCAGCTTATCCTGGAAGGAATAGTCCAGCAGTTTTACATAGACCATGAATCACAGACATCTTCCCCTCTGCTCGGGGCAGTCGGGCCACTACAGTTTGAAGTTACGCAATACAGGCTGGAATCTGAATATGGCATTGAAACAAAGCTGGAAACATGCCCATGGCAATTCGTGCGATGGATAAGCCCGGCTGACAAGGAAAGCATTAGCGGCCCTGATGCTCACTTAGGGTCAAATGTCAAGCTGGGAAGCGACGGAGCAGGCAACCCCGTAATATTCTTTCCGTCTAAATGGGCCATGAGGTATTTCAGCGAAACATTTAAAGACATACAGCTGCATGAGCTTTCTCCTGAAGAATAAGCTGTAAAAA
>JAILAB010000047.1 GCA_024681855.1 Elusimicrobiales bacterium
AAGGCTTATACAGACAGGCCTTATAAATCCGCAGGCACTGGGCCGCAAGTATGAAAGCGAGCTGCACGCAAACGAAATTGTGCTGCTTGCATATTACATAGCCTCGGTGAACATAGAGAACACATATCATTCCGTAATGGGCGAGGATAAGGCTTACAAGCCTTTTGGCGGAATATGCCTTACTGACACCTTCCAGCTTGGCGAGGGCAGCGACCAGTTTGACGAATGTCTGCCAAAAAACAGCGAGAGGGTAAAAAGGCAGAAGAATCTACCTGTAAGGGTAATAATAGGCAATCCTCCTTATTCAGTCGGGCAGAAAAGCGCGAATGACAATGCCCAGAATCAGAAATATGAGCATTTGGACGCAAGGATTGAAGAAACTTATGCGGCAGAAACAACAGCAATATTAAAAAATTCCCTTTATGACAGCTACATAAAGGCATTCCGCTGGTCTTCTGACAGATTAGACAATGAAAAAGGCGGAATAATTGCCTTTGTTTCCAATGGAAGCTGGCTTGATGGAAACGCATTAAACGGATTCCGCAAATGCCTGGAAAAGGAATTCAGCGGCATTTATGTTTTCAATTTAAGAGGAAATTGCCGGACACAGGGAGAATTAAGACGAAAAGAAGCAGGAAATGTATTCGGTTTAGGCAGCAGAACGCCCATTGCGATAACTGTTCTTGTAAAGAATCCTAAAAAGGCCGCGGAAATTACCATAAACGAAAACGGCACAAAAAATTATGCATACAAGGCAGAAATTCAGTATTATCAGGTGCCGGACTATTTAAGCCGTGAGGAAAAACTGGCCCTTTGCAGCAAATACGGCAGCATATTCAGCCTGCCCTTTAAGAATATAACCCCTGATTCCCACGGCGACTGGCTTACGCAAAGAAGCACAGTTTTTGAAAGTTTTATCCCTTTAGAGCCTGACAAAAAATTCAACAAAACATCAAAAAGCCTATTTTCGCTTAATGTCGTTGGAGTTTGCAGCAGCAGAGATGCGTTTGTTTATAATTTTTCAAAAAAACAAGTTGAATCAAATGTTAGAAAAACTATAAATTTTTATAACGAACAAAGAGAAAAATACTACACGGCTCATAAAATAGATCCAAAATTAAAAGCTGAAGATTTTGTAGATTTAACTTCAGGGAAAGTAATTTGGACTGTAAATCTCAAAAATTATCTTACTTCCAACAGAATATAAGATATGAAGACGATATAATAATGAGTGAATACAGACCTTTTTGTAAACAGTATTGTTATTATAACAGAGAACTTATAGAAAGACCTGGGTTAAATAATTCTATTTTTCCTAATGAAAATTTAAATAACTTATGTCTTATAATTCCTGGTCCTGGAAATAACAGACCTTTTTCTGTCCTTATTACAAACCATATAACCGACAGAGGTTTTATTGCGGCTTGCCAATGCTTTCCACTGTATTATTACACAAAGGAAGAAAATTATCAGAACGAGCTTTTCGGCGGCAATGATGGCGGCGGCTATGTGCGGCATGACGGAATTACGGACTTTATTCTGCAGGAATGCCGCATAAAATACGGCCCGAAAACCACAAAGGAAGACATTTTCTACTATGTTTACGGCCTGCTGCACAGCCCCGAATACAGGCAGAAATTCTCCGCCGACCTAAAAAAAATGCTCCCGAGAATACCGCTTGTAAGCGACCCCTGCGATTTTGGCGAATTTGCCCAGGCCGGGCGCGAGCTTGCCATACTGCATATAAATTATGAGAAGGCCCCTGCATGGCCCGGCGTAAAAGTATGCGGCGCGGAATCCGGCAATTTCCGCATAGAAAAAATGCGCTTTGGCAAAAAGGACGGCCAGCCGGACAAAACCGTTCTGCATTACAACAGCCATATAGCAATAGAGAACATACCGCCTGAATGTTATGAAGACATAATAAACGGCAGAAGCCCGATAGAATGGATAATTGACCGCTACCAGGTAAAAACAGACAAGGACAGCGGCATAGTAAACGACCCAAACCTTTGGCTGCAGGAACACAATGACCCCCAGTATGCGCTGCGCCTTATACTGTCCGCCATAACCGTAAGCATGGAAACAATAAAAATAATAAAGGCCCTGCCAAAACTAAGCAATGCTTAATGGCGGCAACAGCCTATTATGAAATAAAAAAGCCCTGCTGTTGCCAGCAGGGCTTTTTATTATTGCGATACAGGGCTTTATTCCCCTTCCTCAATGAGGAAGTTCTTGAACTGCCACGGATCCGCTTCATCAATTACCCTGCCATTATGGGAAGCAAAGGCATTTT
>JAILAB010000075.1 GCA_024681855.1 Elusimicrobiales bacterium
CGGAAATGGCGGGGGCTTTCAGGGAACTTGAAAAGGCCATTCATTCAAGGAAGCGGACTGCTGAAGAGGCCAGAAAGGAGTATGAGGCCGGGCTGAAAGAGATTAAGGCGGCAGAGAAAGCGGCAATGGACGCTATAGACAATTCTGATGAAGCGTTTGCGCTGTACGGCCTTGCTGACATGGTAACGTCAACAGATGAATATATAGATGCGTATCCGGAGCCGTTTGAAGACCCGGTTTTTGAGCCGGAACCGAGGCCTTACGGGGTTGACAACTGGATAATTGATGAGGCGACAAAGAAGGCAGGTGAAAAGGGCGCAAGGCTTATAAACAGGCTGATAGAGGCGCATAACTGGGAGGTAGAGTATAACAAAACGGACTTCGGCTGGGAATACAGCCGCTTTGCCTCTGATTACAGCACTGCGATAGGCAAAACCACTGAGGACACAAAGGAAAAGGATGAGCCTTCGGAGGTAATGGAAGAGGCAGCGTTCGCGAGCTATATTTATAACAGGCTGCTTGAAAGGGGCGGGCGGAATACGTTCCTGACAAGGCCGGAAGGCGGTAAGACTTTCAATGTACGCCGTGCGGTTGCGGAGCGCATAAACCCGGAGGCGAAGCAGGGAGAGGCCGGAGACCCGTACGCATACCCTTACCCGGTGGGGCGTGAGAGGCAGGCCATATTCAATGCGTTTGACAAGGTTTTCAGCACCCTCAAATGGGAGACCACGGAGCAGGGAACAAGGCTGTATCAGAAAGGAAAAATAGTAGATTTATCTGCTGATTTTAACAAGTATATAACGGAAGATATTAGTATATTAGAAAAACTTGCTAACCAATATTTAATGTCTTTAATGAAAAAGACTAAAAAACACCCTATTAAAACTGGAACATCACCGTTAAAAATCAAAGTGGTTGTCGGTGAAAACAAAAAACATATAATAAAACCTAATATTCCTTTAAGCGGAAAGAGGGCTAAATTACACAAAATTATAATACTAAATTTAGAAAATATAATCCCTAATACTATAAAAATAAATGACGAAAATGAAAGCAAGAATAAACCTCATAACACAAGTGAAAGAACTAAAGAGCATAAAAGAAAGGTTGAATTATATGTTCACTTTACAGGAAAATTTAAAATAATAATAAGAAATGATGAAGGTAATAGTATTGAAGAAAACTATGCTATAAGAATTTCAGCAGAACAAAAAAAGGGACAAGACGCAAGAATCCTTAATCTTTACAATATAGAAATAAATAGAGCCGACGCTGCCCTCCGACACTTAAGCCAGAGATCGACGCATCACGTCAGCCCTAAAAATAGTATATCAAATAATACCGACAGCGGTCAAACGCTGTACCAGTCTGCGAAAAATAGCTATAATGAGAATGAGGGCAAAGGAAATGGAACAGAAAGCTACGAACCCACAGATGACTTTAGAAGAGTACAAGAAGAAAGTAGAAATCTCTCTAAAGAAGATGTATCCAAATATCACAGATCAGGAAATGATCCGCGTTATGACGATGCCAAAAGAAGCCTGGGAGCAGTATATGAAGGACTTCTCTCCCGAAATTCTTCCGGCAGCCTGGGCAGCTGGAGCGTAGAATCAAAGAAAAACAATACTGTTTTCAATATTCAGACAGTCATACCATCATTATTTCACGACATATTTGAAATAAACCGTAATTACTTACAGAATTGAAACCTTGTAGATCTTCACGACGATTATTCAAACTGCAAATGCTTTATAACAAGCGACGGTTTGGCAGGCTTTGCCATAGAGCCGGACGGAAACCTTGTAAGCGTATTTTCACTTAATCCTACTGATAAAAAAGGTTTCTTACACGCCATAAAGAGCTTCATCAAAGAGCAAGGTGCAAATAAATTAGACTGCTTTATTTCCAAGGCACAGCCATTGAAAATAATCTATGAAAAGACACTCGGATTTAAAGCGGCCTCAATACTGGACTTCAATTATGAGGTACTGGCAGAAAGCAAAGGCAAGGAATACGCAGACAATTTTGTAAAAACGCATGGCGAGGCACAGGTCGCCTTTATGGTGCTTAACGACAATGAAGTGCCGGAAAGACATTTCAGTAAAGACGAATACGACCAGGCCAAGGAATACCAAATCTCACAGGCAGAGAAAAGAGACAACGGTCAGACACTTTATCAGCCTGCCGCGGGCGGGGAACAGCCGTCTTTGCCTGCTATAAAAGGAACTGCCGGAGAGTTCCGCAGGGAGGACTATGCGTGGGCGTTCAGGAAGACCGGGGACAACAGGTATGCTATAAGCAAGATTAACAGCGTGATAGGCTCGCTGATGAAGGAACTGCAGAAGCGCAAGATTGACCCGGAGACGAAGGAACGGATAACAAGGACACTGCGCAGCGCCATAGGCTACAAGGGCTATCTGTATCTTTTATAGTGCTATCTGTTTTTCCTGTTCAGAACGCTCAAAGCAATCTGCCGCATTGTTTCCATTTCCTCCGGCTTTGATTCCGCTATCAAAAGGGTTATGGCAAACAGCGTCTTGCTATCTATGACAGGGCTTCCGTCTCTGTATAAAATGCCGTTTTTGTCCAGAAAATACAGAAAACAGCTTGCCCCTATTCGTTTGTTGCCGTCTGCGAAACTGTGATTTTTAACTATCATGTATAGTAGCATTGCGGCTTTTTCTTCAAGCGACGGATATAATTCCTGTCCGCCGAAACTCTGATAAATCTGCCTTACCGAACTTGAAAAACTGTTGTCCTTTGGCATTGCGAAAACGTCGGAAGCGAATTCTGATTTCATCTGATCTATCACAGATAGAAATTCCTTTTCATCTATTACTGCAACTTCTTTTTGCGTAAGGCCTTTTTTGTCAAGCATCTTATGGTCGTAATCGTCAAGAAGGTCAAGCCCAGCGGAAAAACCTTCAAGCAGTTTTGCTATGTTTTGTGCCTCTTCCAGAGTGCCTGCCTGATTGACCAAACTGCGTTCAACCAGTGAAATTGCCTTTTTCAGAGCTAAAATCTGCTTTTGCTGTTCCTTTAACCTTGCTTCGTTTACCGCATAGCCTTTTGTTATATAATCCTTTAATACTGAAGTAGCCCATTTCCTGAACTGCGTAGCTGTTTTTGATTTTATTCTATAGCCCACAGATAGAATCAGGTCTAAATTATAAAATTCCAGTTCCCTGGAAACCTGTCTGTTCCCTTCCTTGCGAACTGTTCGGAATTTCCGAACAGTTGAACTTTGTTCCAGTTCTTCTTCTTCAAAAATATGCTTTATATGTTCAGAAACATTTGCCTTGCTGCTTTCAAATAATCTTACAATCATGTCCTGAGTAAGCCAGATTGTGTCATTTTCAAGACGGACATCAAGCCTGACTTTTCCGTCCTTGCTTGTATAAATTACAATTTCGCCTTTGTTTTCTGTCTTATCCATTGAACACATCTGTCATTGCTCCCTGAAAGTCCATATTGTCAAAAATTTTGCTTTCTTCCGTTTCCTCAAAATCTGCATAAATGCGTATTATACGGTCTCTGAAATGCCGTGAAATGTCATTGCGTTTGTTCCCCAGGAATTTGCGGGGTTAGGCCAATGCAGTTATAAAGGACGCAAATATTACTTCGTAGTACTGAATTTGTTTCAGGACCTCTTTAATCCGTAGAGATGCTGAAATAAATTCGGCATGGCGGGAAAATTATAAATTCAATACTCTTCTTATAAAGATTGTAGTAAAATATGAGGAGACTTTTTCCGCAATTCTTTTTTTCGCAGAACGCAGCGTAAAAAAGGCATTCGGCAGGAATTGAAAAAGCCCCGGATTCTGCTCCGGGGCTTTTTGACTGTTCCTATATGTCTTGTGAAAATATGCATAGCAGCTTATATGAGCATATCTATATCAAGATCCAGCGCCCTGGCAATGGCCTTTATGGTGCTTATACTGCCCTCGCTTTCACCGTTCTCTATCTTGCGTATCATGTGCACGCTTACCCCGGACTTTTTGGCAAGTTCCTCCTGTGTCATCTTACGGTATTCCCGGTATATTTTTACAGGGTTCTTGCCATTGTCAAGTATTTCGTCCAGAATGTAAGAAGGAAAATATTCGCCCTCCCCTCTTGATATTCGTTCCTTTATTTCCATGACATCAGCAATATCCTGAAACTCTTCAAGTTTGCTCCTTAGCTGTTCCAGCATTTTCAAAGGAAGAAGGGCATACTTTACGCCCTGTATTGTTATAATTTGTTCTGTCATATCAAATCTCCTTTGTAAACGTTCCTGCGGTTGCCTATCTTCTCAATAAGAATCACTTCGCCCGTTTCGCTGAATATGACCCTGTAATCTCCTACCCTGAGCCTGTACAGCGGAAAGCCTACAAGTTTTGTTACCTTGTTTTTAAGTTCTTCAGGATTGGCTGCGTATTGTTTTATTTTGCTCCTTATCCTTTTAGAATCTTCTCTGTCAATTTTTGTAAGAAACTTCTGCGCTCTGTCGCTGTAGATTATTTCTTTCATGATAAAATTGTAATAAAAATATTATTACCTGTCAATATTTCCTAATAATAATTTTATGGTAAATGCCCGACATAAAGGCATCAGTTTCCAACATTTTCCATCCAAAAATATCAAAAAAAACGGAAATACGCACGGCGGGAATGTAGCCGTTTGTAACTTTTTGTATCTTTTTGTAGCTGAAAACCTACTGCCGAAAATAAAAAAGGCCTTCGGAAAGTATTAAAAATATATGGTGTTATGCGGTAGTATTTCGGTAGTATTTTTTTACCGTTTTTGTACGCATTAAGACGATTTAAGGCGCATTAAGCGGAAAAATAAAATAAAAATACCGTCGGAACAATGCTTTTTATGACATTTTGCGACGGTATTTCAATATACAGACGGTGGCGGAGAGAAAGGGATTCGAACCCTTGATACCCTTTCGAGTATACAGACTTTCCAGG
Source organism: Elusimicrobiales bacterium (assembly GCA_024681855.1). Taxonomy (GTDB): domain Bacteria; phylum Elusimicrobiota; class Elusimicrobia; order Elusimicrobiales; family UBA9959; genus CACZRG01. The sequence goes on from JAILAB010000075.1 coordinate 4,953, forward strand.
TCTGCGCCTTCAACCGCTCGGCCATCTCTCCAATCCGGTATGCTTATATCATACAATATTTTGTAAAATAATTACAATGAAAAAGGCAAAAAAAAGTGATGAAAAAGACAAAAATTTCGAGCAGATAGCCACAAACCGCAAGGCACGGCATGATTATCTCATTGAAGACACCATAGAAGCGGGACTGGCTCTTGAAGGCCCTGAAGTCAAATCACTAAGGCTTAAACACTGCGTTATTACTTCCGCATTTGCCAGAGTGGAGCCACGCGGCGTTTATCTTTATGGAATGCAGATTTCTCCTTATGCCTTTAATACCCTTACCCAGCTTGACCCTGTACGCACGCGCAAGCTTCTGCTGAAAAAAACTGAAATACGCCGTCTTTCCAGAGCCGTTGAAATTAAGGGCATGGCGCTTGTCGCTTTGGAGGTTTATTTCAAGCGTGGCTGGGCAAAAGTCCTTATAGGTCTCGGCAGGGGAAAGAAAGCTGCCGATAAAAAGGAAACTATAAAGAAACGTGATATTGACCGCGAAATGCGCAGGGATTTCAGTACTAAATATAAAGGCTAGCTATTGACAATCATAAAATATTTGCTAAAAATCAGGTATTAAATAATTTTTTGCTTCATGCCTTTTTGAATATTTTTAGCGAATGGCTTTTAAGTGAGGTAAAGCCCTCTTTTTTTGAACGCCCTGTATATCTGTATAACATAAGAGAAGTATTGATTTTATAATCAATCTCATAATGCTGAATTTATTTCAGCAGATTTTATTGTTTAATAAGCTCTTGAAACAAGTTAGGCATGGCGAAATTCATTGCATTTATAAAGCATGCCGTAGCGATGCTTTTATTTTAAAGAGCCTTTTGAAAATAAAAAACCGCTTTAAAAAAGCGGTTTTCTATTGCTGCATGCATTACTGGCAGCCGGTAAATGTTTGTACTGTCAGAACCTTACTCCGGCACCAGCGCCAAGCACCATTTCTCCATGAGTGTATGCTGCTTCACCTGAAAGGTAGAGAAGCCCGAATTTCGCGCGAAGCCCTGCCGCATATCTTGGCATTGCGGTTCTTACGCTGCTATCTGAAAGGGATGCATCTTCCATTGCTTGTGCGACAAGATATGTGGAATCTACGCCGCCTGATATATATGGGGAAAGCACTGGCAGGTTCATTGATAATACTAAAGTGGCATTCCAATGCACAGCATAAAAACTTTTTGCGCTTACCATATTGCACATGCCTACTATTGCGGCATTCACCTTATAATTTTCATCAGAAACATTCCAAAGGCCATAGCGTAAACCGCCGCCTACGGCAGCAATTCCCTCGTATTCATTCCCGCGTATGAAACCGTCAATGCGGTATGGCATTCCTATTTCTAGCTGTACCAGGCCAAGCCCTATTGCTTTGTCTTTATCTAGAACGGCGTTTTCCTTTGATGGCTTAAGCATTGCTCCGGCATGCAGTCCGAGGTCAAAACCTGAAAAACCTAATGACCGGGCCGTGTTCGCTGTGCCGGTTCCTAGCAGGCTGCCTAAATCTCTAGCAAAAGGCTTTATGTTTTCTTTAGCCGCAAATTTAAAATTGTCATAATAACCCGCTTTCGCCGGGGCAGCGATGAGCAGGAAAAAGAAAAAAAACGCAATAAACTTCTTCACTGATAATCTCCTTGTCTTCTTTTTAGGACATATATATTATATATAATTCTAATCATGCTCAATAAGATGAATATCCTTTTTCATAAGAGCAAATTAAGGCTTTTTTTGTCGCTGACAGCAGGCAAAAAAATAATGAATAAAAATTATGAAAATTTGAATTTTGCCATTAGTGATTGACCGCTGCCGCCTTAATAAACTATATTTATATTATTAAGTTTCAAGGCCTTATTTATGGAGATTTATTTATGACTTGCAGATGCGGCTTCACATGGTGGGAACTGCTTGTTCTTGTTCTCATAACGGCTGTTCTTACCGGCATAACGATTCCGAAATTCCAGGATCTTATAGTGCGCTCCAAAGAAGCAAACACTAAGGCCGGCCTTGCAAGCCTTCGCAGCGCGCTTCAAGTTTATTTTTCGGAGCATAATGCCTATCCTTCTGATAATTTGGATAGCCTTGCCAAAGATGGAAAATACATTCCTGAAATCCCGATAACTCAGATACCGGGGACAGAACATAAAGACAGCAATGCTGTACTGCTTCAAAGCGATGTAACAGATGAAGGAGGCTGGATTTATTATAATGATAAGGCTGATTCTGCAAAATGGGGCACGGTTATTGTTAACTGCACCCATAAGGAATCTATGGGCGCTATAGCATGGAATGAGCTTTAATTGCCTGTGCCGCATGGCAGTTTTTAATGTAATGTTATAATTTTGGAGATTTTTATGATAGGCATTCTTTTCTTTTTTGGCTTAGGGCTTATAATAGGCAGTTTTCTTAATGTGTGCATATTCCGCCTTCCGAATGATGAGTCAATAGTGTTTCCAGCATCGCATTGTCCGAAATGCAAAACAAATATTAAATGGTATGACAATATACCTGTCATAAGCTGGCTTGTCCTTGGAGGCAAATGCAGAAGCTGTAAGCAGCCTATATCAATGCAGTATCCCATAATTGAGCTGCTTACAGGTGTTGTAACCATGCTTTTTTATGCGCATTGGAGCCATTATTGGCCTTGGCTGCTGATTGCTCTTCCGGCTGTTTATACCATGATTGTTATGAGCGTTATTGACTTCAAGACAATGATGATTTCAGACCTCTTTTCTATAATACTTGTGGCTTTGGGCATTTTGGGTTCCCCGTTCAATCCATGTTTTCAGCCTTATGCGGAAAGCTGGGCCGGCTGCCTGGGACAGAGCGGCTTAGGCATAATGACTGGGGCAGGCATAATTTGGAGCATAGCTATAATAGGCAAGATGATCTATAAAAAAGATGCTGTAGGCGAAGGGGATATAATCTTAATGGGCGCTATAGGGGCTTTGTGCGGCTGGCGAGGTGTGCTTACTTCAATTATGATTGCGGCATTTTTCGGCACGGTATATGGCATAACTCTTATTCTTATTAAAAAGGCTGGCAGAGGCTCTGCCATGGCTTTCGGCCCATTCCTTTCATTGGGCGCTGCGATAAATCTTTATCAGCTTGTTCCGCCTACGGCTTTTATGTTCATAAGCCCTTTCTGAACTGAAAGTATTTGTGTTTTATTAGCCGCATGGCAAGAATAAAAGCAATAATGCTTGGGAGCTTCTGATGATAGGAACTACTGAATTGTTTTTAATAATTATAGCCGTTATTCTGCTTTTCGGGGCAAAAAAGATACCTGAAATAGCAAGAGGCTTGGGCCGCGCGGAAGCTGAATATAAAAATGCCAAGAGGGCTTTTAATGAAGAAGAGAAAAAAGCCGTTTTGCAGGAAAATCATGTTGCGGATAAACATAATGTCCAGCCTGCCGGCGCTGCTGACAAAGCAGCCGATGATTTAAGCTGACATTCATTGAAATAAATATAAAAAACAGCTTTCTTTTACGGAAGGCTGTTTTTTTGTTGTACGAAAACTCTCGGTTAGGCCGGGGGATAATTATTCTTTTTTAGAGAGCAGCAAGCCTAACTCAAAAAGAAAGTATGCTGGCATAAAAAGCAGGAGCTGGCTTATTATGTCTGGGGGGGTAAGAATAGCAGCCGCAATGAGCAGCCCCACTATGACATAAGGGCGCTTGGAGCTTATGCTCTTACGATCGGCGATGCCCCATTTTATCAGCATGTTTGTTATCAGCGGTACTTGAAACATTATTCCAAATACGAATGAAAGCCATAGGGCAAGGCTTACTACATTGTTTATTTCAAAAACAGGCTTTACGGTTTCGCTTGAAAAACCTAGCCCGAAGCTGATTATGAGCGGCAATATTATCAGGCCGCAGAAAATAACTCCGCCTATGAATAGCGTGCTGGAAAGAAAAACGGCTTTGCTTAGGAATTTCCTTTCTCTGTCATAAAGCGCAGGCAATATAAAATTCCATATATTCCATGCAATATACGGAAATGCCAGAAGAACGGACATGAGCAGGGCAAGTTTAAGCTGCAATACAAAAACGCCCATCGGGGAAAAATAATTAAGGGATATATCCTGCCCTCTTATAAGGAATCTTACCAGGGTATCAAGGCATTTTGGCGAAAGCCACAGGCATACAGGCAGCATAAGCCCTATTGAGGCAAAGCATTTTATAAGAACCTGTCGCAGTTCTTCCAGATGGGCTATAATGCTCTGTTCTTTATCGTCCATAATGGAAGTTAAATTTACAGCGGGAATTTTATTAAATCTGCGGATTTTTTTGGTCTTTCGCAGGGTCAAATTCCGCCGGCTTCTCCTTGACTTCTGCTTCTATGGCTTCAGTTTCTTTTTTTATGGCATCTTTGGCTTTTTTGAACTCATAGGAGGCCCGTCCGAAAGCCCTGGCAAGCTCCGGAATCCTTTTACCTCCGAACAAAAGCAGAATTACTATAATGATCAGAACTATTTCCTGAACGCCTAATGACATAATTTTCTCCCTTTTCCGCTGCTAAATTTCTGTCTGTTCCTTGATCCCGTGCATTTTTATTGCTCCAAAATGGCATGAGGCATAGCATTTGCCGCAGCCTATGCACTTTGATCCGTCAATTTTTGCCGTGCCTGTTTCAGCATTTAATTCAATGGCATCTTTAGGGCAGGCTTCAGCACATATTCCGCAGCCCTTACATTCATCTTTGATTACTGTTGCCATTGCGATTCTTGTGCCTTGTTTTTCCTTCAAGGACATTTTCCTTATTGCTCCGGAAGGGCATATCCCGCCGCATTTATTGCAGTTGAAATCGCAGTGCATTTTTCCCTTGTCATAATCAATATGTACAGTGCCGGAATGTTCGTCCGCCTTGGCAAGTATCTTGTTTGTGCAGTTTTCCACGCATAAATTACAGTTAAGGCATTTGTTTGCCATACGGTTCGCGTTTGCCGCTCCGGGCGGCAGTATTATATTTTTTACCTTTGCGGCTACGGTTTTTGTGAACCTGATTCCGGCGGCATATCCCGCACCCAGAATTGCCAATGCCCCTATACCCCATAATGCGTCCCGTCTTTTGGGATTAAATTTAATTGTTTTTAAGCCGTAATTTATCGCATTTTTGCGGCAGACGGATAAGCAGCGCAGGCATTTAAGACATTCCTCATTGTCTATTGTCTTATTTTTATGGTCTATGCAGCCGGCAGGGCAGGCGCTTGCACACATTCCGCATGAAATACAGTCATCATTCATCTGAATTTTGAATACGGAAATCCTGGATATTAGCCCCAGAACCGTTCCTGCTGGGCATATATTCGTGCAGAAAAATCTGTCCTTGAAGAATGTGAGCACAAGCACGGCGGCGGCAAAAATAATTCCGTACAATGACAGGCTTGTGGCAGAGCCGAACACGGTATAAGGGTCGGCATATCTTATGAAAATGGCTGAGCCGCCGATAAGGCATCCGAAAGACAATGCGGCAACAAGGTATTTTACCCCGTAATTTCCATGACGGGGCGGGGGCAGCATTTTGCCGCCATTTATTTTGCGCCGCACGGTACGGAACGGAAACAGGGCGAAATCCTGCAATATGCCGAAAGGGCATATTGTTGAGCAGTAAATTCTGCCAAAAAGAAGTGTAATCAGCAGTACTGCCGCCAGGGTAATTGAGGCTATAATGCTGAAATCCGCAAATGTCCTTTGCAGCAGCGGGACAAGTTCCAGGTCAAGGAATCTTACCGGGTATGCGATGCCGCACACAGCCAATACGGACATTATGCCGATTATTGCCGCTATGGAAAGCCTTATGCTGTATATTTTTCTGCCTGTTCCATTCGTCATTATCTGTCAATTATATTTTTTAACGCTTTAGCTGTTTGTACAAATCTGCCACTTTTGCGAGCAGGTCAGGTATTTGCAGGTTCTGCGGGCAGTTTTTCAGGCAGGCACCGCATTTTATGCAGTTGTCGGGACGTTCGCTCTCATCAAGGGTTTCGTACATCATTGTGAATGTCCATACCTGTCCGTTAACCTTGTAATTGTTGTACAGCGAGAATGCCGCAGGAATGTTTATGCCAAGCGGGCATACCTCCAAGCAGTATTTGCAGGCCGTGCAGTTTATTTCGCCCTGGGACTGTATTATTTTGGCAATGGCATCAGCAGTCTTTTCCTCTGCTGGCGTCATCGGCTTGAAATCCATAAATGTTTCTATATTTTCCTTAACTTGCTGAAGATTGCTCATGCCGCTTAAAACCGTGACGACATTGTTTCGGGAGGCTGCCCATCGCAGGCCGAATGCGGCAGGGGTTGTGTCCGGACAATCCGCTTTCAGCTTTGCAAGGGCCTTTTCGCTTAATTTTACAAGCCCTCCGCCGCGCAACGGCTCCATGACGGTTACGGGAATGTTTGCGGACTGCGCTATGTCATACTGCTCATG
>JAILAB010000046.1 GCA_024681855.1 Elusimicrobiales bacterium
CCTCCGGTCTTGTCCAAGGTGCCGCCTACGAAACAGACTGCGGAATGCCGGTATAAGGCCTGTAGCGCTCCAGTTTTGTTTATCAGCAGCACATTGCTGCTTTCAGCTTTTTTTGCCGGCATATCAGGCCATATATGATAATCAAGCCCAGCCTGTTCTATATTTTTTCTCGCAATGCTTATCTGTTCCAGATGTCTCGGCGCAATTATGAGCTTCAAGCCGCTTACATGCTTCAATGCCGCCTTATATCCCTCTAGGATTACAGGCTCTTCTTCCGCATGCGTACACCCGGCTACAAAAACAGGCTCATTATTAGGATTGAAATATTTCATCAGTTCTGTAACTTCGGGATTTTCCTTCGCCATAGGAGTTTGGTCATATTTCAGATTCCCTGTTGTGGAAACCTTTCCTTCCAATCCTTTCAGCGCCCTATATCTTTCCGCATCAGGTTCTGTTTGGCATAAGGTTTTCTTTACGCCTTTGAATATGAATTTAGTAAAGGGGGAAAGTTTTTTGTAAAGACCGAAAGTGCCGGGCGAAATCCTTGCGCTTACCATGTATATTGGAATTCCCTTTTTTTCGGCAAGATGGAAAGCTGCTGGCCATATTTCTGTTTCAGCATTTATCAGCATAGCCGGCTTTTCCTTATCCAGAAATTTGCTTATAAAAGGATAGAAATCTATCGGCATTAGTGTTACATTTTTTGTGATTTTTAAGGCTTCCTTTTTTCCGGTTGCCGTAGAAACAGTTATGAAAAAATCTTTATTAAGCTTTTTAGCAAGCAGAGGGGCGAAGACAGAAATTGCCTTAACCTCGCCCATAGATGCCGCATGAAACCATATCGCGCCTTTTGGAAAATCCGGCAGCTTTATTGCCAGCCTTTCATTCAGCTCAGGGCCGAGCTTTGCCAGCCTGCCACGGCGGGGGGTAAAAATCAGGGAAAAAAGATATCCTGCGGTAAGCAGCGGTGCGGCGGCAGTATAAAGAATGAAAATCAGTTTGCCCATTGTGTTGTCCCAAATAATCTGATATTTTTCATTTCTTCTTTTTTATTATCCATGCCAGGCAGAAAACACATGAATATTCCGGCAGAATATTGCCATTCTGAAGAACTATTCCTATTTTCTCTGCTTCAAGCCTTTTGATTAGGGCTGACAAAAGCTCATCTCTGTATAGCGGTATTTCCGCATTTGCTTCTGTCTGGCTGTTTATTTCAGGGCGGGAATATAAAAAAACAGGATTGTTTAATTCAAAGCCTTCCGGCATTGCTTCCTGTTTGGCCAGGTCTGAAATAACTTTTACTGCGGATGAAAGAAAAGAAGCTGCTGATATTTCATTGATTGTTTTTCTGTCTGCTTCTTGTTCTTTTGCAAGCTTTTCGGCAAATTCCTTGCCTAAGGTAAGCGCCCCTATTGTTAGCGGCGCATTTTCTTCTGAGCCTAATACTGATATATCTGGGTCGTCAGGGGGAAAATAGTCAAAAACAACTGCCGGTTCCAGTGCGGAGGCCAGGAGCGAAACGTATTCTTTAAAATCCCGTTCTGCCCCTAGGCCTGAAAGTTCAAGATTTACCCCGGCTTTCCTTGTTTTTCTGAATATATCATAGGAATAAACCGGAATCTTGAATTTCTTTATTTTCCGCACCAAAAGCCTCTTTTTACTTTTTGCCTGGGTTTGCCCATGTGTAAACAAGCGGCACGGCAATGGCTATTGTGGAATAAGTTCCGCATATTGTGCCTATCAGCATGGTGAATGCGAAGTTATTTATCACATCGCCGCCGAATAAGAACAATATGAGAACTACCATGAATACCGTTATGCTGGTGATAACCGTTCTTGACAGAGTCTCATTGAGGCTTACGTTTATAAGCTCGCCAAGGGGCATCTTCGGGAAGGTGCGCAGGTTTTCACGCATTCTGTCAAAAATGACAACTGTGTCGTTGATAGAATAACCAACCAGCGTAAGCAGGGCGGCAACAACTACCAGGTCAATTTCGCGGCCAGTGAGCGACAGCGCTCCAAGAGCAATGAGAACGTCATGGAACAGGGCTATAACGCCGCATCCGCCCCATATAGGGTTGGAGAAGCGGAAAGCCACATACAATATAATGCCCATCATGGAAAGCACAATTGCGAATATGGCCTTGCGGGAAAGGTCTTTGCCCACAACCGGGCCGACATAATCCAGCTTTTCAACAGTAAATTTATTGTCTTTCACTGTTTCATTGAGCGCATTAGTTATTTTGTCAGCTTCAGCATTAACGTCAGTCTGTGCTCCTTTTACTTTTATCTGGAAAGAATCACTGTCAGAAAAGCTCTGTATTGAAGCTTCAACATTGTTTTTCACAAGAGCCGCACGGAGGTCGCCTGTTGAGATGAATTTCTCAAAGTGAACCTGCATAAGCGTGCCGCCTGTGAAATCCAGGCCCATGTTCATTCCTCTTATGCAAAGCGAAAGAATGGCTATTAATATTAATCCTCCGGAAATAGCAAAGAAAGTTTTCCTTTTTCCGACGAAGTCAAAACTTGTTTTCTTGAAAATTTGCATCATATGCTTAACTCCTTAGGATTGGATGTGAGCCAGAACTCATACATCATGCGGGTTATGAAAACAGAAGTGAAAACGCCAATGATCAAGCCGAGAATGAGCGTTACGGCGAATCCTTTCACGGGGCCGGAACCGAACTGGAACAGGAAAATGCCTGCTATCCAGGTAGTGACATTGGAGTCCAATATTGCGGTCCAGGCTTTGTCATAGGCCTGCGGTATGATAAGCTGTAATGGCTTGCTGAGAGAATATTCTTCGCGCATGCGCTCAAGAATGAGCACGTTTGCGTCAATGGCCATTGCCAGCGATAGAATTATGCCTGCTATTCCGGGCAGCGTAAGCGTGGCATTGAACCAGCTCATGGCAGCCGCAAGAAGAATAAGGTTGAAGGCAAGAGCAGCGCAGGCTATGACGCCGCCGCCGCGATAATAAATGCACATAAATATAAGCACCAGTACAAAGCCGGTAAGGGCAGAACCGAGGCCTTTCTTAATGGAGTCTTCGCCAAGGCTGGGGCCTACAACGCGTTTTTCTATTATCTTAACAGGAGCAGGCAGGGCGCCGGCGCGCAGAACTATGGCCAGATTGCGAGCCTCTTCCATTGTGAAGCTTCCTTCAATTATGCCGGAGCCGCCAGCGATTGTGCTCTTGATTCTGGGAGCGGAATGGACTATGCCGTCAAGCGTTATTGCCAGGAAACGCTGGCGGTTTGCTGCTGTGAGCTTTTCAAATTTTTTTCCGCCTTCCTTGTTAAAGGTGAAAGCGATGATGGGCTGTCCGAATTGATTGTCTGTTTCAACGCGTGCATTCTCAAGATATGCGCCTGTTACGGCAACGCTGTCTTCAAGCACATAATATTTTTCGGCAGAAGAGCCTTCCTCGCCTTGCCCTCTGAAAAGCGATGTTCCGGGGGGAAGAAGCTTTTTTATGGCTGGGTGCACTTTGCCTTCTTTGTCAAAAACAGCTTCATCAAGCTCATAAGCTTTGTTTATGGCATCTGAGGCAGATGGGGCTTCGCTTACTATGCGGAATTCCAGCTGCGCGGTTTTGCCTATAAGGGCTTCTGCTTCTTCAGTATCGGATATGCCAGGCATATCAACGGAAATCCAGCGTTCTCCCTGGCGCGAGATGGGGGTTTCGCCAACGCCGTACTGGTCAATGCGGTTGCGGATAATCTCAATCGCGCGGGCCATGGCATCAGAAAGATTGTTCTTATCTTTCTTGCTCAGTTTCTCAACTTCAAGCTCAAGCAGCATATGTGTGCCGCCCTTAAGGTCAAGACCGAGATTCAACATGTGTTTCGGACGGGAATGCGTGGCTTCTGCCTTTGCAATTTCGTCCGCAGACTGGGTATACCAGTTTATTGTGGGATATAACAGCCATACTGACAGAACAAGCAGTACGAGCGTTATTCCTAATTTCCAGTGCAGTTTGTCCATTTATTTGCTCCTTAGTTTAAAGCTGAAAATATTTCAGCGTTTCTGTATTACCTGCTGTACGGCTGTGCGGGCAAATATAACTTTAACGCCTTTTGATATTTCCAAATCTATTTCCGTTTCGCGAACGTCTTTTATTACGCCCACTATTCCTCCTCTAGTGAGGACTTTGTCTCCGGATTTGAGCTCAGAAAGCATTTTCTGTGTTTCTTTCATCTGTTTGTTCTGGGGGCGTATCAGCAGGAAATAAAAAATTGCCGCTATTAATATGAACGGAATTATTTGCGCTATGATGCCTGGCTGCTGTGCCGCCATCGCTGCGGTTTGTGGATCCATATTGTGTTAAACTCCTTAAGCAATACTACATATATAATAAATATGTTAGCAAAAAAATAAGCATATATAAAAGTAGCGAAATCGGCGGAAAACGAGTGTGAAAAAAATATAAGACTTTTGGTTGCGATGGCTTTTATAGAAAAGTAAAAATCAAGAGTTTTAATGCGGAAAAACTTAAAAAATAATAAAAAGAACATGCTGCGAATTTCCCAATGGAAAGTCCGCGATTCGGATTTAGCAATAAAAGCTTTAGAAATGTTTAAAAACGCTTATGCCTAGTCCAAATAGAAAAAGCAAGGCGGATTTTACGCAACGCCGCAGTCCGGTTTATTATACTATTGGCTTTTCTCTTTGATTATTTGTGCAGATATCTTTCCTGGAAGGCTTTTTTTGCTGCCTTGAAATTGCCTTTTTCCACGGCTGCGCGCATTTTGTGTGCCTGGTTTATTAAGAATCTTATATTGTGTATTGACATAAGCTCGCTGGCCAGTATCTCATGCGCCTTGTATAAATGCGATATATATCCGCGGCTGTAATTGCGGCAACAGTAGCAGTCGCATTCCGGGTCTATGGGCCTGTCGTCTAGGCGGAAGCATGCATTCTTTATATAATATTTGCCGTCTTCGCTCATAACCTGTCCGTTGCGGGCATTTCTTGTGGGCAGAACGCAGTCGAACATATCCACTCCGAGTTCTGCGCAATCCCATAGGTCTTCAGGCGTGCCGAGGCCCATGAAATAAACAGGTTTATTCTTTGGCAGATATTCCAGTGCCGCTGAGAGGGCTTCCAGCATTTGCGGCTTGGTTTCTCCTACGGAAAGGCCGCCTATGGCAAATCCGTCGGGATTAAGATCCGTCATTGCTTTTGCCGCCTCTGCCCTTAAATCTGTGTAAACAGAGCCTTGCACTATGCCGAATAGCAGAGGTCTTTTGTCTTCATCAAGCCCTTTTGTAACTTCAAGAAAATGTTTTTTTGCGCGTTTAGCCCAGTTCATGGTTTTGCGCAGGCCTTCCGCCGCTTCTTTTTTTGTGGCCGGATTTTTAACGCATACATCCAGACAGGTCCATATTGCGGAACCGATTGAATTTTCATAGTCTATAACGCTTTCAGGGGTGAAATAATGAGTGCTTCCGTCTATATGCGACTGGAATTTTACTCCGTCTTCCGTGATTTTGCGCAGCTTGCTTAGGCTGTAAACCTGAAAACCTCCTGAATCAGTAAGCACTGGAATCTGATGGTTCATGAACTTGTTAAGGCCGCCAAAATGTTCTAGCGTTTGGAGTCCGGGCCGCAGATATAGATGATAGGTGTTTGAAAGCAGGCATTCCGCGCCGCATTCCGCAAGGTCTCTTTGCGTTACTGCCTTTACGGTGGCCTGCGTCGCAACCGGCATGAAAATCTGTGTGTTCACTATTCCCTGCCTTGTTGTAAGCCGGCCTATGCGGGCGCCGCAGTCTGTGGCTGCCTTTATAACTTCAAAATGTTCCATCTTTATTCTCCTGTTTATTTTTTTATATTATTTCTGCCTTGCAGTTTTTGCTTTATTCAGCCTTTTATTATTTTTTCAGCACTGTTATCTTTGCTTTGGGCTTACCTGATTCCTAAAGTATCAGCATTGAATCTCCATAGGAATAAAAGCGGTATTTGTTTTCCACGGCATGCTTGTATGCCTTGTAAAGCAGCTCGCGTCCAGCGAATGCAGATGTCATGTAAAGCGGTGCGGATTCTGGCACATGCAGATTTGTTATGAAAATGTCTGCGCTTTTGAAATGGTAGCCGGGATAAATGAAAAGTGAAGCATCTTTCATTCCCCAGCCCATGTTCTTGTCATCAATGGCGAAGGTTTCCATTGTGCGCATAGAGGAGGTTCCTACTGCGGCGAGCGGCTTGCCTGCGGCCTTATGTGCGGAAATCATTTCCGCCAGTTCCTTGGGCATCTGGCAGGCTTCCTTCATCATTATATGGTCTGCGGGGTTTTCAGTGCGAACCGGCTTGAATGTGCCCCAGCCTATATGCAGGGTTACAAATGCTTTTTTTATTCCTTTCTGTTCAAGGCCTTTAAATACATTTTCAGTGAAATGGAAACCGGCGGTAGGCGCGGCTATGGATCCTGTGGGATTCGCATAAATGGTTTGGTATTTGTCTTCGTCCGGGGGGGCGGAAACGCCTCGGCGCTTTCTGGCATTAAGTATGTATTGCGGCAGCGGCACTTCGCCATACTGTTTCAGATAATCCTCAGTAAGAGGGGCTTCAAATTCAAAAACGAATGCGCCGTTCTCATTCATGCCCAGGCATTTAGCTTTCAGGCCTCCCTCGCATTGTATTTCCTGTCCAGCCCTCATTTTGCGGCACAGAGCGGCCCATTTGATTCTGTTTTCTGAAAGATGCCCTGTAAGCAGCAGTTCGCAATGGCCGCCGCCTGGAATTTTCTTAGATTCTAGCCTGGCTTTCCATACACGGCTGTTATTAAGTATTAGCAGCGTGTCCGGCGGAAGCATTTTAGGCAAGTCATAGAAATGCCTGTCTGTCAGTTCTCCTGTTTTTCTGTTTACTACCAGCAGCCTGGAAGTGTCGCGCGGCTCTGCCGGTCTGTCCGCTATAAGAGGCTCTATATCTAGATTTTTAAACTCATTTAGTGATTCATTGCTCATTTGATTTCTTTATTGCTGCTCCGGGATAATATTGTTTCAAAATCTGCTTATAATTCTTGCCTTTTTCGGCCATGGCTTTTGCGCCCCATTGGCACATGCCTATTCCATGCCCGTTTCCTTTGCCGCTTATCGTCCAGCCATCTTTCGTTTTCTTTATGGAGGCGAACATAGTGCTTTTTACTTTTGACGGGCCGGCTTCCATTCTAAGCTGGTTTGAGGAAATTTCCACATTGCCTTGGTCTGTTTTCAGCGTTATTGAAGGATATCTTCCGCTGGAGTCTTTTTTGCCTAATGCAATGCTATTTATTTTTTTTACCTTTGCTTTTTTTGTCTTGGCCATTTTAAGAAGCAGGCTGCTGCTTACAGTGGCGCTCCAGATATTTCTTACTTTCGCCGGGGCTTTTTTGCAATGGCTGTCTTTTATGCCTGCGAGCGGTTTTGGTGTTTCCGCTTTGCTGCCCAGCCATACTTTACTAGGGTTTTCGGTATGGCCGGCGCAATATGAATGGAAGTACGCATCCAGTATTTTATTGCCGTATGTGAGTACCTGCCCTTCGGTATTCTTTACTGCTATCGCTATTGCGCGCTCGGGGTTGGCTGCGCTTTTGAAAACCTGAGATGTTATTGTCGCCGTTACATCATAGGGCTTTTCCGGATGAATCTGCCTTAAAGCGAAGCTGCGGGAAGCCACGGCCTGAGCCATCAGGGCTTCCATAGGCCAGCCTGATCCCATTTCTGAGCCTAGCACTCCTGTTAGGTATTTTTCTATGGGAAGAACCTCTATTATGTCCAGTCTGCCATTATTATTTGCCCTTAAAATCACGTCTCCGCTGAATGTGTTTCCTCCGAATTGAAGCTGGCCTTTGTTTTTCCAGGCTTGGAAATAAAGCACTGATGCCAGCCTGTGCCCTGACATGTTTATTTTGCCGTTTTCTGCCTTAAATTCATAAGTTTCATTTGAGGAAAGGCGGAACTTTGCCCCTTTTTCTTCTTTGACGAGAATGGTATGAGTTGAAGTTTTAAGCGATAATTTCGGCGTGTCCTGTATTACCGCAATTCTTATTTTTTGTTCGCTTTCTTCGGCTGTGGCATTGGAGGGAAAACTAAATGCGGCAATTAGTAATATCAGCGGAAATATAAATTTCCTTATTGCTGTCTCTGCTTGCATTTTTGCTTTCATTTTGTTTCATTCTCCAGACCGTGCCGGTTTTCATCATTGAACAGCGGGAGATTTTCCGACGAATCAGAAGAAGATTCATGAAGCTTTATGCCGAGATGTTTTGCCGCTTTCGGCGTGATTATGCGGCCTCTTGGCGTGCGCTGAATGAATCCTTTCTGTATTAGAAAAGGCTCTATTACATCGGTAAGCGTGTCCTGTTCCTCTGAAACGGATATTGATAAGGTTTCCAGTCCAACCGGGCCTCCGTTGAACTTATTTGCTATGGCAAGCAGTATTCGCCTGTCCAGCTCGTCAAGGCCTTCTCTGTCTATGTTCATTGAAGTAAGGGCTTCTTCCGCTACTTCGCAGTTTATAAGTCCGCCGGTTTTAACATCAGCGAAATCTCTCACTCGCCGCAAAAGGCGGTTTGCGATTCTTGGCGTTCCCCTGGAGCGGCGGGCTATCAGTTTTAGCGCATCAAACTCAGTGCGGCTGCCAAGCAGTCCGGCGGAACGCTGCAATATGGCTGCAAGCTCTGTTTCATTGTAAAAGCTTAAGTTAAATGATATTCCGAAGCGGTCTCTCAAAGGCCCTGTGAGCAAACCTGTCCTGGTGGTGGCCGCCACAAGCGTAAATCGCGGAATGTCTATTTTAAGCGTGGTGGCGCTGCCGCCTGATCCGCCAGTATTGAAGAAATATGTGAAATCTTCCATGGCCGGATAAAGAGCTTCTTCCACTGCGGCATTAAGCCGGTGTATTTCATCAATGAAAAGAATGTCGCCTTCCTGTATTTCCGTAGTGAGTATCGTGGCAAGGTCTCCCGGCCTGGTTAGAACCGGCCCCGATGTAACCTTTATGTTTACTCCCATTTCCTTTGCAAGAATATAGGAAAGCGTTGTTTTGCCTAAGCCTGGCGGAGCATAAAAAAGGCAATGATCTAAAGGCTCATTTCTTTTTTTTGCGGCTTGTATGTATATGGAAAGATTGTCCTTTAGCTGTTTCTGTCCTATAAATTCGTCAAGGCTTTTTGGGCGCAGTGCCGTATCCAGACCGGAGGCCTCCGCGAAATCTCTTTCAGGTGAAAGCAAATTGTCATTTCTTGCCATAATTAAAAATTTAGTGTTTCAGTTTTTGCTCATTGACTTTTGCTAGTATCAACTCTCATTAACTGCTGTTTGCTTTTACTCCCGGCTGCTCATGCTAATAAATTTTTACCGTTTTGCCATTTTTTTCAGGCTAAGCCTTATGAGATCAGCCGTTTTTGCTCCTGGGCCTGTCTCATTATAAGCTTCTTCTAAGGCATTCCTTGCTTCCATTGGCCTGTATCCTAGCGAAACAAGCGCATTCATGGCCTCTGTATAGGAAGAAGGCCTTAGCGGCTGTTTTGCCTGGCCAGCCATTTCCGGCAGCTTGTCTTTTAGCGAGGCAATTAGTTTTTCCGCTGTTTTAATGGTAAAGCCTAAAGCCAAATGCATTCTCTTTGCGTCTTTCTCTTCTACGCATCTGTAAAATTCATGCGGCGCTTTTGAAATTTTTGTCAGGAAATCCAAAGCTTTTTTAGGCCCTGTGTCTTTCACATTGTCTTTGAGTGTTTCAAAAAGCTGCTTTTCCTGAACTGTGAGAAAACCATACAATGTTGTGCCGGCATATTGGCTTAATGACTCTATCAGATAAGCTTCCGCGTCGGAACCTTCAGGGCCTAATAGGGAAAGGGAATGCAAGGAGAAAAAGACCTCATATCCGAGGCCTCCTGTTTCAATTATTGCGCTGTTTTCCGTTTTGCTTATTATTTTCCCGCGGATATACGCAAGCATCGCATTTTCTCCTGTGTTTTCTTCATCAGCTCATTATAAGGCCCTAATCTAAGGTGGCATAGCGCTGCAGCGGCTGCATCGGCTGTATCGTCGGGCTTAAGTACTGAATCAAGCCTGAGCATGAGCTGTACCATTCTTTGCATCTGCGGTTTTTGCGCAAGCCCATTTCCGGATACTGTTTTCTTTATGATTTTTGGATTGTACCCGTTAATTTTAAGATTCTGTTTTTCGCAGGCAAGCAGTATAACTCCTCGCGCATGCGTTGTATTTGCCTGAGTGTCTGCACGCTTTGAAAAAAAAACTTCTTCTATTGCTGCCTCTGTGGGGGAATGCTGCAATATTATTTCTGTTAATTCATCGTAGATTGCGGCAAGCCTTTTTTCAAGCGGCATTTTCGCCGGAGTATGAATAAGCCCGGACGCCAGAAGGACCGGCTGTTTTGCGCTGTTATTTGTAACAACTGCCCAGCCGGTCCTGTCAAGGCCCGGGTCTATTCCGAGTATTTTCATCCGGACTTAGCGGTCCAGCTTCTCCAGAATTGCTTCTGCGATATTGTAGTTTGAGTAAGCGGTTTGTACGTCGTCGTGATCTTCAAGGGCTTCCATGAAGTTCAGCACTTGTTCCGCTTTGTCTTCGCCTACTTCAACTTTATTATCGGCAAGCATGGTTATTTCGGCCTGCTCCAGCTCTACCTTTTTGTCTTCAAGAGCTTTCTTAACTGTTTCAAAATCTGCCGGATCGGTGATTATTTCATAAACAGATGAGCCCTCTTCGGCCTTGAAATCCTCGGCGCCCGATTCAAGGGCAATGTTCATAAGCTCTTCTTCTCCCATTGCTTCCTTGTTTACGATTATCTGGCCTTTTTGCTTGAACATATAGGAAACGCAGCCGGAACCGCCGAGCTTGCCCCCATGCGAGTCAAAAAGCTTGCGTATTTCGCTTGCAGTGCGGTTTTTGCTGTCTGTTGTGCAGTTAACAATTACGGCTGTGCCTGCCGGACCATAGCCTTCATAGGTGAGCTCTTCATAAACAACACCTGGTTCCTGGCCTGTGCCGCGGGCAATGGCGCGCTTCACATTTTCTAACGGCATATTGTTTTCTTTTGCATCATCCATGGCCTTGCGCAGGCGTGGATTGTCTTCGGGCTTTCCTCCGCCCAGCCTTGCGGCTATGGTTATTTCTTTAATGATTTTTGTGTATACTTTGCCTTTTTTAGCATCGGTAAGAGCTTTTTTGTGCTTGATACCGGCCCAATGTGAATGTCCGCCCATGGTGTTGCTCCTTATAAAAATGAAACTGCCGCTAATGCCCGCTTAATGCTTTAATGCGGTTTTTTAACGCGGCTTGCAAATATTATATAATATTGTTTGTTTTAGGACAAATAGCCCGCAGGCTGTTTTCTTCTTTGCCCTCTTAGTTCAACGGATAGAACGGCTGTCTTCGGAACAGCAGGTACGGGTTCGATTCCTGTAGAGGGCGTTTTTTGCATTATAGGGCGTATGCCTGTTTAAGTTTTTGGAATGTTTAGGGCCATAGCATTTTTTTGCTTTTTCAATCTTAGCTGGAAAATTTATAAAAGTTCATTAATATCGCTGTTTTGTACAAAACTATCAGAAATTGCTAATATATAAACAGTTTATATATCCTTAAGAGACAAGAATGTTTTTCCGTTCTTGCCAGGAAGGCCATTATGAAGATTTTCGGATTTATAAAAGTTGCTTTTGTCGCCGTGATTTCTCTTTTTGTTTTTATGCCTCAGGCTGACGCTAAGGGCGTGTTTGACACATATAAGAATAAGGTCAAAACGCCTTTGGATTGGAGCCAGAGGCAGGAGAAAAAAGCGCCGGATTTAAAAACAAGGGAAGCTGTAAAGAAATTTTCTGATGAGAACGGAAAAAATTGGACTGTGCGCTATAATCCGCAGACAGGCGCTCCTGAGTCTATAATGAATGGCCGTTCATCTAAGAGGTATTTCGGCAAAGTTAAAGATCGCTCTGACGCATTCCTTAAAGATAATTCTTCTATGCTGGGCATAGAGCCTTCAAATCTGAAAAAAGACGGTGAAAATTCTTTTTTGGGCATGAGCCATGTGCGTTATCAGCAATACTATAAGGGAATTCCGGTTGAGTTTTCTTATGTCAAAGTCCATATGGATGACAGCGGAGAAGTAACAGGTTATCAATCGTCATATAATAAGGAAATATCTGTAGATATTAACCCTGCTATAACTTTGGCGCAGGCTATGCAGGCCGCAAATGCGGATGCCGGCGCTGTGATCAGGGTCTCTTCACATTCCCTTGTGATATATCCTGATTTTAATAAGGATGCTGCATACCTGGCATGGAAAATACGCGGGCGCTCTTATGATGGCAGGCATATATGGGTATATTATGTGGATGCCCATAGCGGTAAGGTGCTTTTTTCTTATGATGATATGAGACGGGCAGTTTGTGACGGAATTCGGGCAAAAGCTAAGGGCAGCGTATATGACATTTCTCCAGTACCGCATGATAGTTTCCCTTTCTACTCTCAGGCTGCCACAAATTGGCAAAACAATTTTTTGATGTTAAAAGATTTCGGTGATGAGTATATTTGGATTAAGGATTATAAGACAAAGATGGTTACAAATGAGTCTGGTCTTGGCTGCTCCACTGCGGCTGTAAGATATAATGAATCCACTCATCAATGGATTGCCGACGGAACCGTACAGGGAAAGTTTTTTTCTGCTTTAAAAGGACCTTATTTTACTGTTACCAATATGCGAGGTCAGAGCGCTCATTGGGACAATGGCGGCGGACATTATTATACTGCTACTCTTAATACACCAATACAAAGTCCCAGCCCATATCCAAATGATTCTCTTCTGTCATGGACAAGCTCTATCCCTGAATTATGGGAAGAAGACCAAACCTTTGCTAAGATGTATCCTTTATTTGCTTCCCCGTTTTCTGTTGGACAAATGGAAGACACCGGCGATGTTACTGATGCCGATGAGGTTTTTGTTGAGGATGCTTTTGGAACCAGGGCCGGATCTTATCTCGGCTCGCGCTCAGCTTCTTTCCTTGGCCCTTCCATTGAAAGTCCCAGATTTGCAGTAAAATTAAAAACAGATTCATCAGGCCAGGGCCAGGGGTTTTCTATTTCACGCTCAACTTATATTGCTTTGAACACCAGTCCTTCTACGCCTTACCCCAATACCAGTACAGGTGATTATGTACATGCAAGGAATATTATAAATTGGTCAACGACTACATCAATTAATTATGGTTTATATTACCTTGATTCTTCCCTTGGAGCAACTGGTACTTTTGGCATTGATGAGCCTAATGTTTTTTACCATCTGAACAAAATGCGGCGCTATTTCATGCAGTTCAATAAGCTAAGAAAATCAGATGGCACATATTGCCCTGTAGGAATTGTATGTACGGTAAGTCCTGTAAACCTAGATGGCCATGTAGATGTGATGGTTCATGCCAATGGCCGTCCGAATGAAATGTTTTCCGGAACAATGAGTGAGCGGGATGGAATGGCTAATGCTTTCTATGATTTGGAAAATAATAATATTTTCTTTGGAGACGGATACTATGATGGCGTCAATTTAGATCCTAAATATTATGCCTATCGCTCTTTTGCCTTAGACGGAACTATCATACGCCATGAGTATACTCATTATGTGGTGCATCAGATATACAATATAATAAACTTTGGCGAATTTGGCGCAATAAGCGAAGCTCTTTCAGACTATTTTTCGCTTGCCTCTTTTTGGCAGGAAGGCGATAATCATGAAGGTTATTATTTCGAAAAAAATAGCCTGACTAAAGTTGGCAATTTTGTTACTGATACTCCTCGCGATCTTTCCCTAGGGGATAAAAAACTTACTTTAAACTGGAATGGAGAACTTTATAATGACAGCCAGATTTTGTCCCAGGCTCTATACAGTCTTAGAAAAGGAGATTATGCTTTAGGCCCTGAGCCGCCAAACGACATAAAAATGCCAAACGCATCCACATGGGGGGCTGTGCCTGTTGCTGACTTGGTTGTATGGGCTTCTTTATTTTATTTCCCTGACAGTTTCCGCAATCTTTATGAGGCTATGTATGATGTGTGCGGAAGACTTAATGATAAATGGCCATCAAGCTGCAACAGAGAGAAAATTGAAAATGCTTTTGCCGATCACGAGCTGATAACAGGCGGTTCTGTATCCACTTCTGATAATTACGAGGCGGCGGCAGGCGGCTTATGCCAAAACAATAATGGCCCTGAATGCGCCGCTGACATTACTGAAATCCGTACTTTAAATGCCCGCATTTATCCGAAAGGAGATCTTGACTATTATACATTTACAGCTAATGCTGGCCCATTCATAGCTGAAATGACTCTGCCTGACAATGGCAACTATATGTATCATGGCTATATGTTTACTCTGTTTGATTCAAACAGAAATCAATTAGCGGAAGTTATTCCCCGGTTAAACAGTTCTGACACTTCTGATTATTGCTTTAGCGATGAGCCATGCTTGTCTGTAGACTATAAGGTAAATCTTTCTTATAATTTGCCTAAATCAGGACGTTATTATCTGGCAGTAACAGCGGCTCCTAGCACTTATGATTCTGGCTGGGGCATTTCTCCTGAAAATTCAGTGGATGAATATGTGCTCAAAACATCTTTCCCGGAACAAGGGCATGTAACCGCATCAATTAACAGGTCTGAATCAACTTTTGACAATGATCTGATACAGTTCATAGCCCCGGTAGTAATTTCTGCTGCCGGATCATCAAATATAGTGAATGATGATTTTTATGATAAGTATTCTACCAATAATTCTGAGACCTCTTTCTCTTATGTTCAGTTATGGGATATACAGGGAAATAAGCTGGTCCAGGCGAGCACTAATTATACTCCTGCGGCTGACAGGCTTATAGAATTGACAGATACTCCTTCTTTTTACAGCACAGGCACTATTTCGGGCAATTTCCGTATTTTGCCAGGCTTCTCAAGAAGATATCCGGCTGTAGGCTCTGTTGTGGTGGAGGTTCTTGGCAAAAACCATATGGGCTCGCAAATATCGTTGGGAAAGAGCTTACCGGTAAATCTTACTTCGGCTTCTTCAAGATTTGAAGCTTATAATAACATCCTCCTTAAAGGAAATGGCGAAGCCATAATACGCTATGCGGCAACCGGAAATGGCAACCTTACTATTAAAGCATATACGCAGACAGGTAAGCTTGTTAAGGTGATAGCAGACAGATATGTTTCCGCAGGAGAACAGGGCAATGAAACCTGGGATGGCACAAATGAAAAAGGTTCCAAGGTGGCAAGCGGAATATATTTCATTAAAGCGAAAGGCCCAGGCCTTGATAAGGTGGAAAAGATTGCGGTGGTGAGATGAAGGCTGGTGAGAATGTTATGAACTTTAAAAAATACATAATATCTTTGTTTTTCCTACCTTTCTGCTGTTCATTTTCTTTTGCGGACACTGGAGGCGGAACAGTGGGCGTGCAATTTCTTAACAATGATTTCAGCCCTAGGGCTTTAGGCATGGGCGGTGCTTTTGTGGCTGTAGCCGATGATGCCTATGGGCCGGATTATAATCCCGCAGGCCTTGGTCAGATAAAATATCCTGAAGCATCAGCAATGTATTTATCAGGCTTTGATGATGCTTCGCTCGGAGGACTTCATTTTGGCATGCTATTGCCAAATGTGGGCTTTGCAAAGTATGCCAGGCCTGCTTTTGGAATATCGCTTATATCATCTTCTGCTGGCGATATTACCTATCGGCCGTTAGATGCCAATGAGTATCCCGGCCAGGAGAGAACTCTTAAAGCACAGCAGGATTATGCTCTTACTTTAACCTTTGCTGAAAAATTTTTTGTGGGCGATATTATTCTTGAAAAATTGCGCTTTGAGGATATTGAGCAGTTTTACGGCGTTAATGTTAAATATGTGCGCTCAACTCTTGTGGAAGATTATACAGCCAATGGAGTGGCAGGCGATTTTGGTTATCTGTTAAAGCATAATCCTTCCGGAATTTCATTTGGCGTGTCCTTTAATAATTTAGGCAGCGGAATGAAATACATAGATGAAACAACAAAAATGCCATCTGTTGCGCGCGCAGGCTTGTCTTGGCTTCTTCCTTCATTGTATGAACATCAGCTTAGGCTTGCCGGTGAGGCAGATTTTCATTTAAATGAGGATTCTTTAGTGTATCGCTTAGGCGCTGAATATACTTTTGACAGATATGTTGCGCTTCGGATAGGCTATATTGGGCATGAGGATAATCCGGCATTTACGCTTGGCATGAGCCTTAAATATGATGATATGTCAATAGATGTAGCCGGCACCATGGGCGGTGAGGTTTATGATACGACTATGGCCAGCTTTAATTACAGGTTTAGCGGCCTTGCTTATAAAGGCCCTGCAGTTAAGAAACGCAAATTCCGGGGAATTTCTGAAAAAGTGGCTGCCCCTGTAGGAACTAAGGCAAAAGATCCTTATAAGCGAAAATCAGAAGAAAGGCTTGAAGAGGAAAGCCAGTATCGCCAGCGCACGGCTGATCCTGTTATGGTTCCGGCCAGAAAGGAGAAATCCAGAGGATCGTCAGAGATGTTCCTGCTCTACTGATTATGTTTCTTGCTATAAAATTTGGAGATTATATGAAAAACATTTTAGCTGTTCTTATTATAGCCGTTTCTTTTTCCGCATGTTCCGGCAAAATAGTAGCCGAGCCTTTTGAGCCTGCCAGGGAATGGGCGGAGCAGGGCCTTACGGCTTCTTATGTTTTCGCTAAGGGCAAGGCCCTTATGAATCCATCCATATTTGGCCCTGATAAGAGGCGTACCGAAGCTAGAGATGCGGCTTTGGAGAATGCCCGCGCGAATATGCTTTCGCTTATTGAAGCTTCATATATAAATGAATCCATTCCTGTTTCAAGGCTGATAGAGGGAGATGCCTTTCTTGAAAGCCAGATAGCTGCCGTGATTGAGCAAAATTCCAGGACAGTGAGAACTGAATGGTCAAAAACGGATTGCGCGGTTATAATAAGGCTTCCAAGGGAATCCCTAAAACTTGTAGGGATTACACTAGTCAGATAATTAAAAAGGCCGGAAATGGAAATAAAAAATCTTTTTCCGGCTTTTATACTATTGATGCTTTCTGCCTGTATAACGGCATACATTCCGTTTGTTAATGAACCTAGATACGAGGAAATCTTCGGAGAGGGGAAAAAATTATATCCTGATATGTTCAGAAAAGCTTCCGAAGCTGAAAAAATAGGCTTTCCCTCGGTATATATTTCTATTGATGAGACATCAGATTCAAGCCTGGATTTTTTTTATGAGGCTGCTAATGAAATTTCGCTTTCCTTTTCTTCTTCAGGTTTTAAGACTCAAAAAGAAAAAAACAATCCCGGATTGAAGATAAAAGGCTCAATTATTGCTGAGATGGCTGCCGATGATGGTTTTGGCGGTTTTATAGACTATCAGGCTAAATGCGATCTAATGGCGGAAGACCATAATGGCAATAAAATATCATCATATAATGGCAGCGTAAGGGGCTTGGGGCTTACTGCGGATGATGCGGCTTCTGCGGCCTTAGCCAATGCTGGGCGCGAAGCATCAAAGCAGCTCATTGGCGGAATAATATCATATTACCGCTCTAAATCAATAGTTCGGCTGGAAATATATAATTTAAGAACTTTGCAGGAACTTCACGCTTTTTATATTAAGCTGAAAGCAATCAAAGATGTTCAGAATGCCTGGCTTCTTGATTACAGGGGCACTAATGCTCTGTTTGATGTGTCAGTAGAAAGCGGCGGAGCTGGCAATTTGGCCAGGGCTCTTATGGAAACATTTGGAACAGATCTTAAAATAAACAGGCCTTCCATAATGGAACTTGAAGCGGCGGTGCAGCTTAAATGAAATTTTTTTTTGTAATTAATCCTAAGGCAGGAAAAAAACACGATGATATTATGGCTATGCTTAAGGATCATCCGGCGGCAAAAGAGACGCAGTGGGAGGCCGCGTATACTGAGCATGCCGGACATGCCTCGGAAATTGCAGCCGCAGCCGTAAAGAATGGATATAATGCTATTATAGCGGCTGGCGGAGACGGCACTATTCAGGAAACGGCAAAAGGCATTTTAGGCACTGGAGCGGTTTTCGGCCTGCTGCCATGCGGCTCAGGAAATGGCCTTGCCCGAAATCTAAAAATTCCTCTTGACATTAATAAGGCAATAGATGGAGTTTTTAACTGGAAAGCCAAGCCAACAGATGCCGGAATGGCTAACGGGCGGCTTTTCCTTGTTTCATGCGGAGCGGGCCTTGATGCCGAAGTTGCGCACTGCTTTAATTCCCAAAGCCATGGCAGGGGTATTTTGCCCTATGTGTGGCATGCGGTAAGGATTTATTTTACATATAAGCCTAAGAGTTTCTCTGCCATTATAGACGGCAAAGAACTTGCAATGAAAGAGCTGATATTAACAGCCTTGGTTGGGGAACAGTATGGCGGCGGAGCAAAAATTGCCCCGAATGCAGTATCAGATGACGGTCTTTTAGATTTATGCTCTGTTAAACCGGTAAATACCTTAAGGCTTCTTATAAGCCTGCCTAGCCTTTTTAATGGCACTATAACAAAAAACAGTGATATTTACAATGATATACGCTGCAAGGAATTTATATTGAATGCCGGAGAGCCATTCTGGTTTCATCTGGATGGCGAAGATTTTTATTCTGAAACAGGTAAGCTGGAAGTTAAGAGCATGCCTGCGGCATTTAATATAATTCGTCCTTAGAGAATTATTCCCATTATATTTTTTCGGTCATATCAGGCTTATGGCTATCGCTTGCCTTGCTTTCTGTTTCGGCTGTGATATTTTCGCCGTAAGCTTCTTTCTCTTCATTAATGTTTTCATCGATTTCGGCTGTAAAAATAGGGCCTGTTTCTCTTAGCGCTGCTATTCCGGCCAAAAATGCGCATATTTCGCATGGAAGCCAGCGGAAGGAGTATAAAGCGAACATGCTTGAGTCCGTGTAGCGGGTAAATGAATGTCCTGCGAAGAAGCTTGCCATGCACATGGCTGCGAATACAAGCACTTTATCATTCAAAACCCTGTTCATGATTAAGGTGGAATAGAACTGCCCTATGCATATAAGAGCGCATGCCAGAGCGAAAGAGAAGCCTGGCAGTAATATTTTTTTTACCAGAAGAGCCGGTTTGGGGCTGAAAAGCATAGCGGAGCATTTTGAGAACAGCGTTATTCCTGCTTGTGATAAAAAAGCAGTAATGGCCCCGACAAGAAGAGCTAGTATGAAATAGCTAATAAACAAAAAAAACAGGCGCGAAGTGGAATTATTCTTCATTTGATTTCACCTTGGGCTGGTATTTTCATCAGTTTTGCATTGCTTTTGTCTTATAATGCTTAAAGCAAGCCGTTTTCTTTTAAAAATTCAGAATTGTTTTGCCAGTTCTCCGTTACTTTTACATATAAATGCAGCATGGCGGGACGGTCAAGGAATTTTGAAATGGCTTTTTCTGAATTTTCCCTAAGCTGTTTAAGCATTCTGCCGCCTTTGCCTATGATTATGCCTTTTTGGCTTTCCCTTGCCACGTGGATTGATGCATCTATTTCATCTTTCAGGCCGGGCATTTCACGGAAGCTCTCAATCTGCACTGCTGCAGAATAAGGCACTTCCTTTGAAAATATCTTAAAAATCTGTTCCCTTATTATTTCAGCCGCATAAAACCTTTCCCAGCGGTCTGTTATCTGATCTTGCGGATAATAGGCTGGATGCTCAGGCAGGACTTTCTCTATTGCATTGCGCAGCTTTCCCACATTGTTGCCGTGGAGAGCGGAAATAAAAAATGTCTCCTTAATCGGCAGCATCTGCTGGAAAAAAGCGGCAGTTTCCTTAGCTTTTTCTTGCGAAGCGATGTCCATTTTGTTTACGGCTAAGAATATC
This sequence comes from Elusimicrobiales bacterium, assembly GCA_024681855.1. GTDB lineage: Bacteria > Elusimicrobiota > Elusimicrobia > Elusimicrobiales > UBA9959 > CACZRG01. The sequence continues at coordinate 19,901 of JAILAB010000046.1, forward strand.
GGACAGGTTATGTTTTTAAGCTGTTCAAAAAGAGGCAGCTTTTCTTCCGGAGGCAGAGAAGGCTCCGTAAGCAGCACTAATGCATCTCCTTCTTCAGATGCCGCCCGTTTTATTGAATGTTCCATCGCTCTTTCAAACTTATTGCGCGCTCTTAAAAAACCTGGAGTGTCTACGAATATAGCTTGAAATCTCTTGCTGTTAAGTATGCCAAGTATATTGTTCCTGGTGGTCTGCGGTTTTTCTGATATTATGGATATTCTGGCCGCGCATAACAGGTTCAGCAGCGTAGATTTTCCGGCATTAGGCAGTCCGGTAATAGGAACGAAGCCGGCTTTGAAGCCCGGCTTCTTTGCATTAGGCTGTTCTGTCATGTCAGTTTTATCGCAATGCTACAGGGTTTGCCCACAGTGAAAGCTGCGTTGCCTTGTCTTTCTTACGGTTTTTCGGGTCTCCGGAAAGTTCCTGTATGAATATTTCCGCGCTGAAAACCCTGGTGCCTGACATTAAATGCCCTCCCCATGTTTTGCCCTCGCTGTCCGAAAGCGTTATGTGCGTATGTGTCATTGGCCTGTCATCAAAGAGGCTGACATTTCCGGAAAGGGAAAGTATTTCCATTTCCTCTTTTTTCGTAATTTTTATGTATTTTTTTGTCTTTTGATTATAGATGCCGAAAGTAGCCTGGTCAATGGCTCCAATGCCTTGTATGAAGCCGCACTGTATGTCATGGTGTATGCAAAATTCTTCAATGGTCTGCAACAGATCTTCGCCTTTCAGAATGCTAAATAAAAAAGTTCTGCCGGTAAGATAGGGTTTTTCCTGAGCCTGCATAAATCCTCCGCTTTTTGTTTCAGATCTTATGTCGTATTAACAATAGCCGTTTAGAAGCCGCTTGTTTCGCAATTCTATATATTTTACAAAATTAAATTAAAGTTAACAATTTGCAAAAAGCGCGGCTAAATGCTTATAATTTATTTAGTGCCGCTAAAGTGCAGCTGCTAAATCTAAGAGCAAGCCTGGCGGCATGGAGGCATAAATGAACGCAATATACAAAGAACTTGGTTTTGTAAATACTCGCGAGATGTTTAAGAAAGCAATGGAAGGCGGATATGCCGTTCCTGCTTATAACTTTAACAATATGGAACAGCTCCAGGCTATTCTTACTGCCTGCGTGCAATCCCGTTCCCCTGTTATTCTCCAGATTTCCAAAGGCGCTCGCAATTACGCAAATGCCACGCTGCTTCGCTGGATGGGCCGCGGCGCTATTGAAATGATTAAAAAAATGAAAGAAGGCCCGGTGCCGGTGGCTTTGCACCTTGACCACGGCGATTCTTTTGAGCTCTGCAAAGACTGCATAGACAATGGTTTTTCATCAGTTATGATTGACGGTTCATCTCTTCCCTATGAGAAGAATATAGAGCTTACTAAAAAAGTGGTGGACTATGCCCATCAGTTTGATGTTACCGTTGAAGGCGAGCTCGGAGTTCTTGCCGGAATAGAAGATGAAGTTTCATCAGAGCATTCACATTATACAGATCCTGCCCAGGTTGAAGACTTCGTGAAACGCACCGGCGTTGATTCTCTGGCAATATCCATAGGCACAAGCCACGGCGCTTATAAATTCAAAGTTAAGCCCGGAGAAGAAGTGCCTCCGCTCCGCTTTGACATTCTTGAAGAAGTTGAGCGCCGCATTCCGGGCTTCCCGATTGTGCTTCATGGCGCATCATCAGTTCTTAGCGAATATGTTGATATGATCAATAAGTATGGCGGCAAAATGGAAAACGCAGTAGGAGTTCCGGCAGAGCAGCTGCGCAAGGCTGCGAAATCCGCAGTATGCAAAATCAATATTGACTCTGACGGCCGCCTTGTTATGACAGCCATTGTCCGCAAAACTTTCGTGGAAAAGCCCACAGAGTTTGATCCGCGCAAGTATCTTGGCCCGGCTCGCGATGAGCTTATCAAGATGTACAAAGATAAAAATGAGAATGTTCTCGGTTCAGCAGGCCGCATTGCTTAATATTTTTAGACAAACTGCAAAAGAAACGCCCCTTATAATGAGGGGCGTTTTTTATTTATAATTGTATCATGCGGGATAAAATTAAAGTATGGGATATTCTCATAATAGGCGGCGGAGCATCTGGCCTGTCAGCAGCCATAGAGGCGGCCCGTTCTGGCACTTCCGTAATAGTTCTTGAAAAAAATCATGTCCCGGGCCGCAAAATACTTTCCACTGGCGCAGGAAGATGCAATTTCTCAAATGAGCGCATAACGCCTGAAGATTATAATGAGAGCGGCAGAAGCCTAGTCAAAAGCGCATTTCAAGCCTTGCCGCCGCATGAAATACTAAATTTTTTTGAAAGCCTTGGCCTGTTATGGATAAAAGGGCCTGAAGGAAGGCTTTTCCCCAGGTCAATGAAGGCTCAGGACGTGGTTAATGTGCTTGTGAATGAAGCCCGCAGGCTTGGCGCAGAAATAAGGCTGCTTGTAAAGGCACTGCGTATTGTGCCGCTGCAGCGTTTGCCGGAATTTGCGGCATTTAAGCCTTGTCCGCAGGGAAACAGTTTAACTGATAATGCCGGTATATTTGCTGTTGAAGCTGAAAAAGCCTTGCCGCAATGGGAAAATAAAAAGGACAATGCTGCCTTGCTAAATGCGGCCTCGGGAAGGAAAGCTGCTTCTGGAAAAGAAATTTTTTATGCCAGGAATGTGATAGTTTCCGCAGGCAGCCCGTGCTGCGCGCGCATAGGCGGCTCATATTCAGGATATGAGCTGTTAAAGCCTCTTGGCCATACGGTTACTGATATTATTCCGGTTATAACTCCGCTGGAGGTTAAGGAGAAATTCCTTAAAGATGCAGACGGCGTTAGGACTGATGCGGCAATTAAATTTATACAGCGCGGAATTGAAAGAGGAATTGAAACAGAACATCCCAGAATTTTGAAGGAGAGCATTATAACCTCCTCTGTCGGAGAAATAATATTTTCTAAAGGATTTCTTTCCGGCCCATGTGTTCTTTCCTGCGCACGCTTAGTTCAGGAAAAATTGCGGCTTGGCCCGGTATATGCTGATCTGGATTTTTTCCCCGAATATTCCGCAACAGATTTGCATTCCATGCTTGCGGCAAGGCTGGCTCGGCTGCATGGTTCTCAGTTCCAGGCTTTTATTGCCGGACTGCATAATGAAAAACTTCTGCTAATGCTTGCCTCCCTTACCGGAATAAAATCCTGTTCGCCAATTACTGACATAAGGCCTGATTCAATGGCTGCTTTTGAAAAATCATTAAAGGCTTTCCGTATTGAAATAACAGGCCCTGCCGGTTTTGAGGAGGCCGCCGCTGCTTCCGGCGGAATATGCTCTGGCGACATTATCCCTGTCTCTTTTGAGTCAAAGATATGCGGCGGCCTTTTCATAACCGGGGAAGTTTTGGATGTGGACGGCAGGTCTGGCGGTTTTAACCTTCATTTTGCATGGACATCTGGCATTCTTGCCGCAAGGGCTGCGGTAGCCAGGCAACATATTAGGCATTCAGTCAGGCAATAGCTTTATAAATTTGTTTTGGCTCTTTTAAAGAAAAGTATTGATACAATGTAATTATAAAGAATGCAAAGATTACTTCGTCGTATTGAACTTGTTTCAGGACCTCTTTAAGTTGCAGAGATGATGAAATAAACTCAGCATGACGCAAAAAATGTAAAATCAATAATCTTCTTATAAAGAGCGTTTGGTTTATTATATGCAATGCCCTAATCAATCCGTCAATATTTAGCCGCAATATTTTGATAAAAAAACAGCCCTTTTTTTTAAAGGGCTGTTCCTTAATGGCATTTTTTTAGCTGGTTTAAAAAATATTGCTGGAGGCAGAGTTCCCTTCCGGCAATGGCGGAAGACCCTGCTGATTTTCAAGCGGATCTTCAAGCTCATTTTGTTCCCCGTTGATAAGGTCTTTGATTACTTGGTTTCCCTCATTCTTATTGTTTGTGCTTTCAGTTTTTTTCTGCTCTGCTTTTTTTTCAGCGGCATTTGCATTTGTTTCACTGGCAGAAGCATTCTTCATTGCTGAATTAAGCACATCTGATATTTCAGGTATTTCCGCTGCCGCTTCCTGTGCCGTATTAGGCTTGGCCTGAGCCGATTTCATTGAGGTTTCATCATTTTCATTATTGTTTTTTTTGTTATTGGGCTTACATAGGCTTGGCAGTTTTTCCAAAGGAACTGATATTCGGCGCGCATAGTATCCCCGGCCATTTTCAGCGTCTGAGACATAAAGATTTATTACAAGCTCATCATCTTCTTCTTTGAATGTGCCGCTTACTATAAAGTTTCCGGAATTGGCAAGCAGATTTTCGTTTGCTTGTTCTGTGCCTTGCTGAGAATTTTCCTGCTTTGCTTGTGTTTCAGGCTTGGCTGCCTTAGCTTTATCCTGTTTTTTTAATTTTTCTTTCTCTAATTCTTTTTTATCATTGTCATCTTTTGCGGCCTTCTTGAAGAAACGGTACGCGGTTACTCTGCCAGGCATAGCCTGTGCCATGGAATTGCGCATTTCCGTTTCTATTAGGCCTGCCATATCAAGGCTGTCTTCATAGCCATTCTCAAATGATGAAACAGTGAAACATGCAGGCGCTGCCAAATTTTGATTAGCAGCAATTTCCTTTACCGCAGCGTCAAATACTGCTTCAAAGCCTCCTGAGCTTCTGCCTGCTGATAAGAAGCTGAAAGGGGATGTTCCTAAGCCGCTTGTGGCATATACAGCCAGTGCGGCAACAATTATCATGCCAGTTATCCATAAAAATTTTTTCATATTGCCCTCTTTGCCCTTTCAGCTGTTTTCGGCTGTAATTTTCTTGACAGTTCTGCCCGTTTAACCTTTATCCTTTCCGAAACGAGCATAAGCCCGTTTTTGAGGCTTGTTACATTGATGTTTATTATCGCATATGCGCTGTCAAAGTAATAGCTGCCGCTTATCAGATAATCTGCCCCGGCAATGCTGCCAAAGGACTGCAAGTTTTCAAGATTGTTGAAAAGCGTTTCCCTGTCCGCAGAAATTTTGCTTAATAAGGATTCGGTGCTGTTTTTTATCATAAGGCGGCCAGGCATTTCCCTAATAAGGGCAATGCTCAGCTCATCCTCTATGGCATAGCTGAGGTTTAGCCGCAGATTGCTTGTTGTTTCCCTAAAGTCAAGAAATGCAAATTTAGCATCCTGCGGTATTTCTGCTCTGCCAGCTATTTTCTTGCTTGCCTTGGTAAGGGCATCTTCTAGGGCCGTGCTGCGGGCAGAAGCTGGAACAGCCGCAAACATTAATGCCAGCGGCATGGCCAGCGCCAGTAAAAACTTTGCTGTTTTCATATCGCTTTAACCTCTTTTGACCTCTTTAATATATTTCATGTCTTTTTCAAAATTATATATTATTTGCAATATGAAAAAAAGCAGAATGTGCTGTGCACGAATTAATCTTGTTCTTGCAGCGTTAATTCGCGCTTGTAAGACAGATATTCAGCCTTTCAAAACAAAAACAGTATAATATGAATAACTTAATATAGAAATGGAGCATATATGGCTGAATTTAATCAAAACAATAATATGACAGGCAGTCCTGTTCCTCCGCATGGCAAGGCAGATATTGCTATTCCGGGTTTAAAACCTAATCTTTCCGTTCCTCCTGTAAATCCTGCGGTAAGGCCATTGCCTGCTGCATCGGCAAAGGAGGCGGCATCCCGGACTTTTTTTTCTATCGGAAAACTTAAAACCGCATCCCCGTGGCTGCGCTTTCTTGCTTATCTCATAGACATAAATATTGCTACAGGCATTGGCTCAGGACTTTTTTTCGTGTTTTTTCATTTCTTTTTAAAAACCAATTCCAGCTTGCCTGTGCAAAAGATAGTCTTTTTCTCTGGAACAGCTTTAGCATGCATAATTGGAAACTGGCTTTATTCCGCGATGTTTGAATCATCGTTTAGGCAGGCCACTCTTGGAATGATGATATGTTCATGTAAAGTTGTGAATGAAGATGGCTCCAGGATTACATTTTCACAGGCCAGCAAGCGTTTTTTTGCTAAGGCCATTGTTTTTGTATCATTTGGAATATTATTTCTGCCGGCTTTCTTCGGACGCAGTGCCTTTCAGGATTTTTTCACTGGCATGCCGGTTGTTAAGAAGTAAAAAAATTAAAAGGCATTATATAAGTGTCGGGAACTTTGCTAAATGAAGGATTTTTTTGAAAACATCCGCTGCAAATGTCTTTTATCCCGTTCTGCTGAAAAAGATAAGGAAATACGCATATTTGCCGCAATGGAAGTTTTATGCATTGCGGCCAGTTTTTTTACCTTTCTGTGGCTTTTGTTTATTCTGATATGCTCTTTCTTCGGCTGGCATCAGCCTTATGCCGCGCAAGCCTGTATGACAGTTTTTCTTTCTGCCGCTGTCGGTTATCTTACAAATTACATTGCCATAGAAATGCTTTTTAAGCCCTATAAGCCTGATAAAAAGCATTTTTTCTCTATAATCACATTTTCTTATTGGAAGCAGGGGCTTATCCCAAAAAACAAGCATAAGATAGGAATTCAGCTTGGCGAAATAGTGGGGCAGAGGCTTCTGAATCCTGAAAAGCTAGCAGATGAGCTTTGCAATATGGTGAGCTCTTTTCTTCAAAAAAAGGAAACTGCATCTTGGCTTAGCGATAATGCCAAGCCGCTGTTAAAAAAATATGAAGGCAGCATTACAGCTTTTCTTCTTCCGCGCATAGAGAAAATGCTTTCCGCACTTGCAAAGAAGATAATCACTCCGGATAACCTGCGGATTTTTATTTTGAATGATATAATGCCGTATCTTTCTAAAGAAAGCACTAGGGAAAATATATCCATATATATCTCTCAGGGGCTAAAACAGCGTTCTCCATACTTAGTTGAAATGCTAAAGACGGAACTGCGCAAAAAGTCCGAAGAATATTTAGAAAAAAACCTGCCGCTTCCGGGCATGGGGGGAATTATAGCAAACGGGCTGGTTATGTTCATAGACTGGAATTATGTCCATAATCAGATAAGGAATAAGATTGGCGAACGCTCTGTTTTGGAAATGATAGAAAATGAGCTGATGTCTCTTTCCGATAAGTTCTCAGTATGGCTTTCAGGCGAAGAGGCTGCCGCCAGCATGGCTTGCTTCATTTCCGGCATGCACGGAAAAATAGATGCCTTTCTTCATGAACATTTGGAAGAAATGATAGAAAGCCTTGCTGGAAATCTTTTTGATTCCCCGGCTTTATGGAACTGGGTTGAAAAGGAAATTCTCCCTGCCGCAAAAGAAAAGGCGGAAGAACTGATAAGGGACAAAGGCAAGGATGAAATACTCAAGAAGCTAAACCTTAACCAGCGTATTTCAGATGAGATTGACAGGCAGGATGTGAAAGGCTTTCATAATATGATAAATGAAGTAGCTGCGCAGCATTTAGGGGCTATACAGGTTATAGGCTGGATTTTAGGATTTTTCATAGGCCTGTTGCAGCTGGCAATAAGATAGCCTTTGGATAATTCCGTTGCAAATGTCTTTTGTATTTTCTTTTTTTTATTTCTGCTGTTTGCTCTGATAATTTTGAAAGTGATAGAATTGATATATAAATTTCATTTTTATTAAAAGAGGTTATAAAATGTCTGATATTTCACCTTTGCAGAAATGCCGCCTTCAATATAAGCCTAAGCTGCCATTGCCGCTTAGAAATGGCGTTCTTTCCTTAAAGCCCGTATTGGGAGAGAAAACTGAGGCCGTTGCCGACCGCGAGCAGATAAGCCGCATTTTTGAACATACATACGGCAAGCCGGAAGTTTCTTTTGAGGCTTCGGGCGAGAAGAATGCCTCAAAGGCCATAAATGCCGGCGTGATTCTTTCCGGCGGGCAGGCTCCAGGCGGACATAATGTTATTGCCGGCCTGTTTGACGCTATGAAGGCCGCATGCCCGGATAATAAGCTTTACGGTTTCCTTGGCGGCCCGTCCGGACTTACCGATGGCAAATATGTGGAAATGACTGCCGAATTCATAGACAAATACCGCAATACCGGCGGTTTTGATATTATTGGCAGCGGCCGCACCAAGCTGGAAACGGAAGAACAGTTCCAGAAGGCCTTGGAAGTCTGCAAGAAATTAGGAATTTCAGCCATTGTCATCATCGGCGGAGATGATTCAAATACGAATGCTGCGCTTATGGCGGAGTGGTTTGTGAAGCATAATGCCGGAATACAGGTCATAGGCTGCCCTAAGACCATTGACGGGGATTTAAAAAATAAGCAAATAGAAATTTCGTTCGGTTTTGACACCGCCACCAAAACTTATGCCGAGCTGATAGGCAATATTGAGCGCGATGCCAATTCCGCTAAGAAATACTGGCATTTCATAAAAATCATGGGCCGCAGCGCATCCCATGTCGCGCTGGAAGCCGCTTTGCAGACTCAGCCGAACATAACGCTTATTTCGGAAGAGGTTGCCGCCAAGAAGATGTCATTGGCTCAGATTGTGGACTATATAGCCGGGATAATATGCCGCCGCGCTGAAAACGGCAAGAATTTCGGAATTGTCATTGTTCCGGAAGGCCTTATTGAGTTCTTCCCTGAAATGAAGGCTATGATTTCAGAGTTAAATGACCTCACGCATGAGCTCGAGGGCAATGCCGCATATAATTCAGCTTCTGAAGCGGAGAAATTTGCCATTGTTGAAAAGGCATTGCCTGCGGAATGTTCAGCCGTTTTCGCATCACTGCCTGCCGGAATAAAGGCTCAGCTGCTCATGGACCGCGACCCGCACGGCAATGTTCAGGTTTCCCGAATTGACACGGAAAAACTGCTCATAGCCATGCTGGAGAAAAAGCTTTCATTAATGAAGAAAGAAGGCGCATATAAAGGCAAATTCTCGTCACAGGCTCATTTCTTTGGCTATGAAGGCCGCTGTGCTTTCCCTTCAAACTTTGATGCGGATTACTGCTATTCACTTGGCTATAATGCTTTCGCCCTCGTTAACTTCGGCTTTACCGGCTATTTGTCTTCAATACGCAATCTTACTAAGCCTGCAGATGAATGGCTGGCAGGAGGCATTCCTCTTACAATGATGATGAACATTGAGAAACGCAAGGGGGAGAACAAGCCAGTGATTAAGAAAGCCCTCGTAGAGCTTGACGGACCTGTTTTCGCAAGGCTTGAGAATAACCGCGAGGATTGGGCTATGAATGATAGATATCTGTTCCCCGGTGCCGTGCAGTATTTTGGACCTTCCGAAGTGTGCGATCTTACAACCGTTACGCTTCAGCTGGAACATCAGGAATAATTGTTGCTTAATTCCTTCAAAAATAATAAAAATCCCCGGATTGAAGCCGGGGATTTTTTATTATAAGCTGCTTTTATTTTAAACTGGCATATCCTGCGCAGTATTTATTGTCAAGCGGCTATTAGCATATAGTTTTCTTTGCTGTTCTGATTAGAATATCGTTTTATTATAGCATGACATGCGCCAGCAGGAAACTAGCGTGTTCATGTGATGTCACAAGGAGCTCTCGCAGCAGAATTACTCTATTGTCAATATGTCAGCAAAGCCGGTCATGTCAAAAACTTCCATGATTGCGTCATTAACATTGCATATTTTCATTTTTCCCTGCCTGTTCATTGTCTTCTGTGCGGAAAGAATTATCCTAAGGCCTGCTGAAGACAAATATTCAAGTTCTTTGAGATTCAAAATCAGGGATTTTACTCCGGAAAGGGATTTTTTTAATTCTTCGTCCAGCTGGGGGGAAGTGGAGGTGTCCAGCCTTCCTTTAAGGTTTAAGATAAGTTCCTCGTCCTTTGCTTCTTTTTCTATTATCATAATCTGCTCCGATTCCTTAAAAATATTTTCTTTGTTTTGCGATATCCTTTTATTGAGAATAGTATTATATATTTTGTTTTATAAGGTTCTCCTGTATGAAGTGTTTCATCTGCGGCTCCATTTGATGAAGTTCGCCGAAAAACAGCGTTTTAAGGGCCGCATAAGGCATCATCATTTTGTTTACTTCCTTCTGTTTCTCTTGCGTGTCAGCTCCGAAATAATAAGAAGAGAAAATGCTCCAGAACTTACGCATCGTGGCGGATGGGGAATGAAAAAGTTTATTTGACAGTTCATCGTCTGAACAGTTCAGGCAGAAGAATGTCGCTCCAAGGTCTATCAGATGGCTGCCATAGCAGAGATCTGCCATGTCTATGAAAAGAGTTTCCCCATTAGCCATAATTAAATTCCCTGGGTGAAGGTCCCCATGAATATAAGTGTCCTCGTCTTTAACGCTCTCTAGGAAATTTGTAATTTTTTTCTTTTCGTTTTCAGTGAAATTTTTTGATTTTCTTATTATTTCTCTATATATGTCTTTCACATTAGGAAAAACAGATTTGTCGCATGGCGTGGAATGCAGTTTTTTACATTCATCCGCAAAAATCTTGGCATAATGCTCAATCTTTTCGGGCTGCTGTGATACTGCCCTGGCTATTGAAACTTTGTCTTTTATGAGCTCAAATATTATCCCGTTCTTGCCTCTGCAGGTTACCAGCAGCCCTGAAAGCGGCGTGTTTATTCCGCTTTTTACAGCAGCAAGGCCTATGTTTTTTTCATGCTCAATGTTTTCAACAGGTATGAAATCAGAATATAACTTTAGGAGTGAATCTCCGTCACTGTTATTATAAGTTACAGCGGTAAAACCGTCTCCTGATTTTTCCCAGCCGTCTTCCAGTTCTATTTCCAAAGGCTTGCTGGTTATGCTTATTAAGCTGCCAAGGCCGGAGGTAGCCAGTTTCTTTGCTGGAATCGGCTTCGCATTCACAATTACAAATTTTATTCCATGTTCCTTAGCTTTTATAAGAGCCCTCATTCCTGAAAAAGAAATGTCTCCAGCCATGCTAAAATCTAGTATGTGTTTCTCGTTAGGATTGAGAGATAACAGAAAAGGCAGAATATCCTTGCCTGTAAGCGAGCCGCACAGGAAATGCCTGTTGCCTTCGCTCTTATGCCGGAACTGTCTGCAAGCCTGAAGAAAAACTCTGTCTGTCAGCTCCTTAAATTCGCTATAAGGGCCATAGCCCTCAAGCTCTGAAAGCGCTTCCACAAGCATTCTGTAATGCCATTCATGGTCAAAAGGATTTTTTGTATGGAATCTGTCCCACAGTTTGTCGCCGATTTTCTGGTAGTCATGAAAAATAGCCCGTATATTGGAAAGCTTATCCCCTAAAGCCACTATTTTAGCTTCACGACTGGCCATGAACAGTTTTTTTATGGCTTTTTCTTTTCTCTCATGCCAAGTGTCCTCTCCTCTGCCTTCAATCTTTTCTTCGCTTTCTGTTTCAACCAGCGAAGCTATGCGGTTTCCAAACTCTTTTCTTATTTCTTCAATCGTTATTTCAGTGTCTTCAACTACATCGTGCAATGCTGCCGCGGCAAGAAGCTCCTGATCATTCGTCATCATTGCTGCTATTGATACGGCTTCAAGCGGATGCACTATGTATGGCAAGCCCTTGCCCTTTCTCTCGGTTCCGGAATGCGCTTTCACTGCAAAAGCAATCGCCTTGTCAAGAATGTCTGTGTTTATTTTTTTCTCTTTAAGCATTTAGGTCTTCCTTAATGATAGCGAGTTTCTTGGCCTGCTGATATGTCCTTTTTGCTCTCTGCGCGTTTCTGGGCTGTTTGCCGTAAAGCTGGTCATAGAACCATTCCAGCCCTTTTAAGCCATGCCCGTGTTTTAGAAGATGAGCTATGCACAGATTCTGTATGCCAATGTTTGATGATATTATATCCAGGTCTGTGCCGCCAATCTGATGTTGCGCAAGCTGATATGCGTATTCAGAGGATTCTTTTATGAAATCTTCAAGGTCGCCTAAGGTTTTTAGCTGCATCCCTATAAGTATTTCCAGGTATGGGCGTATGCTTACCTGTTCTATCTCAGCATTGTTTATAGAGGCTATTTTTTCATTCAGCTTGCTGAATGGCTCAAGCTCCATATAATTCGCGAAGCTGTCCCCGTTAAGGGGAATGTCTTTGAAAGAGCCGTTTTTTACCAGAGCGCGTATGCGGCGGCGATATTCGCCGAGATCTGTTCTTATGTTTTTAAATTCTTCGTCCGCTATTTCCAGCAGGCCTGCCAGGCGAGCAAGCCCGCGCAGATATTCCGTAGGCACTTCCACGTCTGTTTTGTATCCTGTGTCATGGTATATTGAGGCCCAGGCATGCTGAAGAACCGTGCGCATTTGAAGTTCAAAAGGAATTTCATTTATTTCCGGATTTTCAGGATCTTTGTATAAGGATTTGGGTATGCGGCAAATATAATGCAGTGACATATAACCGAACCTGTCGCTGCCATACATTTTTCTTTTGTCTACGGATTTTGTCCAGTCTATGTCAAAAATCCGTTCAGCCAGCGCAGCTATCTTGTCAACCTCATTGCTGTAAAAAGTTATTACGCGCACTCCAAGCAAGTCTGTTATGTCGTTAAGACTGCGGTATTTCAGCCCTTTCAGCTCTAGTTTCCCTGCCAGGCTTTTTTCTGTTTTTATTCTTGAAGAGCAGCTGCTGACGAATAAGCCATTTTTTGAAATGGTTTCTTTCAGAAGTTTCATGACCGCATCCCGCATTATTTTATATTTCGGGAGTGAATCCTTAAACTGATTTAACAGCATTTCAGAATGGGCATCCATTTTTCTTCACCGTGTGTTTTTTCCTTTTTTCAGTTTTTTCTTTTATCCTATGCGGTTTGGCAAGAAAAGATATATATATTTTATCATATATAAACATTAATATAGCGGAATTTCTAACGCGCTTAAGCGTAAATTATGAAACAGGCTTTCGCTTTAAATGCCATGCTGAAATTTGCTAACTTTAAAAGATGATTTACAGATATTGCAGCATAAGGCCTAAGAATTGGAATATGACACTTTATTATATTGATGCGCTTGGAATTGTCAATGAGGGGGACTGTGTGATAATTCCTCTTGGAGATTCTGATTCCGAAGTCTTAGGCATAGTTGAGAAAACAGAGCTTTATGAGGAAGAGAAAGCTCCATATCCTCCGTCCAAAACGAAAAATATAATAGGCCTTGCGCCTGTACAAACGATTACCGGAAAAATTTCGGAACAGGACGGACATGATAAAATGCAAAAGCCTGCTGGCTATTATGATGAAGTCAGGCCTTTTGACTGCATTGATGACTTGAAGGATTTTCTTAAAGATTTTAGCATAAGCGCAAAGAAATATTCCGATGCCGAAAGCCTAAAACCTTATGACAAAAAAGATAAAGAGAAAAAACATCCTGAATGGATTATAACTGTGTTTAACTCTAAAAATACGGAAGGGGAAGAAAATAAAGGAAAGAGCCTTGCAATAACATTGTCAGGCAGATTTACTGTTTCATTCGGCGGCTGGCATGCTTATTTTTCGCCTTATCTGTTTGATTACGGAGAGATGAAAAAACTTCTCAATAAAATATTTTCTAATGAGATGGCTGTCTTGTCGGTATATAGAGGGGAGGATCGCCAGTTCTGCGGCTGCGATATCATAAGCGGCAGCGAGGCCGCAAGCCTCAGCCTGCGCGGGCTTTCAGTTAAGATGCTGGGCCGCGCGTATTTTGACAGCTATTTTCTTTCCAGGGGCGGCATTGCGGAGCTTGATTTCTGGAATCCGTCATTGAGCAGGCAGGCTGTTATAGCTGCAGAAAACAAATAAGACATGCCTGGTTTTAGCGAAGAGCTTCTGTTTGAATTGCCGGAAGAAAAGAATGCTCAGTGTTCTGTTGCCTGGAATCCATGGCATGGCTGCCGCAGATATAGCGAAGGCTGCCGCAACTGCTATGTTTACAGGATAGATTCTTCTCATGGCATAGACGCTTCCTCGGTAAAGAAAACAAAGGCTTTCAGCTTGCCGCTTGATAAAGGCAAGGGCGGCAGGTACCGCATTCCTTATGGCAGCTTCGTATATGCTTGCTTCAGCTCTGATTTTTTTATTGATTCGGCGGATAAATGGAGATCGCAAGCATGGGAAATGATGCGGATAAGGAAAGATCTCCGCTTTTTCATGATTACCAAAAGAATAATACGCGCTGCTTCTCTTCTTCCGGATTATTGGGATGAGATAAAAGATAAAGTTGATATAGCCTGCACAATGGAAAATCAGCAGGAGGCTGATAAAAGGCTTTCCGCATATAAGTCTTTTCCAGTATGCAGGCACACAATAATATGCGAGCCTCTTTTAGGCCCGATAAATTTTTCCAGCCTTAAAGGCATAGACTGTATTTCTGTCGGTGGGGAATCAGGCACGGGGGCCAGGATTTGCTCTTATTCATGGGTTCTTGGCATAAGGGAGCAGTGCATGGCGGCTGGAGTATCATTCCGCTTTAAGCAGACTGGCGCTAAGTTTGAAAAAGAAGGGAAACTTTTTTCCATTCCCCGCAGCCTTCAGCATTTACAGGCAGCCAAGGCAGGAATAAACCTTCCCTAAACCAATGGGATTTATATCCTAAAATGTTTTTATGCTTTAAAGGCTGTGTCTTTCTGCAATTAAAAGCTTTAAATCCTTATTCCCATGGTAAAAATATTTTTGCCGTCTTTGCGCTCGTATTCTACCGTGTCCATGGATTTCTTCACTATGAAAATTCCGAGGCCGCCTATTTTCCTTTCTTCTGCCGTAAGCGTTATGTCAGGGTCTGCCTGTTCCAGCGGATTGTATGGAATGCCTGTGTCCTCAAATGAAATGAAAAAAGCCCCGTTTTTGACCTCTGTGATTATGTCGGCCTGGCCAGGATACTCATAGGCATAATGCACAATGTTTGAAAATATTTCTTCAGCAGAAATTAGAATCTTTGTCTGTTTCGCAGGCGGCAGGCCTGCATCTTCGCTTTTGGTTTTAATGAATTCCGCAACATTATCCCATTCTTCAATTTTTGCTTTAAAAGTTCTTCTTTCCATGACATTAAAGTTTTGCTTCTCGTTTATGTTAACATTATCTGAAAATTCAGGCTGTTTATGCAATGGCTTTGCTTCCTGCTGATAGTTATTCTCCGCAGGTGAAAGGCTTGTGTTTCCTAAATTTTTTTTCTCTATCCCTGCATCTGCGGCATTATGTCCGGTATATATCAGTTCCAGCATTGTTATATCGTCTGTCTGCTGCGCTTCTCCGGCAAAATTGTCAATGTCTTTTTTCAGCATTGCAAGCGTTTCCGCCGGACTCATAGAATCATCTGCCTTGCTTAATGTTTCCTTAAGCCTGGCGCTGCCATACAAAGAGCCGTTTTTGTCTTGGGCTTCTGTTATTCCGTCGGTATAAAGGAATAATCTGTCGCCTTGCTTAAGATTCAGCTTTCCGCTTTTATATCTTATGCCGGAATATGCTCCTAAAACCATATTTTTCAAAGGTTTGATAAATTCATATTTCCCGCCTGTTTTCAGAAGCGGCGGATTATGCCCTGCATTCACATATTCCATTTCTCCGGTCTTAAGGTTTAAGGAGCCCATGAACACGGTAACGAACATTTCAGCTTCATTGTTAACGCACAGTTTTTCATTGACTTTGTTAAAGACCTCTTCTAATGAAATATTGCTTTCTGCAATGGTATTAAGTATTACTTTTGACATCATCATGAATAGGGCGGCAGGTATGCCCTTGCCTGAAACGTCTGCTATGAGCACGGCATATTTGTCTTTATCAAGATAGAAACAGTCATAGAAGTCTCCTCCGACTTCTTTAGCAGGATGCATGGCTGCCGTAACGGAGAAACTGGGGTCTTTTGGAAATTCAGCCGTCATGCTGGCATTCTGTATGCGTCTTGCTACTTCCATGTCTCTTGCCATGTTTTGTTCAAAGGCATAAGATTTCTTTTCTTTCTCTATATACTTTATAAGATTGTCCTTCATGTTCCTAAAAGCGTTTGCCAGAGTTCCTATTTCGTCTTTACCGTATAAGTTAGGAAAACGAGCGGTAAAATTTCCATTTCCGTATTCATTGGCTACATTGGAAAGCTTTTTCAGGTTTTTTGTAAGATCTCGGCTTAATACTGTTATAAATATTATGAGTATAGTTATTGTGGCAAGCTGCGCTAAAAGAATTTCAAAATTGAATTTTCTTAAATCCTGAAAAAAAGCTTCTATCGTGAAAACGAGGCATACTCCCCATTTTGTATTTGGTATGACGTCATAGAAAGATACGACTGAAGAGCCTTGCACTACTGTTGATTTTTTCATGTAAAGCATGCCATTATGGCCTTTAGCCATTTCTTCCCCGATAGTCTGAAGCTCTTTTATGCCTGTTTCCTTTGCAAGGTCAAAAATTGTTTTTTCCATTTTCACGTCTGGCGATGGATGTGATATGTACAGGCCTTTTTTTGACAACAGCAGAGCTTTTCCGTTGCCGTTATATGCGATGTTCTCAAAATAATGCTGCAATCCTTTCAGACTTATGGTTATGCCGGTTATTCCTTTCCAGTCTTTGCCATTTTCTTGTTTAAATGGCAAAGCGAAGGTTACCAGCACCGGGTTCCCTTCCTCGTCATCAGCCACATAAGGCTCAGTCCAAGTTTGTCCCTGTTTTTCCATTGTTTCTGTAAACCATTCCCTTGTCTGGTAAAGCTCAAGTTTGTTTGTGGATTCTGTAATGAAGCTGACAGGAATTCCCGGACCTTGTTCCTTATTTTTGATTTTTATGATCTGGTTCAGGCTTCCAGTTTTTTTTCCATTAGGGAATATGTAAACAAATGCTCCGTTTATGAGCGTGTTTTCAGGATCAATTGTTTTAATTATTGTCTGAGTATTATAAGAAAAGTCGCTAAGAGAGAAGTTTTTTTCTCTTTCTAATAAATGAGCTACAAGCTTTGTTCCTGATTCCGTTTTTCTGATTACATTTAATGTTACATCGGATATTATGTCTGATATTGTATCATTCGCAGCGTCTATTATTTTCCTCTCCATGTATGGACGAATGTGTCCTGATATGAATATCCATATTCCGCTGATTGCAATAACCAGGAGTATTATTATTGAAAAATTCAGCCTTAAGGCAAAGGGAAGGTCAAAGAACCAATGCCGGAATTTTTTCATTTGAAGCTTTATGTGTTTTTTCATACATTCAGTCTTTTGCTAAAGATAAGCCATTTTATTCAATTATAAAAAATAAACGCAATGCCGCGCTAAGAAAAAACAAATTAAGCCCTTATGTTTATTTTTAACCTCTTTTTATAATCTGAAATTATGTAAAAAATAGCCTTAATTTATGGTAAAATTTATTTAGTTTTTACAATATCTGTACTAAGGAGGAAAATGATGTTTTTCTATGTAATTCTAATATTAGCCATAGTTTTTGCTTTTATGGCTGTCAAAACAGTTCCGCAGGGCATGGAATATACAGTTGAGAGATTCGGTAAATTTACTCATACCCTTAAGCCTGGCCTTAATGTGATTATCCCCATCATTGACACAATAGGCAGCGCAGTTAACATGATGGAACAGGTGCTTGATGTTCCTTCACAGGAAGTCATCACGAAAGATAATGCCATGATACGTGTTGATGGCGTTGTTTTCTATCAGATTATGAATGCCTCAAAAGCAGTGTATGAGGTGCGCAATCTTCATTTAGCCATACTTAATCTTGTTATGACAAATATCCGTACGGTAATGGG
>JAILAB010000071.1 GCA_024681855.1 Elusimicrobiales bacterium
ATTGGGCGGTGCGCAGAAATTCTTCGGCGTGACACCGGATCTTGCAACATTCGGCAAGGCCATGGCAAACGGCTATGAGATAAGCATGGTTGCCGGCAAAAAGGAAATAATGGACGTGCTTGAACACAAGGCATTTGTAAGTTCCACATATTTTAACAATACTCTGCCTATGGTTGCCTCGCTCAAAACACTTGAAATACTTGAAAGAGACCATATTCTTGATGAGATAGCCCGCAAAGGCAAGGTGTTTTGCGACAAAGTGCGCAAAATTGTTGAGAACAGCGGAGTGCGCTGCACATTCACAGGTGAGCCTTGGATGCCTTACATAACCTTTGACAAGGATAAAGACGGCATTTATAAGAAAACACGCGTGAATTTCTATACGCAGCTGATACGCAGAAAAGTATTCCTGCAGCCGTATCATCATGGCTATATCGCATATCGCCATACGGATGCGGATCTGGATTATGCGGCGGGAGCCATAGAGGAATCACTGAAGGAAATAAGAAAATAGGATTTTGACGGCTGCTTTGCTGGAACGGCGGCTCGCCGGTCCGGCGAAACAGATATGCGGCGGTTCCGCAGGGCAGCTTTCACTAATAATAATTAAAGGAAACAAAAATATGATTTACACAGCAGAAGTAGAGCACATGTGCCCGGTAACTAAGGGCGCGTATCACGGCCCTGCTCCGATTCCCGAAGAGGGAAAATGGGTGCAGGCTAAAGAGATAAAGGACATCAGCGGCCTTACCCACGGCGTGGGCAGATGCGCTCCCCAGCAGGGCGCCTGCAAGCTCACACTTAATGTAAAGAACGGCATTATAGAGGAAGCCCTTGTTGAAGTTATCGGATGCAGCGGCATGACACATTCCGCCGCAATGGCTTCTGAAATCCTTCCCGGAAAGACACTTCTTGAGGCCCTGAACACAGACCTCGTATGCGATGCGATAAACACTGCAATGCGCGAACTGTTCCTGCAGATTGTATATGGCAGAACACAGACTGCATTCTCCGAAAACGGATTGCCGGTAGGCGCCGGGCTTGAGGACCTTGGAAAAGGTCTCCGCAGCCAGGTTGGCACAATGTATGGCACAAAAGCCAAAGGTTCCCGCTATCTTGAGATGGCCGAAGGATATGTAACCCGCATAGCTCTTGATGAGAACAGCGAAATTATCGGTTATGAATTTGTGCACCTCGGCAAGATGATGGCCGCCATAAAGAAGGGCGTTCCCGCTGATGAGGCGCTGAAGAAAGCCTCCGGCACATACGGCCGTTTCAAAGATGCCGTAAAATACATTGATCCCAGAGAGGAATAAGGAGAAGTACAGTTATGGCACTTTTTGAAAATTACGAAAGAAGAATTGACAAGATAAACAAGGTCCTTGCCGAATACGGTATTAAATCACTGGAAGAGGCGAAGCAGATCTGCGATGAAAAAGGCGTAAAAGCTGCTGAAATCGTAAAGGGCATTCAGCCTATTGCCTTTGAAAATGCGGGCTGGGCTTACACAATGGGCGCAGCCATAGCCATTAAGAAAGGCGTTAAGACCGGCGCGGAAGCTGCCGAAGCCATAGGCATAGGCCTGCAGGCTTTCTGCATTCCCGGTTCTGTCGCTGATGACAGAAAAGTGGGACTTGGTCATGGCAATCTGGGCGCCATGTTGCTGCGCGATGAGACAAAATGCTTCGCGTTCCTGGCCGGACATGAGTCATTTGCCGCAGCTGAAGGCGCAATCGGAATTGCCCGCAATGCTAACAAATCCCGCAAATCACCGCTGCGCGTTATTCTGAACGGCCTTGGCAAAGATGCTGCGCAGATAATAAGCCGCATTAACGGATTCACCTATGTTCAGACAAAGTTTGATTACTTCACTGGCAAGCTGGAAATCGTGAAGGAAACTGCGTATTCCAAAGGTGAGAGAGCGGCTGTGCGCTGCTACGGCGCAGATGATGTGCGCGAAGGCGTTGCCATTATGCACCATGAAGGCGTTGATGTTTCCATTACCGGAAACTCAACCAACCCCACACGCTTCCAGCACCCCGTTGCCGGAACATATAAAAAAGAATGCGTGGAGCAGGGAAAGAAATATTTCTCTGTGGCATCTGGCGGCGGTACAGGCAGAACACTGCACCCGGACAATATGGCTGCCGGCCCGGCTTCTTACGGCATGACCGACACAATGGGCCGTATGCATTCCGACGCCCAGTTCGCCGGTTCTTCATCAGTGCCTGCTCATGTTGAGATGATGGGCTTCCTCGGAATGGGCAATAACCCCATGGTCGGTGCGACCGTTGCCGTGGCTGTTGCTGTTGCCGAGGCACTTAAATAAAAACGGACCTGTCATATACTGACAGTCATAAGGGCGGAGCCGTTCTGAACGGTTCCGCCTTATAATATCCGGCAGCAGTATAATGTAATCTTATTGTCAGAAAATACGGCTGTGACAGGAAAGGAACATAACGGGAACATATAAAATATAAAAATACTTTACAAACATATATTAAGTTATGTTAAATAAAATTTAGACAGTATGCTTGTTTGCCGGGCCTGTATCCTACAGATACTTTTCCGTGGCAGACATATAGAAAATTTGTCTATATAGGAGGAGGCTATGAAAAAAAATACGCTGTTGATTGCCGCTGCTATGTTTTTGGCTGTCGGAACAGCCGGAGCTGCTGAATTTGATTTCGCTAACGGCGGAAACATCAGGAACAGCATTAAAAAAATATCATCTCCGGTTCCTGTTGCCGTAGCAGCAGATGTCCCTGAAACTCACCGTGCTGCCGCCGCAAAGAAAATGGCGGAATGGACCGTAATGGTTTTTCTCAACGGTAAAAACAATCTTGAGAAAGCAGCTCTGCGCGATGTAAATGAAATGGAAATGGCCGGTTCCACGGACAAAGTTAACATCGTGGTTGAGCTTGGCCGCATGGCAGGATATGATTCAAGCGACGGAGACTGGACAGGCGTGCGCCGTTATCTTATACAAAAAGATGAAGATCCAAATAAAATATCTTCTCCAGTTGTTCAGGATCTGGGCGCCGCAGACATGGGGAATTATAAAAACGCCATTGATTTCGGCAAATGGGCCAAAAAGAAATATCCTGCCAGGAAATATATGTTCATATTTTGGAATCACGGAACCGGCTGGATTAAATCCGCCGGCTTGAATTCAAAAGGCATATCCTACGATGATGAGACAAACAATCACATCAATACGCTGCAGATGGCCGAAGTTATGAAGAGTATCGGCGGTATTAATGTTCTTGCATCTGATGCATGTCTTATGCAGATGGCTGAAGTAGGTTTTGAGCTCAGGAATCATGTTCCTCTGGTAGTGGGCTCGGAAGAACTAGAGTCCGGAGACGGATATGCCTATGATGTGCTGTTGGGCGGGCTTATAAATAATCCGTCAATGAAAGCGGAAGAGCTTGCTAAACTTGCAGTGGACTCTTTCAGTGATTATTACGACAAGAAAGTCGGCGGTTACACGCACAGTTTTATTAACAGCAAGGCTATGCCTCAGTTTGTAAATCTGGTCAATGCCTTTATAGCGGAAGTTATGAAGGCTGATGACGGCGAAGCAGCAAAATACGCCCGTGATAATGCCTTGAAGTTTGACTATGCAGAGAACAAGGATTTTTATGATTTTGTTTCTCTGCTTGTAAGCAAATCTGGCAGCCAGAGCGTGAAAACCAAGGGGCAGGCACTGATGAGTTATATCACCGGAAAACTCGTAGGCCACAACCGCTCAAAAGATGAGCCTGGAAATTACAGGTCTCCGGCAAATGAACTTTCCAGGGCTAAAGGAATAGCTGTATATGTGCCTAACAGATCTGTTCCTTATTCATATCTGGAAATGCAGTGGGCAAAAAAAACAAAATGGCCTGATTTTGTTAAATGGATTGCTTCAAAAGATCCGCCGCCGCCTGGTTTCAGACCATAACCAGACCATAAGAAAATAAATCAATAAAAAAAGAAGCCTTTATCCGGGCTTCTTTTTTTGTGCTTTCTGTGATTGTCCGTATAAGCTATTCGTATCTTAGCGCTTCAATTGGTGAAAGTTTCGCTGCCTTCCAGGCAGGAAGAAAGCCGAATACTATGCCGAACATGGCTGAGAACAGGAATGCCCCTGCCGCAGTGCTGAAACTTACATATACTTCCCACTTTACAAACAGTGAGACAATCATGGTTATGAATGTGCTGCACGCAAGGCCGGTTCCGCCGCCTGTTACCGAAAGCAGAACTGCTTCTATAAGAAACTGTGTCAGTACGGCGTTCCTGGTTGCGCCCATGGCTTTTCGCAGGCCTATTTCTTTTGTGCGTTCGCTTACGCTTACAAGCATGATGTTCATTATGCCTATGCCTCCGACAAGAAGTGAAATACTGGCTATTATCATACCTAGTGCACTGAAAGCGGCCAGAATAAGTTTTATCTCTTTAAGGCTGTCGGTGTTTGTGTTGAATTCCACAGGATCTTCTGTCTGTTCCGGAATTGCATGTCTCTTTCTGTAAAGTGATATTGTCTCCTTTTCTATTTCCTTTATGTCAGAGTTCAGGTCGAATTCTATCTGTACTTCACGCAGATATCTGTCTCCGTTTATCCTGTGAATCATTGTGGAGAGGGGAATGAATACCATATTGTCTATTATCATGTTTTTTTCGGGCAGTATTCCTGTTACATAAAAATTTCTGCTTCCCAGGCGTATTGTGGATCCTATGGGTTCCTCCTGATTGTCAGTAAAAAATTCCTTTGCGATAGCATTCCCTAACACGCATACTTTTTCCTGACGTATATTTTCCTCAGCGGAGAATATACGTCCTTCTTCCGGTACATATCCCGTAAAACGGAAATAGTCTGGCTGCACACCGTATGTATAAACATCTTTGTTGTTTGAATTGCGTACGGCTTTCAGAGTCGTTGAAGCAACACCTGAAATGCCTGTCACGCCTTTTATTTCCCTTAAGGCGGACACATCCTGTACGGTTATGCGGCTTGCTGACAAATGTTTTGAAGTGGCTTTGGCACTGTTTTTTGGGGCCAGGGTTGCTACATTCGCAGTAATAAAAGTATTCAGCTTTTTCATTATCTCGCGCTGGGTTGTCTCTACAGCCGTTACTACTGCCGTAAGGGCAAAAACTCCTATTATTACTCCGAGCATTGTAAGAAATGAACGCGTTTTGCGGCTCATAAGTGATTTTACTGATGAACGCAGGCTTTCGCGTATTTCACGAAAGGAAAGAAATTTTTTCTCAGGTATATCCGGAACAAAGAATGTGGCAGAACTGTTTCCAGGCTGTGTTCCTGAACCGCATCCAGTATTTTTAATGTCTTCTACAATTTCTCCGTCCCTTATCTTTATCTGCCTGTCTGTTTTCGCTGCGACTTCCGGATCATGCGTTACTATTACTACGGTTATTCCTTTTTCCTTGTTAAGGCTGCGCAGAAGATCCATGATTTCTGCGGACTGGTTAGAAGCCAGATTTCCTGTCGGCTCATCTGCGAAAATTATTTTTGGATTGTTTTTCAGCGCGCGTGCTATGGCCACGCGCTGCTGCTGCCCGCCGGAAAGCTGTGACGGCCTGTGTTTAAGGCGGCTTCCAAGATCTACCTCGCGGAGAAGATCTTCCGCATTGCTTTCCGCGCTTTCATTTTTCCTGTTAAGGTATATGCCGGGCAAAGCCACATTTTCTTCCGCATTCATTTTTGGCAGAAGATTGAACTGCTGAAATATAAAACCTATTATGTCGGCGCGCATATAGGCTGTTTCACTGTCGCTCATTCCGGCGATGTCCCGCCCGGCTATTTTCAGTGTGCCAGAAGAGGCATTGTCCAGCAGGCCCATTATGTGCATAAGAGTTGATTTTCCAGAACCGGATGGCCCTATTATGGATACAAATTCACCCTGGTCTATGCTCAGTGAAACATGTTTCAGCACCGTGAGGGTAATATCTTCTATTTTATATTCTTTTGTTATTTTATCAACTTCAATTATTGCTGCCATAATAAAATTATAATATTTTATTATTGTCCTGAATGCTTTTAAGGCTTTTATTTCCGCTTTATTGATAGGTTTTTCTTATTTTGATTAAATAATACTGTATGACTGTTAAATATTACATTGCTATTTATTGTTTTTAAGGTTCTTTATTATGAAAATTTTATTCATGGTGCTCTCTTTTTTTCTTTTTCCTATTTTGCCTGCTTCTGTTGAGGCGGCGTTTTTTTCAAATTCCATAGATATTTCTGACCCTATGTATCAGCCGCCGTCTGGAAAAATTTTATCTGATTCTCAATTTATGAACTCAGAATATGAAATGCATGGCTATGACAGCTCCTTCCGCACATATATATTGCAGGAAGACATCTCTTATGGCGTTAATGATGACTTAGCAGTTTCGGGAGGAATTCAGCGGGTAGGCTCTAAGATGGAGGGATTCCATGCGCACGGCAGGGATCATTACTCTTATAAAAATATATGGGACATAGGCATTAAATTTAAGATGAATCCGTCTCCATTATTTACACTGGGGCTGCAAGGACACTATAAGAATGTTCAGTCTGAAAAATCTGCCGGGGAAGACACGGACGGAATATATGGGGCAGCCAGACTTTCCTATTCATGCGAAATAGCAGATCCTTTCCTGGAATTAAGCTATATAAGGGATTTTAAGGAATCAGATGATGTTGCCAGGGGAGGAATATCGCTTGGTCTTTTCAAGGATTTCGGCAGATATACCGGACTTGTTAATGTTTACAGGTCGCATATTGCCGGATCTTCCCATTTAATAAGCTATGGCGCGGGCACAGCCTGGCATTATAAATTCACTGAGAGCCTGGCTGCTGGCTTAGGCCTGGAAATACATCTTGACAGCAGAGAGGCAGGCGGCGCATATAGTGAAATTGAAAATGCCATAACAGGGAGATTTTTAATAAAAACATTGCTGTAGAATTATCAGATTGTATGAGCAACTCTGAAGGAATATTTTGTCTTTTTGTCCATGTGGGCCGCATCCGCAGTGAAAAGGCGGATATGCTGATTATGCCTTTGGGCTTGCCCATGCTGGCCGGAGTTCTGGAGGACAATGGCTATAAATCTCTTGTTCTTAACGAAGCCATGCGCCGCATATCAGGCGGCCCGTCATTAGAAGATACGGTAAGGCAGCTAAAGCCTAAGCTGCTTGCCTTTTCACTGCATTGGCATCAGCAGCTGCCTTATGTCATTGCTGCGATAAGGAAGGTTAGGGCGGCTTTTCCTAAAATAAGAATTTCCATTGGGGGATTTACATCATCTTATTTCGCAAAAGAGATAATGGGGCTTGAAGGCGGCCCGGATTTCATCATTCGCGGCGACGGCGAGCTCCCGCTGCTGGAACTGGCCAGGCAGCTTTCATCCGAATCTCCTGATTTCCATAAAGTTCCCAATCTTGCATGGAGGAATCGGGAGAATGGGGAAGCGGTTTTTAATCCTCAGACATATATATGCGATTGCGCCAAAATGTCTGAGCTTAGCTATGCGCGCTATGATTTAGTTTTAGATAAGAAAATTGTAATGCGCGGAGACTTTGTCAGTTTTCCTGATTGCAATGGCAGATTTTTACTAAACAGTGATAAATTGTCCACGGTTTTTTATAATCCTGGCCGGGGCTGTCCCTATGAATGTTCATTTTGCGGCGGATGCGAGAATGCTCAGTTTCAAATTAATTCAAGGCGCGGATACTTTTTCAAAAGCATTGAATCTGCATTGAATGACATAAAGGGTTTTAAGGCACAGGGTTTTGACCTGATACATACTTGTTTTGACCCGGATCCGTCAGCTGAATGGTATATGGAACTGTTTGCAGCAATTCGCAAAGCGGAAATAAAAACAGCTTATGTTTTTGAGCCATGGGGCCTTCCTTCTCGTGATTTCCTAGAAGCATTTGCTGAAACATTCAGGGAATGCCTTTCTGATTGCCGAATCACTATTTCTCCAGAAAGCGGAAGCGAGGAAGTCCGCCGTTGCAATAAGGGCATTTTCTATTCAAATGATGAAATGGAAGAAGCTGTGGCACTTGGCCGCAGCCTTGGCATTCCTATGGAGGTAAGCTTCATGTCTTCTTTGCCTGGAGAAAAGGCTGAAGATTTTATGAAAAGCGTTCAGCTTGCTGAATATTACACAAAGAAATATAACTGCGAAGCAAATATGGCAGCCATAGGATTGGAACCGGGTTCTCCTATGTATGAACACCCTGAAAAATATGGAATAAAGACAATTAACAATGGTTTTGAGACTTTTCTTGAAAATACCGAAGGCAAAATTGACTGGGAACATGAAAACCGTCCATGGGGCACATCGGAAAAAAGAAAAATTTACTTCAATGCGAAAAAACCGCAAAGGCCATACAGCCAGTCATTAAAGGGAAAAAAAGATTAGAAAGATTTTTTGTGTTATTTTTCAGCCGTCTTGTTTTTTTTAGGCTGTTCTTTCTGCTTAGGCTGCTCTTTTCCTTTAGCCTGCGCTTCATCTTTCTGTGCTTCTTCACCGGTTATATCTTCAAAGTCAGAAGTTTTTCTGTAAACCCTATAAGTAGGACGATATGAAAAAAGCTTTGAATATCCCATTATGTTTTTGCAATAGTCGCTGCGGGGCACGTCAAGAGGTTCTTTGCACATCAGTTCGCCTGCGGGCTCTTCATTTATTCCTTTGAAATTATGGAAAAATCCGCTGTTCTTAAAACGCCCTTCCGCATAAAGGGCAGATATGCCGAATCTTTCTTTGTCCTGATAAATGCGCACTTCATAATCCCAGCCGTCTTTTACTGCTACGCTTTGCGCCATTCCAGTTGTCGCAGGCGGGAGAAATGCAAGCTTATCGCCGGATATTGAGGAAAGTTCTGCGAAATCTGTTGAGTATTTCTTGTGTTTTGCGAAATATTCCTGCTGCGCATTGCGCATGGCTTCAACGGCAGAAATAAGCTTCATGGATTCTTCTTGGGCATTAACGGTTTTATTTCGCCCGGCAAAAGCATAATAGCATGTCACAGCTATAAGAAGAATTATGGCTGATATTTCTGGCAGGGCTGACTTTCCTTTTTTTTTCTTTCTCATTTCGGATATATATAATACAAAATATAAAAATAAAAAAAAACTTATTCCTTTAATGTCATTTTCCCGTTTTAATATGTTATACTTTTTATAGAGATTCGGCTGCCCTAAGTATTATGCGGCTGCAAAACAATAAACGGAGGCTCTATGCCGAAAGCAAAAGTAGAAATAGACACAGAAAGATGCAAAGGCTGTTATCTCTGCATTGAAGCGTGTCCCAAGAAATGTCTTGAGAAGTCCGATACTTTCTCTAAAACCGGTTATTTTCCGGCAAAATTTGCCAAGGATGAGTGCATTGGCTGTCAGACTTGTGCCCGCGTGTGCCCTGACCTGGCTATAAAGGTATATAAGGAGTAAGCAAATGGGTGAAAAGAAATTAATGAAAGGCAATGAAGCGCTTGCTGAAGGCGCAGTGCGCGCCGGCTGCCGTTTCTTTGCCGGTTATCCTATAACTCCGCAGAATGAAGTTCCTGAATATATGTCCTGGCGCTTGCCCGAAGTCGGCGGCGCTTTCATACAGGCAGAAAGCGAAGTTTCAGCTATTAATATGATTTATGGCGCTGCGGGAACAGGCACTCGCTGCATGACCTCATCTTCCAGCCCTGGCATAAGCTTAAAGCAGGAAGGACTGTCTTATTGCGCCGGCGCTGACTTGCCATTGCTCATAGCTAATATGATGCGCGGCGGCCCAGGCCTCGGTAATATTGCCGGCTGCCAGGGAGATTACTGGCAGGCTACACGCGGCGGCGGCCACGGCGATTACCGCCTTTATGTGGTTGCTCCAAACAGCGTAAATGAGCTTGCTAACCTTCCTCGCAAATGCTATGAAGTTGCCTTCAAATATCGCATTCCCTCTATGATTCTTGCAGATGGCACAATTGGCCAAATGATGGAACCGGTGGAATACAAAGAGGAACCTATTGATGTATCAAAGCTTGAGAAACCAGAATGGGCTATTGGCGTGAATCACGAGCATCGCGCGAAACGCCGCATCACTTCTTATGATCTTACTGAAGGCGGCCTTGAAATAATGGTCAATGACAGAATCAAGAGATATAAGGCCATTGAAGAAAATGAGGTTATGTTTGAGGAAAAGATGACCGAAGATGCTGATATGATTGTGGTAGCATTCGGAACTCCTTCTCGCGTTGCCACTGCGGCTATAAAAATGCTGCGCGAAAAAGGCATTAAAGCCGGACTTTTCCGCCCCATAACTCTTTGGCCTTTCCCATACAAACAGATTCAGGCTCTTGCGAAACGGGTAAAGAAATTTGTTTCTGTTGAAACTAGCATGGGACAGATGGTTGAAGATGTGCGCCTTGCCCTGAACGGCACTGCGGAAACACATCTTTACTGCAAAGTAGGCGCAGCCGTCCTTACAGCGGAAGAAGTTGCCGCCGCTTTAGAAGAAATACATAACGGGAGCACAAAGTATGCAGCTGTTAAATAAAAGACCAGAATCTTTAATTGATATTAAGACACATTACTGCCCCGGCTGCGGTCATGGCATTATCCATCGTCTTGTGGCAGAGGTTGTAGACGAGCTGAAAATCAGGGAAAGAATGATTTTCGTAGCCCCTGTGGGCTGCGCCGTGTTTGCGGACAAATATTTTGACTGCGATACAACGCAGGGCGCGCATGGCAGAGGCCCTGCCGAAGCTACAGGCATTAAGCGCACTATTCCGGAAGCCATAGTTGTTTCGTATCAGGGAGATGGAGACCTGGCCTCAATCGGCATGGCTGAGATAGTGCATGCGGCAATCCGTTCAGAGAATATCACAGTTATTTTTGTGAACAATACCATATATGGCATGACCGGCGGACAGATGGCCCCCACAACGCTCATCGGGCAGAAAGCTACTACATGCGTGAATGGCAGAACTGCCAAGCAGGCCGGCTATCCCATACACATGAGCGAAATGCTTGCCACAATAAAGGGCGCTTCCTATGTGGCTCGCGGCGGAGTTCATACGCCTGCGGCAATTATGCAGACAAAGCAGTATATTAAAAAGGCTTTCCAGAATCAGATTGACGGAAAGGGTTTCAGCATAGTTGAAGTGCTGAGCATGTGTCCGACAAACTGGGGGAAAACGCCTAAAGATGCGGTAGCCTTCGTCAAGAACGAGATGGAAAAAGAGTTTGAAATGGGCGTTAAGAAAGACCATAGCGCTGCTGATGACGTTCCCGCAGCCGCAGAAGCTAAATAAGGAGAACTTGAAATGTATCAGGGAATCAGAATAGCAGGATTCGGCGGCCAGGGAGTCATTTCAGCTGGAGTGCTTATAGCCCAGGCTGGCATAATTGATGGGAAAGAAGTAAGCTTTTTCCCAGCATACGGCGCAGAAATGCGCGGCGGAACGGCAAATTGCTCCGTAGTTGTTTCAGATGAAGAAGTTACTACGCCAATTGTGTCCCGCCCAGATACCGTGATAGTAATGAATGAGCCTTCGCTTGCCAAGTTTGAGCCCATGGTCAAGCCCGGCGGCGTGCTCATCATCAATACATCTCTGGTTAATTCCAAGCCTACACGCACCGATGTGCGCATTGTGAATGTGCCATGCAATGACATTGCTGATAATGAAATAGGCAATCCAAAAACATTAAACATGGTAATGCTTGGCGCTTTTGCGAAAGCTACAGGCGCTATAACTTTGGAATCAGTAAAAGCTGCGCTTCCCAAAGTTTATAAAAAACTTGCCAAAAAGCCTGAAGTGCTTGCTTTAAACGAGAAAGCATTTCTTGCAGGCGCAAATGCCGTAAAATAAGGCATTCCGTATAACAGAAAAAGTCCCGTTCATAGCAGCGGGACTTTTTCAATTATTAAAGGATATATATGAAAAAAATCACATTCCTTATTATTTCCATATTTTTGTTTGTCCAGGCAGCACAGGCCAAGACCATAAATATTTTCCATACTTCTGATGTTCATGGCTCTTATTTTGCCAAAAAGGCTGGCAAAGTGTTTGGCGATGACCCTGAAAGAATGATGGGCGGCTTTGCTACGCTTAAAGCCATGCTGAAAAAGGAAAAAAAACCTTATATTCTGCTGGATTCAGGCGATATGTTCCAAGGCACTCCTGAAGGCATTTTCACAAAAGGTGAAGCCAGTATTGATTATATGAATAAAATCAAGTATGCGGCTGCCGTTCCTGGAAATCATGAATTTGATTATGGCCAGCTGCTCGTAGTAGGCCTTGCCAAAAAAGCTAAATTCCCGTTTCTTGCTGCAAATATCTATATAGAAGGCACAGATGAGCGCCCTGACTGGGTAAAGCCTTATATAGTGATAAAAAAAGCCGGAAAAAGAATTGCTGTTTTCGGCCTTGCCGGAAAGCATACCAAAACAGCTTCCAATCCGAAGAACACCATAGGCCTTGACATACGTGATGAAGCTGCTGAAGCAAAGAAAATAACTGCTGAGATTAAGGAAAAGGAAAATCCGGATGCCATAATCTGCATTGTGCATTTAGGCTCAGACGATCAGTTTTCCAGGCAGATAACCAATGAGCTGCCGGATTATGTTACAGAGCATTGCCGCAGCTGCCGCCGCCTCTTCCCTGATAGGGAATATGAGGAATTCCTGCCAAGGGGCGTGCTTCATATAGCCCGCGCTGCCCGCGACATAGATCTTATTCTCGGAGGAGATTATCATACAGGGCTTTTGCACGGACACCAGGACGATGTAACTAAGATATGGATTGGCGAAAGCTATCAGAACCTGATGTTTGTCTCAAAGGCGGAGCTTAATTTCAATGATAAAACAGGCAAGCTTGAGTCGGTAAATGTGAATATGGTTCCGCTTTGGACCGATGTTTACGGGCAGGACAAATCTATACTGAAAATGGATGCCAAGCTGAAGGCCAGCGTTGATTCCGCCATGCTTAACAAAATCGGATATTCCGAGGGAGATCTTTCATTTAGCCCTGAATATCTGGATTCAAAAATTGGCAACTGGCTTAGCGACATAACCAGGGAAGCAGTTGGTGCTCAGATGGGATTTCAGAACACTGGCGGCATACGCGTGGAACTTCCAAAAGGGGACCTTACCGTTGGCGATATGTACAGGGTAATGCCTTTTGACAATACCATTGTTACTATGAACATGACAGGAAAGGCTCTCAAACGGCTTATTTCTGAGTCATATTATGAAGACCGGGCTGGAATGCAGATTTCCGGTCTTAAAGTGGAGATTCTTCCCGCAAGGAATGGCAAGCATGATTTCCGTCTTTATGATGACTCTGGCAAGCTTATAGGCGATGATGATACATATTTCGTTGCCACGAGCAATTATCTTGCTGACGGCGGACAGTATGGCGCAGCTTTCAAGGAAGAAGGCACTAATGTCAGAGATACAAAAATTGGATTCCGCGATTATATGATTGAATCCTTGAAAAAAGGGAATCTTCCAGAACAGACGACTGGCCGCTATGTGCGCATTTCCGAAGAAGCCTATGCTGCGGAAGAAGCTGAAAAAGCAGCAGCCGCTGCTGCTCTTGAAGCCGAAAAGAAAGCAGCCGAAGAGGCCGCTAAGGCCCAGGCTAAGAAAGCAAAGAAGCCGGCAAAGAAAAGAAAATAAAAAGGCAGTTCAGTGCATTCCTCTGACGGTGACGGAGAAAAGGAAGAAAGTATAGATTACCGGGCTTCATTCCGCCTGGTGAGCGGCCTTATGCGCGCTCACATAGGCGGTTTTGCCCTGGCATTTATTTTCCTTATCTTCGCCACCGCCGTTAATCTTGTAAATCCCATTCTTGCCAAGCATATATTAGACGGGGCAATTCCGTCTCAAGATTATTTCCGGCTTGCTGTTTATTCTGCCGTTTATGCCGGGAATATATTTTTATCCTTAGTTCTGAATTATCTTCTTTACATACAGCTTGTAAAAACAGGGCAGAAGCTTATAGTTTTCCTAAAGAAAAAATTATTGGATCATCTTTTTTCCTTGGGTATGGATTTTTATTCGGAAAATCCGGCAGGCAGGCTTTCTTCCCGCGTGCAGTCTGACACAGGCACTTTATATGAGCTTTTCACGGAAACGGCCATAACGATTTTTAAAGACATTTTTATGTTTATCTCCGTTTTCGCTATAATGCTTTTCTTTAATTTTCACCTTACTATGATATTGATGCCGGTATTTCCGGTAATTCTGCTGCTAGTATGGTTTTTTGTTAAGCTAAGCTCTCCTCTTTTTGTTAAAAGCAGAAAAATAATGGCGGAATTAACAGGCTGGCTCACAGAGCATCTCAATGGTATAGAGGTTTTGCAGGCATATAATCGCGAAGAAACGGTATGCGGGCATATGCATGACCTGAATGAGCGCAAATTCAAGGCTGAATATCATGCGGAACTGTATGCTGTAATTTTCTTTCTTGGGATATTCGCTCTTCAGCCGTCCGCTACCGCTGCTGTTTTCGGTTTCGGCGGGGAACAGGTTTTGCAAGGAAAACTTACAGTAGGCGTGCTGATTATGTTCATATTGTACATAACACAGCTTTTTGAGCCTATTTTCCGTTTTTCCGAGCATGTGAGCATAATACAGCGGTCTTTTTCAGCCGCGCACAGGCTAGACAGGCTGCTTGCGCTTAAGCCCTCAATCAATGAAAAAGCGCAGCCTTCGGTTATTTCCTCTGTAAGCAAAGGCATTGAGTTCCGCAATGTGTGGATGCGTTACAAAAATGATTCTCCATGGGTGCTTAAAAATGTTTCTTTTTCTATTAAGAAGGGGGAAAGCATTGCCATTGCGGGCGAGACAGGCGGCGGTAAGACAACAATAGCTAATCTGCTTTTCCGCTTTTATGATTTTCAGAAGGGCAGAATTCTTATTGACGGGGAGGATATACAGAATATATCTTTTAAGTCTCTGCGATCTGTCATGGGCCTGATTCAGCAGGATATTTATCTTTTCCCTGGCACAATGATGGATAATTTGAAAATGATGGATTCATCTATTCCTGATGAAAAAGTTTATGAAGCGATAAAATTAATGGGTTTGGACGGCTTTTTCCGCAAGCATCCTCTTTCCATGACAATAGTGGAAAAAGGAATCAACCTTTCCATAGGAGAAAAACAGGTAATAGCCCTTGCCCGCGCTTTAGTTTTGGATCAGGATTTCCTTGTGTTGGATGAAGCCACTTCTCACATGGATCCATACACGGAAAGGCTTGTTACAGGCGCAGTGCAGAAGCTGTTGGAACATAAAAGCCTTATCATAATTGCTCATAGGCTTTCCACAATACGCAATGTGGACAAGATACTGATGATTTCAGGCGGAGAATTGCGAGAATGCGGCTCGCATGAGGAACTTATGTCTAAAAACGGGCTGTATGCCGCATATTACAGGCTTCAGTCTGGTATGTCTTCTCTAGAGAGGAATGCGGCATGATATTTGTATTGAAGTGGCTGTATCCTTACTGGCGCGCTCATGCCGCAAGGATGATAGTAATCCTTATTTCTGGTTTGATTGCCGCTTTGCTCCAGACAGTGACTCCATATCTGATTGAAAGAATTGTCAATGGCCTGCAGGCAAATCTTACGCACGAATACATATTGAAGAATGTGTTTCTTATTCTTGCCGCCGGCGCGGCAATTTATATTACAAATATGGTCGCGCAGAGAAACCGGGCTTTTATGAATTTCCGCAATGAATGGGAAATACGCGAAAAACTTTTTTGCCACATTATAAGGCTGGATTCTTCATTTTATCACGCTTTCACTACCGGTGATCTTGTTGCGCGCCTTGCAGATGATATTTCCCGCAAAATATCCTGGTTTTCCTGTTCAGGAGTTTTCCGCTTTGTTCAGGCTGTGCTTACATTAATTGCGCTTTTTTCCGTAATGTTCTATATGAACTGGCGCCTTACTCTATGGGTATTAATCCCTGTGCCTCTTATTGTTTTCTGTTCCGTGAAAGGAGGCCGCATTCTCGGAGAAAGATTCAACAGGCTGCAAAAAGCAATATCTGATTTATATGATTTCCTCGAAACCTGCTTTACTGGAATAAAAGTCATTAAGGCGAATTCCAAGGAGGAATCGCAGAAGAAAATTTTTGCTGAAAGGGCTGAAGCTCAGCGGAATGCGGAAATTTCAGCTGGCAGCTTAGACGTGATTTTCCACCATTTCTTCCATTCCGCAGGGTATCTTTCGGTGGCTCTTGTATATTTCGCCGGAGGTAAAATGGTAATGGACGGCTTGGCCTCGCTTGGTGAGCTGGTGGCATTCCAGTTCTATGCCGTAATGATTGTTCCGCCTCTCATGGATATCAGCATGTTCATTGTTGCCGGGAAAAGGGCAGCCGTTTCTCTGCGCAGGGTAGACGCTTTGCTTAAATGCGAAAGCCGTCTTGATAATATGGCAGAAAATGTTTCTTCTGAAAAAGAGAATGTTTTTTTTGCTCCTTCCTGCCATATTTCAGAAATCAAATTTGAGAATGTTTCGCTAAAAAATCCGGAAGGCAATGCTTTAATGCTTAAAGACATCAGCTTTACTGCAAAAAAAGGCCAAAGAATAGCTGTCGTAGGGAAAATAGGCTGCGGAAAATCATTGCTTCTTTCTTTGATATTGCGCCTTTTAGAGTTTTCTAGCGGCAAAATACTAATAAACGGACATGACATAAGAAAACTCCCGCTTAGACAATATCGTTCGCGTTTGGGGTACACATCTCAGGAAGCTCAGATTTTCACTGGCACTCTTCGTTACAACATAGAGCTGGAGCGGGGAGATTTTTCTTTTGCGGATATAATGGCATCTGCCGAAACAGCCCAGCTTAAGCAGGATATACATAAATTCCCTAAAGGGCTTGACACTTTCGTGGGCACGCGGGGGTTCTCTGTTTCAGGCGGACAGAAGCAGCGTATTGCCATTGCAAGAGCCTTGCTTTGCCGCCCTGATGTTTTGATACTTGATGATGCCACAAGCGCCATGGATGCCCAGACAGAAAATAATTTCTGGAAATCATATAGAAAGGCTTTTCCAAATGCAATATGCCTTACTGCCACGCACCGGGTGAGCACAATAGAAACATCAGATCTCATACTTGTTATGGACAATGGACGCATTTCCGCTCAGGGCAGCCATGAAAAGCTTATGAAAGAAAGCCCGCTTTATCAGGAAATATATGAGCAGCAGAAAAGGGAACAGGCCTGGAAAGAAATAAAAAGCAGATAAGTCGCTGCTGAGAATTTTAGGCTTAAAATATATATAATGTTAATTGTTCTAGCTGTCGTGCAATTTCCTTCATAGTAGAAAAGGACAATATGAAAAAAATTCTTCTTCTGATAATGTCGCTGTTTTTTGCAGTTTCCTGTTCCGGCGGTTCCGAAAGCAAGCCTTCCGCAGATTTTTCCGCAGCGAAAGACGTATGTCTTTCTTCTTCTCCTTCCTGTAAAGATAACATTAATACACAAAATGAACTCTCTCAGAGTGAGAAACAGAATGTTTCAGCTGCTGAAAACAGCGTTTCTGATTCAGCTCAGATTTCTGAAGCTGGACAGGAAAGCGATACCTCGGATGCCGCTAAAAATATTGCTGAAATAAATTCTCCCGCATCTGCATCCGCAAAGAAGAAAAAAATTATTTTTGTAATTGCGGACGGCGGCGGGCCATCTCTTCTGAATCTTATTGTGGAGTATGCCCGTTATGTTCCAGATTCTCCGTATAAAGGAAAGCCTTCTAATCTGGAATTTATGATGAATTCAGGCCGCATTGCTTTTGTTATAAACGGAACTTTAAAAACTCTTGTTACGGATTCGGCTGCTGCAGCTACGCAGCTTGCCACTGGCAGGCTTACCAACCCTGGAAACCTAGGAGTTGATGAAAAATTTAATAAAGCGGAAAACTTGGCAGAAACAGCAAAAAAAATGGGTCTGGCAACTGGAGTTGTTACAAATACGCATATTACTGACGCAACTCCGGCAGCTTTTTCCGCACATGCGAATAACAGGAATATGCATGAATTCATAGCAAGGTCTTATCTTGAGGCGGATCATGATGTCGTTTTGGGCGGAGGCGGAAAATATTTCCTTGATGATATTTCATTCACCAGGCATGCTGATTTGAAAAAAATAATTCCATACTATAAGCGCTTTGAGACTGAGGGCGGAAAGCAGAATCTTATTGATTCTTTATGGGAAAGGGATTATAAAGTCATTTTTGACAGAACTGGACTAAATCATTTCACCGGAAAAAAACTGTTCGGGCTTTTTGCTTATCATGGCATGGCTTATGAGATAAACCGCCCTGCTTATGAGCCATCTCTTACCGAAATGGCCTCTAAGGCTTTGGAAGTCCTTTCAAAGAATGACAAAGGCTTTTTCTTGATGATTGAATCAGGACTTTTGGACTGGGTTGCTCATCCTAATGAAGCTGGAGCTGTTATGAAAGAACTGCTGGAGATGGACAGAATGCTAGGGCTTATTAAAGAATATATTGATAAAAATCCTGAAACACTTCTTGTTATTACCGCAGATCATGACACTGGCGGAATGGGCTTTGAGTATGCCCATATCAGCGCCGAAGATCATGAGCGCAAGCAGA
Source organism: Elusimicrobiales bacterium (assembly GCA_024681855.1). Taxonomy (GTDB): domain Bacteria; phylum Elusimicrobiota; class Elusimicrobia; order Elusimicrobiales; family UBA9959; genus CACZRG01. The sequence continues at coordinate 18,617 of JAILAB010000071.1, forward strand.
AAAGCGGATATGAGCTTTTCTCAAAAACAGACGGATACAGCAATGGCCAATATGTCGCCGGAGTAACTGATCATATGGATTATGCCGCAAAGAATAATTTGGCTATTCTTGCTTCACAGAAGAAGACTTATAATCAGATGTATCAGGAAATATGTCTTTTGAAGCCTGAAGAGCGTACTCCTGAAAAAATCAGTGAAATATTCTATTCAGGAACAGGAATTAAGCTTCCCGCTGAAAAATTCTTTCCTTCTATGGGCATAGAAGATCTTTCCAAGGTTCTCAATTCCGAGCTTGGAATGTTCTGGGGAACACATAATCATACTGGAGCTCCCCTTATAACAGTTTATTATGGCAATCAGCAGTCTCTGCGAGGCGGAGTCCTTCAGAACACTGAGCTTCATGATTCCATTGAAGATTTTTTAAAGGCTAAATAAATTACGGAACATTGAGATGACAAAGGCAAAACAGAAAAATCCATGGGTTTTCATTCCTACGCTGTATTTCGCAGAAGGGCTTCCATATATTCTGATAAACACAGCTTCGGTTATTCTTTACAAGAATATGGGGGTTCCCAACAGCGATATAGCTTTCTGGACAAGCTGGCTTTATCTTCCGTGGGTGATAAAAATGCTATGGGGACCTATGGTAGACACATTCGGCACGCGTCGAAGCTGGATTTTCTGGACGCAGATTTCTATGGCCGGATGTCTTGCTGCAGCCGCTCTGTCTTTGGCAGGCACTCATTTCTTCGCCATGTCCCTTGTGATGTTTGCTCTCGGAGCATTTGTGTCTGCGACACATGACATAGCCGCAGACGGCTATTACATGCTTGCCCTTACAAAAGAAGACCAGGCCTTCTTTGTTGGCATACGTTCCACTTTTTACCGCCTTGCAATGATATTCGGCACAGGCTTCCTTGTTTTCCGAGCGGGAAAAATGCAGGAAGCCGGCATGACTGCTGCCGCAAGCTGGGGGACAATGCTGCTGGTTTCGGCAGGTATTTTTGCTTTAATAGCGATTTATCACAGATTCATGATGCCATATCCGGATGATGATTTCGCGAAAGCAAAAGCAGAGCCTGCGATAATCATGAAATCTGCGGGCATGCTGGCTGTGTATCTTCTGCTCGCCGCCCTTGTCATAGCCCTTTTTGTTTGCCTGAAAGGAGTATGGGCAAAGCTTTCAGCCGCAGCTGCGCTTGTTGCGGTTCTTATTGCTGTATATAAGCTCATTCTGGCGCCTAAGCTGAAAAACACCAAAGAGGGAGATTTCAATGCTGTTTTTGCCGAGTATTTTTCTCAGAAAGGAATAGGCTGGATAATAGCATTTATTCTTCTGTATCGCCTTGGCGAGGCCGTGCTCGGTAAAATGACATCTCCTTTTATGCTGGATCCTGTTTCAGCAGGCGGCCTTGGCCTGCCTACTTCGCAGGTAGGTATAATTTACGGCACGATAGGCATTCTCGGCCTTGTGCTTGGCGGAATATTGGGAGGCTGGCTTATATCAAAATACGGATTCCGCCGCTGTCTTTGGCCTATGGTCATTGCTCTTAATGGTCCGGATTTGTTTTATCTGTACCTGGCATATTGCCAGCCTTCAGTAGAACAGACGGCGCTTTTCGGCATGCAGATTCCCAATCTGCTTGTAAGCAGCCTTGTTTTCATTGAACAGTTCGGCTATGGCGTGGGATTCACGGCATTCACCGTTTATCTTATGCTTATATGCCGGGGCAATTATAAGACTGCGCATTATGCCATTTCCACCGGAATAATGGCGCTTGGCATGATGATTCCCGGAATGTTAAGCGGAATGCTCCAGGAAGCTGTTGGCTATAAGATGTTTTTCCTTATTGTCTGTATATTAACTATTCCAGGCATGCTTGTGATATTTAAGCTGCCGATGCCGGCTGATGAAGATAATTCTGCAACTGTTAAATAATTTTAGAAGATTTAAGATTTAGCATTTGCATAGTATGGAAAAAAAGACTCCCAGTCTGTAGGGCTGGGAGTCTTGCCATTTAAAACTGAAAAAAATCAGTTTTTTATTTAACTACTTCAACTATTTCAATGGCCTGCACTGGGCAGTTAGCTGCTGTGTTTTTTGCTGCATCTTCCTTTCCGGCTGGAATTTCTTTGCCTTGGGCTTTATCGCCGTTCAGTTCAAATACTTCAGGGCAATCGCCAGCGCAGAGGCCGCAGCCAATGCAGTTATCCTGATTTACTATAGCTTTCATTTTTTTCCTCCGTACGGATTAAGATATCTTAGTTATATTGTACCTAAAAAAAGTTTTTTTTCAAAATATTTAAAGCAATGATTATTATGCATAAATTTTGTCTATGGCGATGCAATAAAAAAGGTGTTTGCTCCGTTTTCTTAGAAATAAGATATAATAGAACATGAGGAAAAGAGCGATGAAAAAAATAAAGTCAATTATACTTTCTATAATATGTCTGGCTTTAGCGGTTCTTTCTTTTTCAGGCATGCTGAACGGCATTACTGATAAGCTTAATATGGTACGCTCCGCTAATGACGCTTATATGGAACAGTCTCAGGAAAAGGCTGTTTTCGGCTTCCTTGTCCTTTCAGGAGTGAAGACAGGTTTAGCCATAATTGAGGGAAGCGAACTAAGCGTAGGACTGTTCGGCAATGGCGCATCTGTGCAGGCCGGAGATTCCGTTCAGGCCATGTATGATTTAACTGACTGGCTGTGGAAAACATCTTTTTTTGGCGGGGTCATGCTTACGGCTATGCGCACATTGCTGCATGTTTCATCGCTTATCAGCCCTTATGCATTAGGGGCCTGTGCCTTGCTGCTCGCGCTTATTGCTCCAGCTCCCGATGCATTGCGCCGCAAGTCTTCTTTCAGGTTCCTGCGCAATGGACTGGTTCTTTCTGTTTTTCTGTTCCTGCTCTGTCAATTTGCCATACCTGTTTCAATCTGGTCCGCATCAAAGCTTTCTAATCTTCTTACTAAGCAGGTTTCAGAGGAAGCCATGCGTAATATGCAGGAATTCGGTGCTGTTTTTTCCATGAATGAAGGGGAAAAGATGATTGATTACACCAAGCGAATGCTGCACAATGCTCCGAATATTTATCAGTCTTGTAAAGACGGCTTAAAGAAGCTTGTTGTGAGCGGAATGCAGTTTATAACTGCTTATTTGTTTGACTGCATATTTTTCCCTTTGGGAATGTTCCAGCTGTTTAAGAAGCTTATTCTTGTTATCATTAAATATCTTTTTGAGCCTGATGGCAAAGATCGTCCAAGGCCTTGGCTGGACTGGCTTATGCCTCCTTCCCCAATGGATCCGCTGCTTGCAGGCGGCCCTGGCGGCCTTGTGCCTCCTCCGGCAGCCCCTGAACCCATGCCTATGCAGCCGCAAGGCGGCAATGCCAATGCCGCTCCTGTTCCTGACATGAACCCTTTTGCCGGCATGGGCCAGGAGCAGAATAATTCTCAGGACAGTAATTTGCAGCCTTAAATTTACGCTCATAGGAATATTATCCGCAGGCAGCAAGCGCATTGCTTTGAAGGCCTGCGGATTCCGTTTCATGGATTCTTTCATGTCTTTAGGCTTTCCATCCTGAAGCGGGTTTGATGCGGAAAGACAAAAAATGGCGCGTTTTCACAAATATTATGTGCATCTTTTTCTAATTTCATTAGGTGTGGTGCTTTATTTTTTTGCTAATTTTCAGAGGGTAGCAGTCCCTGGCGCAGTATTTGGCCTTCTTCAGCAGAAATTATCCGTAAGCGCGCCTTATATAACTGCGCTGGGCGCCGCATTTATGTACACTTATGCCATAAGCCAGATTTTTATGGGCCGCATGGTGGAAAGATATGGGGGGCTGCGCATAATTGCATTGGGAGCGGTTTTTTTTGCTGCCGGGGGGCTTATATTCCCTAATGCTCACTCAATGCCTCTATTGTATTTAAGCCGCATTCTGCTCGGCTTTGGCGCTGGCTGTTTTTATCTCAGCCTTGTTCGTGAGCTTGAGCGCTGCATACCTGACAGAAATTTCGGAATAAGCCTTTCCATAACAGTTTTCCTGGGCTATTTAGGCAGCTTTGCGGCTAATGCTCCTTTTGTATGGTTTATAGAGCGTTTTGGCCTTTTTCATGTTCTGGACTACATAGGTTTTGTTATTTTGGCCGTTTCTGTGATTTTTATCGCCATTGGTTCCAGATTTAAGCTTACTGCCATAAATACCGACAGGCATATTGATCTGGCTTCATATAAAAAAGTTCTTTTTAACCGTTATAATATATGTCTTTTTATTTTCGGCTCGCTGAACTATGCGCTGATGTATGTTCTCCAGACTGTCGTTGGCAAAAAATTTCTAGAGGATTTCTGTCAATTCTCTTCTTCCGGAGCGGCATGGGTGCTTTCAGCCATGTCTGTAATTTCTGCCTTAAGCAGCATGGGACTGGCATTTTTAAGCAGGCATTTCGGCGGCAGAAAAATAATTTTCTTTAGGATTTCAGCCGTAGTAAGCGTTATAGCTTTTCTATTTGTCGCGCTTTCGCTTCTCTGCGATTTCAGAATAAGCTCTTTGACCGCTGTTCTTTTCTGTTGTCTTGCAGCCGTTGCAACTATGTCGCCGCTGCTGGTAATGGTTATAAATGAAGTAAATCACCATTCTGTTTCTGTGACTGCTGCTGGCCTTATGAACGCTCTTTTTTTCTTTTCCGTCGGTATTTTCGGTAATCTTACAGGATTCATGATGAATCTGTTCCCTGCGCGGGAAGCGGGGGGAATTCTCATATATGGACGGAATTCATATCTGGCAGTTTTCCTGCCTCTGCTTATTTTCAGTTTTGCTGAATTGTTCTTTGCCTTCCGTCTGAAAGAACCGGGGGAATTGAAAAGACAAAACTGAATTCTGTTATTCATTAGCATTGATAGCGTTTTTTAGGCATTTTTTGTTTCGCTCTTTATAAAAGAGTATTGATTTTATAATTATCCGTCATGCTGAATTTATTTCAGCATCTGGACGGCTTAATGAGGTCCTGAAACAAGTTCAGGACGACGAGCTAATATTTGCGATTTATAATTACACTGTATCAATGCTTTACTTTGACAAAGCGTTTTGTTTATGTTATTTTTCTGTTTTGTCTTCGTGGTACTCCTGTTTTGTGTTTATTGCCCATAGAGAACTTTTGTCTATGATACTGTTTTCTGCCAAACTTTGCTTATCCTTGCCATTCATGTCTGTTTTATTGCTTTTAATGAATAATTTTACTGCTTCAAAAGCAGTTAATATGGAATGGTCCATATTATTATATCTGTGCTGTCCATTGCGCCCCATGCAGTATAGATTATCTATCCCGTCTAGATATTCCTTCACTTTTTCAAATCTCGCATAAGTTCCTGAATATACGGGATAGACCTTTTTTTCTCTTACTCTTACCGCATCTTCAACGGAAGATGCATCTATGAATCCTATCTTTTCGGCATCTTTTTTTGACAGTTCAATAAATTCAGCGTCGCTCATATTCCAGTCATTGTCCCCTTCCTGCATATAGTATTCTAAGGCTATGAGCACGGAGCCTTCTTTTCCTGGCAGATATGGAGACCAGTTATTAAAAATTTGCAGGCGGCCGGCTTTTATTCCGGGATCTTGCAAATAAATCCAGTTGTCAGGTATCAGGCCGTTTACCGTTTTATATTTTGTTTCATTCTTTATTTTTAGTTTTGGGACAATCAATGAAACGCAGGTATAATCCCTATACGCAAGGCCTGCCGCAATTTTAGCAGTATCATTGTCAGGGCTGCCTTCTTTTATTGAATTGATTAGATCTTTTATTGGCATTGTTGAGAATACTGCTTTGGGATTGGCATAAGTTTTCCCATTGGCTGTTTTGATTTCTGTGATATGGCCTGACGGGGCTTTTATTTCCGTAACTGCGGAATTCAGCAAGATTTCTCCGCCGGCTTTCTGTACCTTTTCCGCTAGTAATTCATATAACTGGCCAGGCCCAAGCTTGGGATAGAAAAAAGAATCAACCTGTCCGGCCTTTGTTTTTTTTCTTAGTCCGAGAAAACTCACAATGCTGTTTTTAATTACGCTTAATATTGAGACTTCCTTAACTCTTTGTGCACCCCAGGAAGGATCTATTGCCGAAGGATGGATGCCCCAAAGTTTTTCTGTATATTTTTCAAAAAACATTTCATAAAGGGGCCTGCCGAAACGGTTTATGTAGAAGTCCTCAAGAGATTTCTCTTCTCTTTTAAATAATACGGATTTAATAAATCCAAACCCTATTTTTAGTGTAAGCCCAAGCCCTAGGTTTTTGAAAGTGTTAAGATTGGCAGCAACGGGATAATCATAAAATTTATTTCTAAACAATATTCTTGAGATTCTCTGCCTGCTTAAAAAAACATTGTCTTCTTTTTCCGGATCAGGGCCATTTGGTTTTAGTTTAATTTGTCTTCCGCATGCTATATCATCTTTTGCAGGATAACCTTGTTCAGGCATTATGGTTTTCCAAAAATCTAATACTTCTTTGTCTCTAGTGAAAAAACGGTGGCCGCCCAAATCTATATTATTCCCTTTATATTTATGTGTGCGTGAAAGGCCGCCGATGTATTGTGTCTCTTCTAAAATGATAGGTTTATATCCGGCTTGGCACAGTTTATAGGCTGCGGTAAGTCCGGCTGGACCTGCCCCTATTATCAAAATCTGTTCCATTCATATATTTTATTACTTTTAGTATTGTTAACCAAAAAGTCAGAACATTTTAAAGCTAAGTTCTTTTTGCATAAAAAATATGTAATGCCACAATATGTTTGATTGTGAAACTTATTTTCTTCCAGTTATTCATTCCGGTAAGTAAGATTTTAATTAATATCTATTTAATATTTTATTATCCTTTAGATTTATAAACCGATAATAATAAAAATATGAAGTTTTTATAAATATCCGTTTTTGCTAAAAAAATAAAGGTTTTATATACTAAATATATATTTGATATCAGTTTTTCATAAAATGATAAATTTGAGCAGTTTTCTATGAAATTAAATAAACAATATCACATTATTCAATATATTAAAGCTGCATTGTTAATGATTGCTGTTGTGTGGCTTTTCCTAATATATGAAATATGGCTTTCTGTCCCAGATCATGCTATAAGCATTGCTGAATTTTTTCATAGTTATTCAAATTATTTTTCTATAGAAACAGGCCCTTTTTTTTACCAGAATATTATTACAAATATATCCCTGTTAGTACATGGAAGTCTTTTCATTTTGCTAACATACGGCTTCGGCAGATATGCTCTGCTGAAATTTTTTAGAAACAATTATGAAAAACTGGAAATATTTATATTTTCATCTGCATTAGGCTTTGGCATCGTTGGAGGCATGACCTTTATTCTTACTGCCTGCCAGATTTTGTACCCTGCCTGCATTTACCTTATTCTTATTCCTGGCCTGTTCCTGCTTGACAAATCGGCTAAATTACAAGAAATACGGATTGAACCTTTCAGAAACTATTTTTCGGAGGAGCCTTCAGATTTTGAAAAATTATTATATCTTATACCAATTGCCTTATGCGTTTTATGCCTGCTTTCGGCTTTCACTCCTGATTTAGCTGAGGCTGACACTCTGAATTATTATCTTGCTGTTCCGCAATGGTGGCTGTTTAACCATGGAATAAAGGATATGCCTCATCATATTTACCATAACCTTTTCTCGCTTTACGGTTGCGTTTATGCGGCCGCAATGGGCTTTGCCAATGAGTTTGTTCCTAAAATAGTGAACTTCTATGCCGCAATGACTGGCACCGTTGCAATGCTCATTTATTTTTGCTGTAAGCATTTTGAAAAAAGACTGCTTCCCATAGCTTTGGTTATAATGTGCAGCACATATCAGTTCTGCCAAATGTCATTTAACACAGGTTCAGACTCATTCTGCGCGCTGTTTTCGCTTTCAGCGCTTGCAGCAACAATGCTTCATTCGCAGGGAAACAAGAAAAGCCTGGCTCTTGCCGCTTTATTATCGGGCTTCGCAATGGCTGTTAAGCCTACGAGCCTGCTGATGATTTTGCCCGCAATGTTCATAATGGTTTATAATGGGCGAAAAAACATGCGTAAATGTTTAATGGAACTCTGCGTTTTTGTTATTATAGCTTCCATTCCTGTTATGCCCTGGCTTATAAAAAACTATGTTTTAAGGGGAAATCCTTTTTTCCCTTTTCTCACAAATATATTTGGAGCAGGCAGTGAATATGACCCGATGATGATATATTTTTTTAAGAAATCATCATATATTTACTCTGGGGAAAGATATGCTGTGTTAAAAACATTCTGGAATCTTTTCTTTTCTAATGATACACCTTTTAATAATAAAACATCTCCTTTGCTTTTAGCATTGGCTGGCTTCCTTCCTCTTATTTTCAAAAAAGGAAATAAAAATATGCAGGTTCTTTTATGTTTTACTCTTGCCGCTCTATTCCTGCATCTGTTATCAGTAAGCACAACAAGATATTATTTTCCAATATACCTGCTTTTGTCACTGTTCTTTGCTTATTATTTGTATCCAGTATTAAATAAACATCATTTGATAAAGATTTTTTTTCTTGCTATTCTTTTCAATCCTTTGATTATGCCTTTTTATATGTTTAATTATAACAGCTATAGGAATATTATAATTGGTTTGCAAAATCAGAATGAATATTTAAAAACAGCAGGATATTCTGATGTTGCCCTTTGGATAAACCGGAATCTGCCCGTTTCTTCAAAAATTCTCATTGATGATACTGGAGGAAGAGGATTTTATATACTAAGAAATTATTATGCGACTTCTTTTTATGATAAAGACTGGTATGACATATTTGTTACAGGGAAAGACTCTCCTGAAGATATTCTGTATGCATTGAAAAAAGAAGGAATAACCCATATACTCCGAAATTTTGATAAATATGACTATTCAGAAGAATTAAAGGCGTATAGGGCAGAAAAAAACAATATAAAACAAAATAAGTTAAATAATTTTAAAAATAAATATCTGAGAAAAGTATTTCATTCAGATGCCTATACCCCTACTAGTTTATACGAGATAGTATATTAATAGCATGTCTTTGCTTGCAAAGAATCAAACTTTTTTATATATTTATTATATGTTAAAAACAAAGATCATATTTTCAGCTTTATTCTTTAGCATTGCCGCAATGGCATATGCTGATGACATGAGAATTGATTTTTCTCAGGATTTGCCTTCAGAAGAAGATTTTTCTGGCATTAAAATTCCTCTTGCTTCTAATCCTGTTATTGTTGAAAACAATAATTATAATATTGATGCCTGCCTTGGAATAAATGGCATGGCTGCAAATGAAATTCAGCCTGCGCATGAGGAGGCTGCTGCCATAAGGGAAGTTTCTCAAATAAAAGCTGGAATATTGCCTTTGCCTGAGGATGATATTTCTAGGGAGTCTCTTCTAGCTTCTTTAAATACGACTCTTGAATATTGGAAAGGCCGGCCTGATTATGCTCAGATAACCATTGCCGGAGACACATATAAAGCTCCTCAAATGAGAAAGACTCTTACACTGTTAATTTCATTAATTGAAAAAAATATGCAGCCGCAAGAGCTAAAAAAAGAAATAGAAAGCAATTTTAAGATTTACCGTGCATCAGCAGATGACGGGAGCGGCAAGACTACTCTCACTGGATATTATGAGGCTGAAATATCGGCCTCGCGCTATAAGACAAAAACACATATTTATCCTATTTATGCTAAGCCTGCTGATCTTATAAAAAAACCAGCGGGAGCGGATGTTGATTTTGACTATGGTCATTATGTTAATGGAAAATTTATAAAGCATTATTCTGCCAAGGAAATACATTCAGGTGCTATTGATGGACAGGGGCTTGAAATAGCTTGGTCCCAGCACCCGGCCCAAATAATGCTGCTTCAAATTCAGGGTTCGGGAATTTTGAGATATGCTGACGGAACATTTACCAGAGTAGGTTTTGACGGAGCGAATGGACATCCGTTTCGCAGTGTACAGAGGGCAATGATGGATTGCGGCGAAATCAGCTCAATGTCGTTTAAAAATTTTATCTCATATCTTACAAAGCAGCCGCAGGCAAGGGAAGCTGCCCTTATTGAGATTAATCCGCGTTTTGTTTTTTTCCGCGCTAAAGCTGCAGATATAGGCGCAATAGGGGCAATAGGAAAGGAATTAACTCCTGGACGCTCCATTGCTGTTGATCCCAAATATATACCATACGGCTTGCCAGGTTTAATAAAATCACGCCGCCCGGTATATAACGGTGAAGGCAAAGATCTGTCTTTTAAGAATTTTACACGTTTTATAAATTCCCATGACACAGGCTCTGCTATAAGAGGTCCTGGCCGCTTGGATTTATTCTGGGGGGCCGGAAAAGCAGCCGAAGCTGAAGCTTCGGCAATGAAGGCAGCAGGAGAATTATATCTGTTTGTAGCTAAATAATGAAAAGTTAAAAAATTTTTGTTTCAGAGTTTCATTAGTCTGATATTTGGTGCCTATGACTAATTCAAATTCTGTTGCTTACAATGTGATATCATAATTTGGCATTGTTGTTCTGGCCTTTAATTTTAAGCTGTTTTTTTTATTGGCTCTGTTAAAAATACTGATACAATATTTTTATAAATGGCGCAAATATTGATCTTACCCCAAAGTTCGTCCGGAATTTAAGTTAGGTTTCGCTGATAAAAGTTTACTCTTAAATTGTTCCGGAGTCAATCCTTTCAGTCCTTTCTGCGGTCTGTTCCGGTTATAGTCGTCCGTCCATTCTTCTATTACTTTTCCCGCATTCGTCATATCAGGAAAATAATTTGCTTCAAGGCATTCCATTCTCAGAATCCTGTTGAACGCTTCCGCAAAACAGTTGTCGGCCGGTTTCCCAGGCCTGGAATAAATGCGTTCTGCTTTCTTATAATTTATTTTCATGGACTGCCTTAATTTCATGTAAACCATCTGGCAGCCGCTATGTGGATGCCGGTGTGTTTTTCTTAACGTTCCGGGCCTGAGAAGTTTTTTATTACGTCTTTCTGGAGCATATTTTCTAGCAAAAGCTCT
>JAILAB010000077.1 GCA_024681855.1 Elusimicrobiales bacterium
CGCCGGCTGAATTTGAAGAATGGAAAAAAATTGCCTTATCTTTTGGGTTCAAGGCAGTTATGAGCATGCCGCTTGCCCGCAGTTCATTCATGGCAGGCAGGCTTTACAGTGAAGGCATTAAATCAATGGAGGAAAATAATGGCTGAAGAATCACAGGAAAATGAAAACAAGGCAGATGAAGAACAGAAAAACTTTTCAGACATAAATGCAAGCAATGCCCCTTCCCATGTTATGGCAAACGCAGATGAGCCTGCTGATAATATTGAAGAAAAAAAAGAAAATGAAACCAGCCCAGAAAACAATATAAAACCTGTTCCTCTCTTCTCTGAAGAAACAGCAGATTTTTTAATGCATTCAAAAACAGTTGATGAGGCCCTGCATTTCATAGAGGGAAAAGAATACTCTTTTCCATATCTTTTCAAAAAGTTTCTGTTGCCTGTTTGGGATCAGTACTGCGATAATTTTCCATTACTCATTCTTCCTGTACTTTTCTTTTCCGTTCTTGAAGCCGTTCCCGCCCTTATACTGATATATTACAAGGACAATCTTCTTCTTACGGGACTGTTTATTTTATTGATACTTGCGCCATTGCATATAAGCAGAAACCTGTTTTTCATAAAGCTTCTTTCCGGTGAGGAAAAACCTTTCCTCAAGTCTCTTTCTGTTTTCACATCTTTTCGTTTTTACATTCAGTCTGTTATAATTGTGTCCGCTTTTGCAGCCTGTCTTTTTAGCGGCATTTCCCTTATGGTGCTGCCAGGGTACCTGTTTTATGTTATGTTCAGCCTTTCTCTTTATTTCGCCGCAGATGAAAGGCTGCGCATTAAGCCAGCGTTCAAGCTGGCATTCGCGGCATCCCGCGGATACCGTTTTTTTATCGGAGTTATATTTGTTATAAGCGCTGTTTTTCAAACAATCATTCCCGGCATTTTCTCCGTGGAACTTGCGGATTCTTCGCTTAATGTTTCCCTGGTGCCGCAGTTGTGGAACATTGCGGGTTTTTCCATTTTCATGCTTGTGCTTGCCCCTATCATAAATATCATAAACACAGGCATTTACTTAGAATCAAAAGTAAGCGTTCTTAATGCCGTAAGCCGCATATTAAACAGGGCTGGCGCCGGGGACCGCATTATTATCCGCATGAAAAACAAAATGAATGAAGAAGAAATAGAGCTGTCTTCTGAAAAGCTGCAAAGCATAATAAAAGAAAATGATGAACGCAATGCAGCGCCTGATGACATAAAGCAAGAAAAAGAGGATAGTTTTAGCGAAGCAGATTCTTTAAGCCATGAATCAGAAAAACCGGAATCAGACAGTTCAGAATCTGAAGATGATAAAAAGAATAATTAGCTCTTTTATCATTCCATCCATACGGTTCTGATAAACACTTTTTATTAATTTAGCCTTATTTGGCAAAAAACCTTGCAGCTGTCAGCCATAAAATCATGCTGAATGTTTAAACTTTCTCTATTGCTGTTCTGTTTATGCATAAACAGCATTAAAACACATACTATTGTAAAATGCTATAAGACAAAATTTAGGAGTTTTTATGAAAATTATAGCCCTTAAGTATTATGACGGCGGTTTTATGACACAGGCATTTGCTTTCGAAGGCTCGCACCAGAAAGAAAAATGCGAAAATACCAAATACCGCTCCAGCTTGCAGAATTTTTTGATTGATGACGGAAAAGACGTGATTTTATCAGATACAGGCCTTCCATAGGAAACAGCCGACATTCCAAGGAAAGAAAACGCAGCATTATGGATGGGCGATAAGGTAGCCACATTTAAAGAAGCTCTTAAAAAAGCAGGCTATAAACCAGAGGACATAACTAAAATTTTTGTTACACATAAGCACGCAGACCATACTGGAGAGCTGCGAATGTTTCCAAATGCAAAAATATATATTGCAGCGAAAGAAGCAGATGCCATGAAGCTAGAAGGGAAAAATATTGTGCGCATGGAATTTAGCGATGGCCCTTATAAGAATTTTCCGCACAGCCAGCGCATTACAGAAAACCTGGTAATGGTTCAGGC
>JAILAB010000080.1 GCA_024681855.1 Elusimicrobiales bacterium
GCCATTCCTGCGCAAGGCTTATTCCATAATATGCCGGTCAGACCTTGGGAACAGGGAGAAATACGACATTGTGTTCAATCCGCTTTCCGTACCTACCGAGGCAGAACAGGCGGCAACGCAGGGGGCGAAGTCCTCATATTATGGCAACCTGATAAATGCCGGAGTGGTCTCCCCGGAGGAGGTTAGGCAGGCACTCCGTCAGGACGAAAACAGCGGCTTCACGGACATAGCCGAAGACCTGCCGGAAGACACTGGCGGCGGCATGGGCGGAATGCCTCCGCAGACAGGCAGGGAACCTGAAGGACACCCGCAGAACGGGGATAAGCAGGATGAAGGCAAGGAAGACGATGACCCCGGCGGCACAGGTCAGGACAAAGAACCGGATTATTTTTACAAAGACAAAAACGGCAATGTTCACCCAGGCTATTATCCGGACAGGCTTGATTTCAGAAGGGGCGGTGATGTAAACGCACATTTTGACAATTCGGAAACACACAAAGACTGGAAGAAGTACATTGAGCAAAATAAGCCAAACAGAAACGCCATTGTGTATTATACTGGTCCAGCACATAAGGAACTAAATGAAGCATTGAGAAAGGGAAAAGACATGGATTTAAAAGAAAATCCGTTTTTGACTACGGACCAGTTTATAAAGACCATGTACATTGATGAGGCAATAGCACAGTATGAACTTGAAAGGCCTATGATAGTATATAGAACTTTAGGTACTGGCATTATAGATAATTTTTTTGAATCACAAGACAAGATATTTCCTGAATATGCCTATTCAAGCACTTCATGTTGTAAAAATGCCTCAATTTTATATAAGGCCAATACTGATTTATTGATAATATATTTGCCAAAAGGCAAAGGGATAGGGGCTTACATAGCTGATTATTCAGCTTTTGATAATCAATGGGAATTGCTACTTAAGAGAAAGGTAAATTATAAAATTGTAGGAGGATATAAACAAGAAATGTATATGTGGCAGAAAAGCGGAGGGAGAAAACTTGAAAAACGCAGAGTGTTTGAATTGCTTTTTTGGGGTGACATAAAGAAATGATAAGTTTTATGAAGAAAATCTTTCCCATGCCCATTCCGGCAAATTGGGATCGTATGTATCCGGATCAGGTCCTAAATCTTCCAGTTCGGATATATCAAGGTGATCATAATCTGGGTCTTGAAACAAAACCTCTATTTTTGATTTTTTCTTTGATTTATCTTCTTTCTTTTTATCTTTTTCTTCCATACTAATATTGTAGTGCATAAAAACACCTTTTGCAAGGAGAAAACAATGAAACATAGAATGATTGAATATTTTTATTGGCTTAATTATTATAGGAATATATATCGATGGGGCGGACCAGAAGCTCTCTGCGCAGCTAATCCAAGGCTGAAAAGAAGACGGAAAAAGAGAAAAAACCGACGCAGAGCAGGAATAACTGTTATCCTAATCTGATATAATCCCCCTATCAGCCCCCCTCATGCCTACCAACGGTACCCAAACAGAGGGGGCATTTTTATAAAATCCGGACATTTTTGCATTCATCTTTGCTGCAGGAGGTGAAAGAGTATTATGGTAAAATTAACAAACATAATCCGAAAGGGAAATAAAATATATTGTGATTATTATTTAGACGGCGGAGAAGAAAAATATCAGCTTGTCATAGATATTGAAAAAGAAACCTGTGAATGCAATTCCGAAGATACTTATTCGCCTCACAAGGCAATGCGAAGGCTTTTAAAATACATTAAATCCGATAAGCCATTACCAAAAGAAGATTGTTTTATGTGGTGGTAAAAGATAGATAACTCTTAAAATGTCCTAAATTCTCCCTGGTATTAAACCAAGCCCCGCCCTTTGCAAAGAGTGCGGGGTTATTTTATTATTTGTTTTTATGTTCTGACAATGATATGCTGTTCCTGATAAAATCTTCTATCTTGTTTCAGGTGTGGCCTCAATACCTGAATATAAACTGTTCGGCACGAACATGAAAGGGTTTAACAGTACGGGAGAGGGGGAAACAAGGAATTATCTGCAGATGCTGCGCGGGATGCAGGAGAATGTTCTGGAGCCATTCCTGCGCAAGGCTTATTCCATAATATGCCGGTCAGACCTTGGGAACAGGGAGAAATACGACATTGTGTTCAATCCGCTTTCCGTACCTACCGAGGCAGAACAGGCGGCAACG
>JAILAB010000081.1 GCA_024681855.1 Elusimicrobiales bacterium
GCCATTCCTGCGCAAGGCTTATTCCATAATATGCCGGTCAGACCTTGGGAACAGGGAGAAATACGACATTGTGTTCAATCCGCTTTCCGTACCTACCGAGGCAGAACAGGCGGCAACGCAGGGGGCGAAGTCCTCATATTACGGCAACCTGATAAATGCCGGAGTGGTCTCCCCGGAGGAGGTTAGGCAGGCACTCCGTCAGGACGAAAACAGCGGCTTCACGGACATAGCCGAAGACCTCCCGGAAGACACTGGCGGCGGCATGGGCGGAGGAATGCCCGGCAATGAAAACGGCAGCGAAAACCAGCCGCCCAGTGGGAATATCGGTGGCAAAGCGGAAGGTCATCCAAGTGGAAAAGACCAGCAGGATATTTTTTATCACGGACAATTCCATAAATATAAAATTTCTGAAGAAGAGCTGAAAAAATACAACAGACCTGTTCCTGCACACAACGGCAACACGGAGAATAATACAGCGGAAGACAGAAAGCCATTCAATGAAAGCGATGTGAAACGGGACAGGAAAGGACAGTTCGCAGAACAAAACGAAAAAGGAGCAGAAAAATCCGAAGAGCCACAAGAACAGGAACAGCAAGAGAATTTGAGCGGCTGATTTTACGGCAAAAAGCCCAAAGACAAAATAGGCAGCAAACACAGTAAAGGCACGACAGGGAAAAAACATTATTACGGCATATCAGATATGACAGCCGCAGAAGCCGAGGTAAAACTTAAAAGCTATGCCCCTGAAACAGTCGCAGGTATAAAACGAGGCAAGCCAATGAGTTTTGAAGAGGCCGACCACGGCAGGGAAAATCCTAATTATAAATTAGGCGGTGAATATGAATTTAATTGTCAAGCAAGTGTTTTGGCACATATTCTGAGATTAAGGGGGTATGATGTCTCTGCATTGCCTTATGATGAAAATAATGCCTGTTTTAATGAATTTTCAGATGATCCAAGGACAGGTTTTGTAATTGATAACAATGGAACACATCCAAATTTTGTAAAACATAAAAAATTAAAAAATATGTTGGAAACAATACAGTTTCTAAAAGACAATATAGCACCTGGAACAATCTATTGTTTTGAAAAGCATAATACAAGGGATGGAGGAGGACATGTATGCTTAATTGATAAAAACAGTAAAGGGCAATTAAGAATATATGATGTTCATAAAGGCATAACTATTTTTGAAGAAGGTTTTAAAAAATATTTTGCTAAAATAATATTTAAAGGCGTAAATATATTTAGAATAGATAATGCTGGCGTAAATTCTGAAATTGCCGATAAGGTTTTGAGGAGTAATAAAAAATGAAAATAATACCAAAATTTGAAATTAAAATTGTTCCAATGAACAACGCCATAAAAGAATACATAAAGCATAAAAGCGGTAAAAATCCTAATTATAACAAAGTGCAGTTTATAACAGACTGGAAAGGTGGACAAGTGTTTAATATAAAAAATCCTGATTTAAGAGGATATATAGGAGACCCTGTACTTGTTTTAGTTAAAAATAACAGTGTTATTGAAATTGACGATTATAGCGATGAAGGGGATGAAATACACGAGAAATTCGTGAAAGAGAACAACATAACAGAGGATAGTTTTGAAATAATAGACGACGAAGAAGAGGAAACCGACGCAGAGCAGGAATAACTGTTATCCTAATCTGATATAATCCCCCTATCAGTCCCCCTCAGGCCTACTCGCAGTCCCCTGCCAGCGCCCAAACAGAGGGGGCATTTTTATTTGCAGTAAACCAACCCCCGCCCTTTGCAAAGAGAGCCGGGTTATTTTATTATTTGTTTTTATGTTCTGACAATGATATACTGTTCCTGATAAAATCTTCTATGTGATTTATATTTTCGCGGAAAACTGTCCTCATATTGCTTAAATCATCCCACGTTAAAGAGCTGAAAGGAAATGTCCCTTTTTTATAAGCAGGTATTACTGCAAGTATTTTCCGCTCTAAAACCTCACTTGACATAGGAACTGCAAAATGGTTTGTTTCAGCACAGATTTTATCCCATTCCCTGCGTTTATCTTCAGGCATTAATGAAACAATGAAATCCTCAAACACATACTCTGAAAAACACAGCTGTTTTTCATATTTCGCATAGTCCGACATAGAACATTCGCCGCGCTTGAAGACATCATAATCAAGCAATACCGCGACATAATCGTAAAGAGTTCCATTTTTATCGTTCTCAGCCTTTCTGCCTGCCATGCTTAATGCTTTTTTTATTTTCCTTACTGTCTTGCCTTCCGCAACCTCGCACTTAAACCTTATATTTATTTCATGCTCCCTCAGAAGCCTGTTAAGCATGGAAAAGAATGCTTTTTCTGAAAAGCCCTCAGTCACGACATAAATGTTCAGAATAATGTTTTTTAAAGGCATGGTTCTGGAACTCCGCCAAAATGTCCAGCAAGATACTGTTTCCGGAAATTGTTTATGTTTCTTAAATTAAATTCGCCTCCTCTTGAAATTGATGTTCCAAGTCTTTCTGTTTTATCTATTATGGCAAAGTCAGAAACCCTTATGTCCGGGCTTTCAAGAACATAGGGGTCATGCAGTGAGCTTATAAGCTGTGCGCCAGTCTTGTTATAGCGTTTTGATTTGAAGAAGCTTAATATTTCCTTAAGTATGAATGGATGTATGGAAGCGTCAAGTTCATCCCATATTATTATCCTGCCGAATTTCACTGCGATAATGCAAAGACCTATCACAATGAACAGTTTCTGCGTTCCTGCGGATTCTTCCGTAAAAAAGTCAAAATTTATTTCATTGCCGCCTACGTCCTTATGGTATGAAATAATTCTGTTTATCCGCTGCGTAATTCCCTGCCTGACATTATTTGTTATATAACTGGGGTGAGCCATTGGAATTATGTTTTTCATGTCGCTTATGTCATAATCTTCCGGCTTTAGCTCAATCCTGCATATTCCTATATCTATTTTTTGAAGTATGTCTGTTATTTCTTTGACGGCCTCATTGTCAGATATGCCATTGCCTCTGAAATGGCTTAATACAGATTCCGGATTTATCTTGAAATCTGCCGGAAGAACAATAAAGCTTCGCATTAAATAATTGAAAGCGTTTGTCATTTCCTCGTTAAGGCCTGGGTATCTTCTGCATATTTTGGGCAGAAAGGTCGCTATATGGTGTTTGTTTTCTGAACATTCAATTTCCAGTATGTTTTCAAATTCCGCAATTCCATAACCTTTTGCTTCTATGCTTTGCCGGATTATTTTCCCTTTTGATATTTCATAAAAAACCTTATCTTTTGTGAAAAATTTTTCATTCAGTATTTCACTGGCATTGTATTCCAGCTCATGCGTATATGTTTTATCATCTGAAACAAAAGAGATCTCAAAACTGGTAGAGTTGTTCTGCTGGGACAACTTGTTTGGAAAGAATTTCCCTTGTATATTCTCATTTATTATATGTAAATAAAGAGCGAATGCTGAAATGACATTGCTTTTGCCAGAAGCGTTTGCCCCATATATTAAAAGCATTGGAATAAGCCTTTCTCCGGCTTCTTTTATGAACGGTATTGTATCATAGTCTTTATATCCGTTAGGTGCTTTTCTTTCCAGAAAGGTCATGGGGACTTCTGCTTCTATTATTGACTTGTAATTGCGTATTGTAAAACTCTTCAGCATTTTGACCGCTCCAAAAGATAAACAAAAAAATTGATTATCTTATAAAATTATATAAAACTTCAAAGGAACTTCAGCAGTTCAGCATAGTTCATATTTTTGCCGTGTAAAATCTTTATATGGCTTTGATTCCCGGAACAACAGACATGTCCGTGCCGGAAAGCGGCGAAAGACCCGCATCCGGTTCTGCTTTCAGTACAACTTGTTATAAAAAGGCCGATATAATAAATGATATTGTTAAAAACAATGAAAAAGCCTGTCTTATGATAATTGAGATTCCAGCAGGAAAAGGCAGGGGAGCTTATATAGACAATCTTTCAAAATTCAAGGGCAAGGAATATGAATTTCTTATAAAAAGAAAAGCAAGATTCAGAGTAAGCTCTATAAAGTATACGGAAGAAGGAGTTATTGCAAGAATGAGGATGATATGCGAAGACTAATCATAATACCCTTGGGATTTAACCCATTCGCGAAATTCTTTTTCAGACATTTTGGCCTGTTCTTCACCAAGTGGTTTAAGCTCATCAGGATAAAAATGATAATGAGGCCAGCAAAGGGCGCTGTTGTCCTCTTCCAGGTCCTCTTTAGCTTTTTCTTTTTTGTCTTTTTTATCTTTGTCTTCCATAACAATATGATAACAGAAAGAACATTGATTTTCAACTTATATTAAGGAGAATAAAAATATGTCAAACAAGTTTTACGAAGTCCCAGCAGCTTGGCCGGAAAGGCGGCAGCAGGCTCAAAAATCGCCAAGGGGATAATAACAAATCCCATAGCCGCCAAGGCGGCAGGCACAGCCCTCCCCATAGGTGCGGAAACACTGGGCCTTACAGCGGCAGGCGGCCTTATAGACGGCCAGGTGCCTGCCGTTCAGGATTTTTCGGACAATGCCCTGCTTATGATAACAATGCACGGAACAGGATACGTTCTGGGCAAAAGCGGCGGCCTTGCGAAAGCCGGGATAACAAAGGCAGAGGATTATGCCTGGAAAAAGGCGGATGAAATACCTCTGTTCCACGGCCTTGTGAACTGGTTTGAAAAGCAGCTTTTGGAAAAAGGGACATCCCCGGCCGAGGAAGCCCGTAAAATGCAGGAATCCCCGGCCTATGCCGCCAAGGCATACGGCGACATTGCGGAAAACAATGAACAAAACAGCATAAAGAAAAAACTGGACGCAGAAAAAAACACAGCAACGCCTCTTAACCCGGCAGAAACACTACCTGAAATAAATCTGTCAGATGTAGAACTGGAAGACAAAGGGAACAGCGGCATAAGAATAAAGGCAGACGAGGCATTAAAGGAAATATTGGACGGCATGGAGGCCGCCGGAGGCAACCGGCAAGAATTTGAATCCTACCTTGCCGCTGAAAGGTCGCTGGAGCTAAACGATATTAAAACATATGTAGACTTCACAAAAGAAACTGTAAATGAAAGAAAAGATATTGAAGAAAGACATGCCAGGACAGTCCCCACAATGCCCGGAGGCTTTACCCCCACGCCTAAAAATGTTATTTTAGAATCTCCAAAAACCACAAAACCCGCAGATGTACCAATATTTAAAAACAATAAGCAAAAACGGAAACATCTTTACAAAACAGAAAGATACAAGGGAAATTTCACAATAGAACAAACAGGAGTAAAAGTTCATTTTGGACGTGACTCAATAGGAAGAAGTTTTGTTAAAAATAAGAATGATCCATATTTTATAGAGTTTTTTTATAACCAAACGGAAATATTAAGAAAAGCAAAATATATTGAATGTGAAAAGAATGACGGCAAATCAAAACACTCAGATGTCGTAAGGCAGGACATTTATTTAAGCAGTGCGGAAATAGAAGGCGAAACGTATGTCTTTAGGATAAAAATTGACTACAAGAAAAACAGGGAAGGAGAATTATATTATTCCTATGCCGATCATGAAACAATAAAAAGGGGAGAGCGGCCTAACGGATCCAACTCCGTGGTTAGCTCTCCCGATTATAGTATAGCAGATGCAAAACAAATTTTCAAGAGCATTGAAGACAAAAAAATTAGCGATTTACAGGGAAGAGAGGATACATATAAAAAGCTGGAAAAACAGCTTGCCGGGCAGGGCTATATCGCAGAAGAAAGCATACCGCTTGAAGAAGCAAACAGAATATATAAGGCCTTGCGGGGCAAATACAGCAGCCACGCATCCAAGGTTTACAAGCTTAGCCGTGCCGTACTGGAACATTACAAAAATGCCGGGCTTATTTCGGAAGAAGCCTATAAAAATATGGCGAGACACAGACATTTTTCATATCTGGAATTTGACAAGAAAAATCGCAGCACCGGCGGCCATCCATTGGCAGCAAGGAACTCAAACCAAAACGGCAGAGGAGAAATAAAAAGCAGTCCGGTATTCATAGGCAAAACACAGATGGCATATCCGGAAAGCAAGCCGGAATATTCAGGCGGCGGCATTCCCCCTGTCAGACTATCGGAAATAACAAACAGGCTGGCGGAGGCAACAGGCATCCCAGTCCGTCAGGGCAAACCGTTCACAGGCGGAAAGAACGTTTTAGGGCTTTACTACCCGAACGAAGGGCATATACGCATAAGGAATCCCAACGATCTGGCCGTAGTCGCACATGAGATAGGCCACCGCCTGGAACATATAATGTTCAACAACATAGGCAGCAGGGAAGCCGCCGCATACAGGGCAGAATTAGAGCCGCTGGCAACGCCCGGAGAGCCGGTGGCGGAGGGTTTTGCCGAGTTCATAGCCAAGTATGTGGTAAGCCCGGAAGAGGCCAGGGCCAAAGCCCCAAAATTCTACGATTTTTTTGAAAAACAGGCCGCGGAAAAACAGCCAGGAAATATACAGGGCCCTGCGTAAAGCCCAACAGGACGTAAAGGCCTACACATCGCAAAGCAGCATGGAGGAGGTACTAAGCCACATAAGCGAAAACCCCCAGCCCCAGAAAAGCCGCCCTATATGGGAATACGCCAGGGACGGCATAAACGGCTTTATGGCAAGATGGGCGGACCATCTCAGGCCGCTGGAGTCAATAACGGAGGAAGCCGAAAAACGCGGCGGGATCACGCTTCCGCAAAACAGGAACCCCTACTTCCTCGCAAGGCTGTTCCCCGGCCGCCTGGGCAGGGCAAGGCAGATGCTGGAAGATGGCGTATACCTGTTCACAGGCGAAAACAGGACAAGGCAGAAGGCATCAGAGAGCCTGAAAAAGATATTGAACGACATGGAAGCCGCCGGCGGCAATCAAAGGGAGTTCAACGCCTACCTTGCCGCCGAAAGGGCAATAGAGCTGAACGACATTAAAACACATTCGGAATTTAAAGGAAACATCAAAAAAGAATTAGAAGATGCCAGAGACAGTCTGTCAAGAACAGTCCCTACAATGCCCGGAGGCTTTACCCCCACGCCTGAAAATGAAACAATAAAAATCACAAAAGCAGCAAAGCCGAAAAATGCCCCTACAGAAGCTGAATCGCAAATAAAGTATTTCGCAACAGCCGCAAAGGGGGATTATATAATTCCCAACACTGGAGCAAAAGTTCATTTTGGCAGGGATGCTATACGCCGAGGTTATTCAAAAAAAGCAGAAAACATAGATTCATTAAAGCTTTTTTATAATCTAAAAGCCGCACTAAAAGAAGCCAAATATATAGAATGTGAAAAGAATGACGGCCAGCCTAAACATGCGGATGTCATAAGGCAGGACATTTATTTAAGCAGTGCGGAAATAGACGGGAAAACTTATATCTTTGAAATCAAAGTAGATTATGTAAAAAACGATAATGGCGAAAGATTTTACAGATATGCAGACCACAAAACAATAAAAAAGGAGGAAAGCGTCCTTTGCGGCTCTATGTCCGCGGGAGGCTTTCCTCTATCAATTAGTATAGCAGATGCAAAAAAGGCTGTCAACAAAACAATAAAAAGAGGGAGATCAGCCGTAGCGGACCTAACTCCGCCGGAATCACTCCCCAATATAAGTATAGCAGATGCCAAAAAGGCTGTCAACAGCAGAATAGAACACTACTTAAAATTAGAAGCCGAACACAAAAAGCTGGAAAAACAGCTCGCGGAGCAGGGCTATATCGTGGAAACAGGCATTCCCCTGGAAGACGCAAGGAAGACGGCAGCCGCGCTGCGCCGCAAATACAAAAGACACGCCCACAAGCTTTATCATTATTGCGCCGCCGTGCTCGCATACTACAGGGATGCCGGGCTGATGTCACAAGAAGCATACAGCAAGATAAGAAGCCGCCACAAGAAATATGTGCCATTCTACCGGGAATTTGAGGAAGAACGCCCCTACATGATGGGCGGCGCCACAATGACTGCCCGGCAGACGGTACACGCCATAAAAGGCAGCACAAGGGACATAATAAACCCAACAGACAACATAATAAAGCAGACAATAGACATAGTGGACGCGGCCGAACGCAACCGCGTAAATCTCGCGCTTGCCGACCTTGCGGAAATCCCCGGCACGCTTCCAGACATGGCAAGTATTTTCAGGTTGTTCAGGAAAGCCCTCATGTCATGGCTCTCGTTGAAATCCCTGATAACCTCCTCTTTGAACGCTTCCTTGAATTCAGGGTCTTTTTTTAGGCGTTTTGCTATGCCTGTGTCAAAATCGTCTTCGGATATGACAAAATCGGCAGGGTCTGCCCCAAGTTTTCTTATTTCTTCGTCCGGCAATTTCACAATGCCCCTCTTTATTCCCTTCAGCCTCTTGCAACGCTCATGCGAATGTTTATGCCAAGCAGGGCGGCTATTTTGCGCACAGTCGCAAAGCTGGGGTTGTTTGTCTTGCTCAATGCCTTGTAAACGTTAGGCCTTTTAATTCCCGCCTTCCTTGCAAGCCCTGCCACGTTGCCAGCCATGGCAAGTATCTTCAGGTTATTCAGGAAAATGGCCATATTACCGGTTCTGTTAAAGTCGGCTACAATGCGCTTTTTGAAGGCCTTCATCATTTCCGGGTCTTCCCTTAAATACTTTGCATAGCTTGTGTCAAAGTCATTTTCGGATATTTTGCAGTCTTCCGGTGTTATTTCCATGTCTTCCATAATCAGACCTCCAGCATTCTTTTTATTTTCTTTGCCCTTTTTATATCGTCCGGCTGGCTTTTCTTGTCTCCGCCGCAGATAAGCAGCAGGACTGTCCTGCCATTTATCACTGTGTAATAGACCCTGTAGCCTTTCTGATAGTTAACTTTTATTTCAGATATTCCCTCGCCTACTGGCTCGCAGCATGACGTGTTTCCGTTCAGGAAACGGTCTATGTAATCAGCGATTTTTTCTTTCACATTAGACGGCAGTTTCGCAAACCATTTTTCAAATATTACCGTCTGTTCTTTTTTCAGTGAAATCATTTTTATCTCTGATAATAGTATATTATAGTATACGCTATTTGTCAAGTTCAAGTTATAAATTTATCGTAGCCCATAAAGCAAAGAAACAGAAAATACGTAAATCCTATTGTTCTGAGGATTATGAAAATTGAAATGTATCTTTTTGTAGTTAAAATCTACTGCTTTACTCTTTTTCCCACCGCAGGGTATAGCCTAAAGCCTTGCCAAGCTGCATAAGCGTGTCAAGCCGCGGAACGCAGCCGCCGTTCTCAAGCCTTGCTATGTTTGCCTGTTTAAGCCCCGTTGCTTCGGCAAGTTCCTGCTGGCTTTTGCCAGCCGCCATTCTGATCTGCCGAAACTGCCTTATTATCATTGCCGGGGAAATATCCTTAAGCGGAGCATCCGGCCATTCCGTGCCGTTGTAATATATTTCGGAAACGTCAATATCAAGCTCGTCATCCCATATTATGCCGTAGCCGCCGGGGCTTAGCCTGGCAGCCATGAAAAAGGCACGGTCTTTCAGCCTTTCAAACACAGGTATTTCCGGTATAAGCCGCTTCAGGTCGTATTTCCTGAAAGAGCCGTCCTCAAACAAAGCCCCTATGTTCATGCTGTCAAGAAAGTAAATTTTCAAAGCCTTTATATGTGCCATTCCGGCCTCCCCTTATTCCAGCGGCGGCAGTTTTTTAAAGTTCTGCGTTTCCCATATCTCCATAAGCTCGTCCTGGTGCAATGCTCCCCATTCCTTGGCCATTCTCAAAGCGTTTTTCGGCAGTTCTCCGTCTATAAGTTCCAAAGTCCTTATGTCAAACAGTCCCTCATGCTCGCCATACTGGGCATGAAAATGCGGCAGATTGTGTTCCTTGTTTTTGAAATAAATGTAAATTATTATTCCGTAAAAGCTGGTTATTATTGGCATTTTGTTTGTCTCCTGTGCTTATACTATATCGTATATGATATATTTTTCCAACTGTCGCAACCCAAAACAGAAAATCCGGAAATTCAGGTTTTTCTACAGATTATAAAAAATGGAAATATGCCCTGCGGGAATGTAGCCGTTTGTATCTTCCTGTAGCCAGAAACCTGCTGATTAAAATAAAAAGGGGGCCTGTTATAGCCGTCTTTCTTCTTACTGTCTGTTTATGAAGTCAAAAGCTGTTCTTGGTGTTCCGTTATCCGTAATTATTGTTCCGCATTTCCTGAATCCGTAATCAAGAACTGCTTTGCGCATTGGCGTATTCGATTCATGTGTATCTATTCTTAAATACGAAATGCGTTTGGAACAGTAATCAAAACAGGTTTTGGCTATTCCACCGGTTATTCCTGCTGAGGCAAGCCTGTGTATTGTGCCGTAAGGTTTATCTGAATGCCACGCTCCGTCTATGCTGCTGTATGTAGGGTCATTGCCTGTGATGAATGCAAAAACTCCCACGACAGTAATTTTTTCATCGTCTGATTTTGTCAGACCGTTTTTTTCTGTACTGCATAGCTGTATAATGTAACAGTTTCTTTTCAGAATGTCATTTATTACCGTTTCTTCCGAAGGACGGTTATCCTTCCACTGATCCGGGTTGCCATGTTCACGCATGAATTTTCTTGCCTGCGCATATATGGCAAGAATGTCCGCAAGATCTGCCATTGCAGCTTTTCTGACTAATACCTGTTCCATATAGCCGTTATTGTATCATAATTATATTGTAAATGAGGGCTTAAACGTGCCAATCCGCTGAAACATATATTGACAGGGCCATGGCGCAGGCTGCGGATGTGGTAGAGAACAAGATCCCGCAGATACTTGAGCATGAACTGAATGACGCGACGCTTGAGGGGCAGCTGCCGGAAAAAGCCTGGAAGCCGGTACGGAAGAAATACAATCAAAGGAAGAAACTATTCGGGAAATGCACCGTGTGCATGACACTCCTACTATATCTATTAAGCATGATAAACAACAGATGATTTCTTTAGGCAAAGTGCCAGATGTTCTTGTTTTTTCCGGAGTGCAGAATAGCAGTCTTTACACAGATAAACTTGCGATCCGCAAAGCACTTGGGGAAATAACAGAAGAAGAAATTAAAAATAATCCTGATTGGGACCTTCACAATCATAAGATAACTTGGAAGATATTAGAAGACCTTGCAGATTTAATAGCTGACCCCGTGGCCGTATACGAAGACAGAGGCGATTTTATAGTTGTTATTGACAGGATAGCGAAAGATTATAAGGGAATTGATTCGCTTGTCATGGTAACAGTAAGACCGAACAAAAATTCTGAAAGGTATGCTGTTATTCCTACTTTGTATGGCAGAAGCAATTTGATAGAAAAAATACAGGATGCGTGCGATGAGGGCAGGCTTAAATATCTTGATGAAAAAAAGAGTGCTTTATCAAAGACTGCTCGTGAAAGCCAGTACCCAGTGATAAAGCACACTAATAGTATACCTTCAAGAGAGGACATTGTCAATTAGCAATGAAGAAATTAGCAGTTTGGGAAATTTTCTAAATTATCGTCATGCCCGAAATTAATAATCGGGCATATCGTCGGTAAATACTGCAAAGATTCCTGCCTTATTTAAGGTATGCCACTATACTGCATGCAAGCGGTCAGCTTCGTGTTTTCCCGTCCTAATAACAGCATACTATGCTGTTATTGCCTTACAGGCCGGACACTAGGAATGACGGATGGTAGACTTTTTTTTTGTGTTTCCAATTTGCAATTGATGTAGAAATTTACGATGTGATAAGGGATAAAGCAAGTCAGCCCATGTTTGCAAGTCCAAATCAAAACAACAATTCGGGCAGAGGGCAAACATGGACTGATAAAATTAGTATAGCAAAATATAAAAGGAGAGTGCCTAGACGCCTCGCTTACGGTGTTAAGCCGCAGCCACTGTCTATGCGGACCAGCCTCGCCCATCTAGGCACTCCTAAAAATAGCATTGAACAGGATTGCTTACGGTAATAAATCGCAGCTACCGTCTATGTTGCACGGCCTCTCGCAGTCAACGCTGCTTTCTAATAATATACCCTCAAGAGAGGACATTGTCAAGCGTTTCGGATTGGCTACCGGAAAAAAGAGCGTATAAGGCTATATCAGGAGGGCAAAAATAGTTATAATGAGAATGAGGGCAAAGGAAATGGAACAGAAAGCTACGAACCCACAGATGACTTTAGAAGAGTACAAGAAGAAAGTAATGGACTTACTGATGCCCAAATCAGGGAATACCACGAAGACAGATTTAGTCAGAAGTTTGGAGACGATGAGCGAAGACGCCTGGGAATCATATATGAAAGAGTTCTCACCGGAAGAGGCGGCTTGTGGGTTCAGAATGAGCCTGATTTAAAATATACAAATAAACAACGAAACATTGAAACGTCCTTTGCCGTAGGGAGTGTTAATCCTAAGCTATTCCACGATATATTTGAAATAAACAGAAAATATTTACCAAACGGAAACCTTGTAGACCTTCACGACGATTATTCAAACTGCAAATGCTTTATAACAAGCGACGGCCTGGCAGGTTTTGCCATAGAGCCGGACGGAAACCTTGTAAGCGTATTTTCTCTTAATCCTACTGATAAAAAGGGTTTCTTATATGCAATAAGAGACTTCATAAAAAAACATGGGGCAAATAAACTTGACTGTTTTATTTCTCAAGCACAGCCCTTGCAGGGAATTTACAAAAAGACATTAGGCTTTAAGACAGCCTCAATATTGGACTTCAATTATGAGGTGCTGGCAGAAAGCAAAGGAAAAGAATACGCAGACAATTTTGTAAAAACGCATGGCGAGGCACAGGTCGCCTTTATGGTGCTTAGCGACAATGAAGTGCCGGAAAGACATTTCAGTAAAGACGAATACGACCAGGCCAAGGAATACCAAATCTCACAGGCAGAGAATAACAACAACGGCCAGACGCTTTATCAGTCTGCGAAAAACAGTCTGCCTGAAACAATAGAGATAGAGGAAAACGGAAATAAAGATTTAACATCGTATGATGTAAAAGTTACAAATAAAAAGGCCGTTGCGGGTAATATCTCCACCGATAAATCGTTGGCCCTCCGCAACGGCACTGATTATATTGTAGCAGAGCTGATAAAATTTGTCAAAACTGACCTGGAAAAGTATTTAAGAAAAGCCTTAACAGCTTAAGGAAGATCTGAAACAAGTTCAGGAAGACGAAATAATTATTGTGTCAATACTTCCTTTTAACAGGGACTTTAAGTAAACACGGAAAAGAGAGGCTTAAATGAAAATAGTTCTGCGAATTAACATTATGCTTGCAATGTTAATTAGCAAGCTTGAAAGATTTGGCAATGCTTTTATATTTATTTGTTATAATTAAAATATATGTGTCTGCGTTTTTTCGCTGTTTTCTTTTCCTGTATAATGCTAGCCGCGCAGGCTTATGCATTGCGCCTTGACATAAGCGCTGATACGGAACTGAAA
>JAILAB010000036.1 GCA_024681855.1 Elusimicrobiales bacterium
ACGGAAAGGGCATACACCCAAAAACCGCAAGTAGCGATTGTTCCGAACTCGGCCTTCGTGAAATCAAACTTATCCATCATTATAGGGCCGGCAACATTAAGGTTGTAGCGTCCCATATAATATACAGCGTATGTGAGCCCCAGAGGCAGCCAGTTAAGCGCCCTGCGTCTCTTATATGCCGCTGAATGTACAGGCATTTCTGACGTTTGAGACATAAATTTCTCCTAATATTGTTGATAACAGCAGCCGGAAAGACTGCATTTCCGCATCAGACATCCTAGGAAGACATCGGAATTAGAAACCGGTGCTTACCATTGATTATACATTAAAAAAAAACAATTTGAAAAGCAAATAAATCTTTATTTATAATAGTTTACATGGCTTATGCCATCTCAACGGAGGAAATAATGAAATATCTGTCATTTTTAGCGGCGTTCCTGCTTGCAGCGGCACCTTTTGCTTCAGCAGCAGAACCTGCGGCAAAAAATCTTCCTGAAGGTGCAACTATGGAAACAGACACTAGATATCCCAATGTAATATCTTATCAGCTTAAGAACGGGCTTAAGCTTCTAATACTGGAAAAGAAATTCGTCCCCACGGTTTCTTTCACCACTATGTTCAAAGTGGGAAATGTAGACTGCGTCCAAGGGAAAACCGGACTTGCCCATATGTTTGAGCACATGGCTTTCAAAGGCTCAAAAACGATGAATGCCTTAAACTACTCAAAAGAAAAGAAGGCCCTTGCAAAAGAAGAGTCTCTTGTCCTTGAGCTTCAGGAAGAGGAACATAAACTGAATCCCAACGCAGAAAAAGTAAAAAAACTCAGGGAACAGCTTGCGGAGGCCTCAAAAGAGGCTGACAGCCTTATAAACAAGGACGAATACTGGAAAATATACAATAACCTCGGCGAAAACGGCATGAATGCTATGACTTCGCTGGATTATACAGGTTATGTAGTGCAGCTGCCAGCTGACCGCCTTGAGCACTGGATGATAATAGAATCAGACCGCTTCAAGAATTTCGTGCTGCGCGAATTTTACAAAGAAAGAAGCGTTATAATGGAAGAGCGCCGCATGGGCGAATCCAATGTCGGAAGAATACTCAATGAAGCTCTCAACGCTGCAGCGTTTGTGTCGCATCCATACCATAATCCAATAATCGGCTGGATGGATGACATAGCCAATCTCACTAGAACGGATGCCGAAAAATTCTATGCTAAATATTATGTTCCGTCAAACGCAACCATAGCAGTTGTGGGTGATGTGAATCCCGCAGAGGTTATACGCCTCGCAAATAAATATTTCGGCAGCTGGAAAGGCGGCCCAGTGAAAGATGAAGTACGCATAATAGAACCGCAGCAGAACGCAGAAAAGAAAATCAATGTATTCTTCCCTGCACAGCCTGCCCTGCGCATAGGATATCACAACCCCGGAACATATCACCCTGACATGCCTGCGCTTATAATGGCAAGCGAGGTGCTGTCAAACGGGAAAACCGGGCGTTTTTATAAAAACCTGGTTGAAGGGAAACAGATGGCTCTTTATGCCGCATCATTCCCCACGCTGGCAAGCCGTTATCCTTCCCTCTTCATAGTAGCCGCTGCGCCAAAAGCTCCTTTCACTAATGAACAGCTTGACGAAGCAATCATGGAAGAAATTGAAAATCTCAAGAAAACGCCTCCGGAACAGTGGGAACTGGACAAGATACTCAATAATTATGAAGCTGACATGGTAAAGCAAATGGAATCAAATGCAGGAATAGGCATGACGCTTGCGCACAGCCAGCAAATAATCGGCGACTGGAAATATGTTTGGGATATGAGCGAGAAGCTGCGCAAAGTAACACCAGAGCAAATTTCCGAAGCAGCGAAGAAATATCTCACGCGTCCTAACCGCACGGCGGTTTTCCTTACCGCCCCTGAAGCAAAATAAGAGGTGAGAGGGATGAACAAGAAATTAGCAATTCTTATCGGAGCACTTTTTATGACAACAACACTCAAAGCAGGCACGCCTAACGCTGCAAAATCACTCAAACTGCCGGAAATACAGACTGTGAAATTCCAGCCGCCCGCAGGGGAAAGACTTACATTAAAAAATGGAATTAAGGTTTACTATATTCAGGACAGCACTCTGCCGCTAATCCGCATTCAGGCACTTATACGCACAGGAAAGATGTATGACCCTAAAGAGAAAGCCGGGCTAGGCTCAATCACAATGAACCTCATACGCGATGGCGGCACGGAGAAATACAGCGCGGAGAACATGGATAAAATACTGGAAAATCTCGGCGCATCCATTGACACTGAAATAAGCCTGGAAGAAGCCACCGTAAACATGACCTCCCTCTCAAAGGATTTCACGGAAGTTCTGGACATATTCGCTCAGGTCATGCGCAAGCCTGTTTTTGAGGCAGATAAAGTTGCAATACAGAAAGCGGAAGAACTGGAAGTTATTGAAAGACGCTTTGACAATCCCGGACAAAGCGTCGTACGCGAGGCGCTCCGCCATTTCTTTGGCACAAAGCATCCGTACGGATTCCGCACTGAGAAAGAAACAATAAATGCCATAACCATAGATGACATGAAAGCCTGGCATAAGAATTATTTTCAGCCTGGCAACATAATGCTGGCAGTGGCCGGTGATTTCGGCGATGCAAAAAACCTTGAGGACAAACTCAATTCCGCCCTTGGAGACTGGGCAAAGGGATCCACATATTATCCCAGGCTGCCATTCACTGTTTCACAGCCGCTCCGCACCGTGTATCACATGCAGAAAGACAGCGCTCAGGCTTACATTGTCATGATTCAGACAGGGCCTAAACGCCTTTCCCCTGAGGAATATGCCCTTTCAGTAACAAATGAGATGCTTGGCGGCGGCCTTTCCTCAAGGCTTGCTGCTGAAGTGCGCTCAAGGAGAGGCCTTGCATATACTGTTTACAGCTATGCAGGCAAAAGAGAACTTGAAGGCTTTGAGATGGCGTATTGCGGCACAAAGCCGTCAACAGCCGGAGAAGCCATAGAGACAATGCTGGCGGAATTCAAAAAAATACAGAAAGAAACTGCTGAAGCCGAAGAAGTTGAAAGGGCCAAGGCTTCAATAATCAATTCTTTCGTATTCCGTTTTCCGACTCCTTTCAGCCTAATAACAAACCGCATGGTATATGACTATTACAATTATCCTAGTGATTATCTGGAGAATTATGTGAGCAACATTGAAAAAATTGATGCGGCAGCCGTACAGGATTCCGCAAAAAGAATTTTCCGCCCGGATAACATGATAATTTTTGTCATAGGCGACGCCAGCAAGTTTGACAAGCCGCTAAGCACATTCGGAAGAGTAGTAGAGCTTAAAGAAGAAGACTGACATAAAAAAGTTAAAACAATAACTAATAAACAGGAAGCCCCGCTGTTCTGAAACAGCGGGGCTTTCATTATTCCATAACCAATTACGACATTTATCAGCCTTTTCCCGCAGCCGCAATCTGTTGCAAAAACACGGCTATTGCGAAAACAGACTGCTTATTATTTTATTGTTCCAAATATTTGCGCAAATTATGCCTTATTAAAAAATCATTCGCCTATTATCTTAACCAGGATGCGCTTATCCCTCTGGCCGTCAAATTCCCCGTAGAATATGCATTCCCAAGGGCCAAAATCAAGCCTGCCATCGGTAACCGCAACAACAACTTCCCTGCCCATTATCGTGCGCTTAAGATGCGCATCGCCATTATCTTCTCCTGTCAGATTGTGCATATAACCGTTCACATCATACGGAGCCAGTTTCTCAACCCAGGCCAGAAAATCTTTGTGCAGGCCACGCTCATTGTCATTTATGAAAACGCTTGAAGTTATGTGCATGGAATTAACAAGGCACAAGCCTTCCTTTATTCCGCTTTTCCGCAATTCTTCCTCCACCTTTCCGGTAATGTTCACGATGTCATAACGCATGGATGTATGTATTCTGATATAGGCTGTATGATGTTTCATATTCCTAATTCTAGCAAAAATTTGTTATAATAAAGTCATTATGTCATACAAATGCGAAATATGCGGTAAAAAAGCGGTATCAGGCAAGTCTTACAGCCATTCACATAAGGCTACCAAACGGCTTTTCAAACCGAACTTACAGAAGCAGAAAATAGTTTTAGACGGCAAGACGCAAACCGCTTATGTCTGCACAACCTGCATTAAGAGCGGAAAAGCTGTCCGCCCTGCGGTTGCCTAATTAAACCGCTATAACTGTTTTTCCATTATTGGTGCCGACCGGCTATTCAGCCGGCCGGTTGCTTTGTTTTTTTATTTCAGACAATACCCGCCAGCCTCATTTTCCAGCCAAGGCATTTTCCCTATCATATAGTTAATATAGTATAATATGCTTAATTGCCCTTAGCTTTTTGCGGCCATTATGTCTGGCCGGAGGAAAATATGGATATAATAGACCAGGAACTAGATGCCCCACAAGCAGACTTATCAAATGTCACTGATCTTGAGACAGCCAGGCTCGCCTTACGCTGGGCCGCAGACAAAATTCAGGCTCTTAAAGACGAGCTTGGAAGCCTAAGGGAAGATTTTAGGGTAAAAGCAGACATAAACAAATCCCTCACTGAGCAGATAAAACAGCGCGATGCTATTCTCAAAAAATGGCAAAATACGGTACGCTCATGGGAAGAGAATTATAAGCATCAGAGCGCAACAGAAGAAGAAATGCGCAAACGCCTCAGGGAAGAAATTGTAAACGAAGAGGCAATGGAATGGAACAAAACGCGCAATCAGCTGGAAAAAGAGCTCCTGGCTCTAAAAAATGAGCTTACGGAAAGGGAACAAAAGCTGAATTACCTGAAGCTCAATGTATTAAATGAAGCGCAAAAAAACGCAGAGGTAAAAGAAAGAGAATTTAATGAGCTCCTGCTCAGGCATAAGAAAGACATAGCAGACCAGGAAAAGGCCCTAAAACAGCGTTTCAACAAGCTGGAGCTTGATCTCATTGAGCAAAGCCGCTCGCGCCTTGAAGCGCAGGAACTTTCGCTTACAGAAAGATATGAGGCAAGGGAAAAAGAGCTCTCAAAGCTTTATGCCCAAAAGCAGGAACAGCTTTCCAAAATGCGCACCGAGTTTGACAAAGAGGTTCTTGAACACAGGGAAAGGTTTAAAGAAGAAAACAAAGCGGTAATAGAAGCTGAAAGGAAAAAGCTGCTTGAGGAAATTGAAGAACAGAGGCAGGCAGCAAAAAAGCTCACAGAAGATGAAATAGCCAAGAGGATAACCGATATGGAGCAGGAAAGCTCCCTTAAAGTTGTCCTGCTTCAGAAAGCCCATGCCACGGAAGTGAACAATTTCCGCGAAATGATAAAGCGGCTTATGATGGAAAGGGAACAGGAACGCGCAAAGCACCGGCTGGAAACAGAAGTAAAAATGGCAAAGCTTCTGAAACAGGCGGAAGAAGCTGCTCGCCTTCGCTTTGACGCTGCCATAAAAGAAGCCCATGAAAATTGGAGCAAGACCTTAGCCGCTTCAAGAGAGAACCTTAACGAATTTAATCTCAAAAATATAAAGCGTTTTGAAGAAGAAATGGACAAGAAAGTCCATGAAATGCAATTAAAGAAAGAACAGGAAGTAAAAGAAATAGAAGCGAATCTTCGCATAACGCTCAAAGATGAGCAGCAGATATGGATTCAAAGACATAATGCCGAAATGCAGGAAGCCCGGCAGAAAATTAGAGCATTGGCCGAAAAAACAGACAGGGCATTAAAAGAAGACTGGGAAAAAAGAGAAAAAGAATGGCTGGAACAGAGTGAAACACAGCTTTTAGCAGACAGGAATAAGCTTAAAGCTGAATTTTCAGGCTATAGGGAAACGCTAAAGAAAAAATTTACCGAATTTGAGGATCAGACTAAAGAAAAAACCAAACAGTCCATAGCGGAAGCCCGCAGGGAAATAGAAAAAGAACAGGCAAAGAAAGAAGACGAGCTTAGAGCCGACCTTGAAGAAAAGCGCAAACGCTATGCCGCCCAGGCTGAAGCTGCCAAAAAAGACTATGAAACCAGGACAAACGCCCTGCTCAGCGAACATGAGGCAGCTTTAAAAGCTAATCTTGAAAAGCTGAACAAGGCCGAAGAGGTAATGCGCGAAAATTACAATGAAAAGCTAAAAGAAGTTGAAGCCACGTTTGACAAGAGGCTTGAAGCTGAAAGCAAGCGCCTTGCTTCTGATTTTGAAGAAAAGATGAAAAAGGCTGAAACGGAACGCCTTAAGCTTATAGAAGAAAAAAAGAGCTTAGAGGAAGCCCATGCCAAAGAAATACAGAACATGGAAATAGCCACTGACAAGCTCATTGCCGAAGAGCATCTTAAGGTTGAAGAAATTATAAGCAACCGAGAAACAGAGATGGATAAGATAAAAGACGAACTTAGCCAGCGCTACCATGACCTGAAGCTGACACTATATAAAGAATTTCAGGATAAGGAGCAGGAGCTTATGAATAAGCTGGCAGCTTCTAAAGACGAATTGAATAAAGGCATCTCAGACAGAAGGGCTGAAATAGAAAAAGAAATTGAAACCCGCAAGGAAGAACTTAGAGAAAAAGAAGCCTCTTTAGATGCTAAATTTGAAGAAAAAATAAAAGAGGAGCAGAAAATTTTCCTTGCAAAACAGGAAGAACAAAATAAAGAATATGAACAAAAGCTTGAGGAATTGCGCAAAAAAGAGATGGAAATGGAATCAAGGTATAAGACAAAGCTTTTGGCCAGCGAGGAATCACTTAAGCTTCACAATGAAAATGAAATAAAAGAGATGGAGAGAGCATTTAACAGCCGCTCAGCCGAACAGGAGCGCCGCTTTAAGGAGCGGGAAAAGGAAATACAAAAAGCTTTCTCGGACAGGCAGATAGAATTGGAAAATCAGCTTTCAGCTAGAGAAAAAAAGTACATGATAAGCACTGATAAAGCTTTTGAAAAACGCAGAGCAGATTTGGAAAAAGAATTTGAAAGACGGGATGCGGATCTCAAGGAACATTATGACAGAATGGTGGAAGATTTCCATAAGGAAATGAGATCAGCCCGCGACCAGTGGGAAGAAGAGAAAAATTCAGTCATTAATGCCGAAAGGCAGAATCTGCGGGCAGACTTTGAGAAAAAGGAAAGCCTGCTAAAGAAACATCTTGAAGAACAAATGGCCCGCAACCGCGAAGATAAGCTGAAAAGAGAAGAAACTATTGCGGCTAAAAAGAATGAGCTTGAGAAGAAATACTATGCAGAGCTGGAATTAAGCTCATCGGCAATAGACAAGCTTCGCCTTGAGCTGGAAAAGAAATTCACGGCTAAATTCAGGGAGCTTGAAGAAGAAAAAAACAAGCTGATGAAGAAAAACCTAAACAGATAGGAACAAAAATATATCAGTTTGTTTCAAAGAATAAAATATCTGGAGCCATGCTGGCTTATTTCGCTTTTAGCCAGCAAGGCTGGAGCAAGCTGAAAAGAGATTCCATTATCCCTAAAAGTTTCTCTATAAGACTCCAAAACGTCTGAAACAAAAACATTTCTAGCCTTACCTATTGTTATATGCGGAATGAATTTTTTAACATCGCCGCTGCTTTTTTGCTGCAATGCTTTCACAGCAACTGAAATGCTTTTTGAAAATCTTAACCTTATGGCAATAGGGCTTTTGCCATGCTGCTCAAAAGCAATTATGTCCTCATAGTGGCATTGTATGCCGGCCAGCTCCCTGTTAAAATAAGAAACAAGCCCTTTCAGTTTCGGAATTTCATTTTCATCAGTATCACCCAAAAAAGAATATGTGATATGGAAATTTTCAATGCTAATAAGATTTACGCAGGAATTTAATGCTTTAAGCTGCAAATCCCTTATTTTGCATGCGGTTTCCTCCGGCAAAAACGATGCTATGAATAATCTGTATTTCATAAAGAATTAAAACAGGCTGCTGATAAACATCAGCAGCCCGAAATTAAATAGCCAAAGAATAAGTCTTTTTACAAATTAATGTGTATCACTTTGGCCGGAGGGAAGCCATTGAACCATGTTGAAGAGGCATGGCTGTATGCGCCCATATTGTCTGAATACACAAGATCGCCTATCTGCAAGTCGGCAGGCAGCTGTTCATGCATGGAAATAACATCCAAGGCATCGCAGGTAGGGCCGAAAACACCGCATTCCACGAGCTTTGCGTCTTCCCTGAAGCTATGCACATGGCAATGCTGATGATCAAATATTATTCCGCTGTAAGTGTGATATGCGCCGTCATTGATATAATAGCAGGGCTTGCCTTTGCGGAAAGTCTTGCCGTTTATCCTGGATATGGAATATGCGGCAGTGGCATTCATGAAACGGCCAGGCTCTGCCAGGCAGAAAATATCTTTCGGGAACAGCTCATTCAGAGATTTATTGATTACTTCGGCAAGCACAGGGAAAGGCTTTACGCTTTCATCATAGGGCGCAGGATAGCCGCCGCCAAGGTCAAGCATGTGCATTTTCTTATATCCGCGCTTGGCAACCTGCTCAAATATATCCGCTGCCAGCTTGAGCGCAATCGTATAATTGTCAAATTCCGTGGTCTGGCTGCCGACATGGAAACTTAACCCTTCAACGCTTATTCCGGCATCAAGCGCGGCATAAACCAGGTCTGCGCAATCCTCTGGCATTGCGCCGAACTTTGATGACAGCTCAACAACCGCGCCTTTATTCGGCACGCATATTCTCAATATTGCCCTGGAATTGGGCGAATATTTTTTCAGTTTCTTAACTTCGTCAAAGTTATCATAAGTGACAAGCAGCTTATATTTATCCAGGGCCTCCAGCATCTCCATGGGCTTAATGGTATTCGCATAGATTATCTTGTCATAAATCCATTTCATCTTATCCGCATCAGACATGCCTTTCAGATTCTGCGTGGCCACCTCAAATTCCGGCAGGGAAGCCACATCAAAGCCGGCCCCTTCCTCATATAAGGTATGCACTATTTCCGGCATCGGATTTGACTTTATGGCATAAAAAGGCACAACGCGGGGCAGATATTTGCGGAACATCGCTATGTTATTCCGCAGCTCATCATGATCCACCACAAAAAGAGGCGTGCCATGTTCCTTAGCTAATTCTTGCAGCTGCTGTTTAGTTATCACTTTGTTTCTCCTCGCCAGGCTATGGCTGCGCGCAAAAAAACCGCGATCCTTTTTGCCTGTCATTGATATTATAGGATTTTTAGAGGAATATTTAACGCTTTCCTGAAATATATTTCTTTATCGCTTCCGCAATATATTTTCCTAAACCGAAAGGTTCTTTTAAAGGAAACTATTGATACAATATAATTATAAAGAATACAGATATTACTTCGTAGTCCTGAACTTGTTTCAGGACCTCTTTAAGCCGCAGAGATGCTGAAATAAATTCAGCATGACGGGAAAACTCTAAAACCGGTAATCTTCTTATACAGAGCGAAGCGAAAATTAAATTTTCGCTTGCAGCTTTAATTCTCAAAGCCATAAAAACGGCGCTATGCCGTCAGCTTTATTTATTAAAATATCCTTATGACTGAATTTGACCGCATTTTATCGCAATACCGCAGCTCCGCCCTTGCGCAAAGAGGAAAAGGAAGCTATTTTGAAAAGCTGATCCGCCGCTATCTCCTGGCAGAGCCTGTTTATAAAAACAGGATTGAAACAGTATGGCTATGGACGGATTTTCCGTACAGGGCGGATTTTGGCGGCAAAGATACAGGAATAGACCTTGTCGCGCGCACATTTTCCGGCGAATACTGGGCCGTGCAGTGCAAATTATATGCGGAAAATGCCTATATCAGCATGCCGGATGTGTCAACATTCCTGGCTGCGAGCGGCAAATCGTTCAATGCGGAAGACGGAAAAAAAACATTCAGCGAAAGGCTGTTCGTTTCAACCACGAACAAATGGAACAGCCAGGCGGAAATGGCCATTCAGAACCAGAATCCTCCGGTGACGAGGATTTCGCTTTCAATGCTGCAAAACTCCTGCGAATACCTGGACTGGCAGGCTTTGGACAGCGGAACATCGCAGCCGCAGTCCAAATACGGCGGCGCGGACAGTCTGGGCATATCCGGCTCAGACAGCGTAATGGAAGAAACAGCCGGCTCATTTGCCGGCATAAAGGCGGCAAAAGCTAAAAAAACGCTCAGGCCGCATCAGCAGGATGCCGTTTCCGCGGTTTTGCAGCATTTTGAACAGGCAGACAGGGCCAAGCTCATTATGGCCTGCGGCACAGGCAAAACCTTCACCTCGCTTAAAATCGCCGAAAGACTGACTAACAACAGCGGCCTTGTGCTGTTTCTCGTGCCGTCCATAGCCCTGCTGGGGCAAACACTTCGGGAATGGTGCTCAAATTCAGAAAAGGAAATATTCCCTATTTGCGTATGCTCCGACAGCACAGTGGGCAGGAACGGCAAAAAAACAGACAATGACGACATAAGCATAGTGAATCTTCCAATGCCTGCCAGCACAAACACGGACAGCATTTACAGGGAGCTTAAACAGTCCTTCAATACGAGGGACAGGCATGGCATGACCGTTGTTTTCAGCACTTATCAGAGCATAGACGTTGTAATGCAGGCCCAGAAGGCAATAAACAGCAAAAATCCGGGCAGTTTTGACTTTGACATAATCATCTGCGACGAAGCTCACCGTACAACAGGCGTAATTCTTTCAAACAAGGAAGAAAGCAGCTTCACAAAGGCGCATGACAATAACAACATAAGGGCGAAAAAACGCCTTTACATGACCGCCACACCCAGGATTTATGCCGAATCCGCCAAACAGAAGGTAAAGGACACGGACTGCCTGCTCTGCTCCATGGACGACGAGGCCATTTACGGCAAGGAAGCATACAGGATAGGCTTTGGAGCGGCTGTAAACCAGAATCTGCTTGCAGACTACAAGGTGCTTGTGCTTACCGTAAAGGAAGAAGAGATACCTGCCATAATGCGCCATTCTCTGCCAGGCAGCGGAGACAAGGAAATACCGGCTGATGACGCAAGCCGCCTCATAGGCTGCATAAACGCACTTTCAAAAAGAGTGCTTGAAGCGGACAAGACCTTCAATGATGATCCTTCGCCCATGCGGAGGGCTGTGGCTTTCTGCCCGAAAATAGCGGATTCAAAATACATAACGGAACTTTTCAATGTAAGCGCGAAGGATTATTACAGAACGCTGCCCGGCGAAGAGCGGGAAAAGCTGGTTGACATAGAATCAAAGCATATAGACGGAGCAATGGGGGCTGCCCAAAGGGATCTTCTTCTTGACTGGCTAAAAGGGGACGGCGGACAGTCAGATGGAAACAGCCAATGCCGCATACTTACAAATGTGCGCTGTCTTTCCGAAGGCGTGGACGTGCCAAGCCTGGATGCCGTTATGTTCCTTTCCGCCAAAAACAGCCAGATAGACGTAGTGCAGAGCGTAGGCCGGGTTATGCGTACGGCGCCCGGAAAAAAATACGGATACATAATAATTCCCATTATGATACCGCAGGGCATTAAGCCGGAAGATGCCCTTGACGACAACAAGAATTATGCCGTTGTGTGGACAGTGCTGAACGCCCTGAGAGCCCACGACGACCGTTTTGATGCGGAAATAAACAAGATTGAACTGAACAAGAACAAGGGCGGCAGGATAAACGTCATAGGAGTATCAGACGGAAATAACGGTGAATATGGCGGCGGCAATGACGGAGAATCGCCTGTGCAAATCAATCTGCCTTATGACATGGATGAACTTAAGAATGTCATTTATGCCAAGATGGTTCAGAAAGTGGGAAACAAGCGCTACTGGGTGCAGTGGGCAGAGGACGTGGCCCACATAGCGGAACGCTACATAGCGAAAATAAATTCCCTTATTGCCCAGCCGGGCAGACATCAGACCGAATTTAACAGATTCCTCAAAGGCCTGCGGCGCAATATAAATCCCTCCGTGCGGCAGGAAGATGCAGTGCAGATGCTCGCCCAGCACCTTATAACGCGCCCCGTGTTTGAGGCTCTTTTCAGCAATTACTCATTCGCCGAGAACAATGCCGTGTCAAAATCTCTTCAGAAAATAATAAATCTTCTTGAAGAAAAAAGCCTGCAAAGCGACAAGGAAACATTAAGCCGCTTTTATCAGTCCGTGCGCGAAAGGGCAGAAGGCATAGACAATGCCGAGGGCAGGCAGAAAATAATAACGGAGCTTTATGACAAGTTCTTCCGCACGGCATTCCCAAAGACCACGGAAAAGCTGGGCATTGTGTACACTCCCATAGAGGTTGTGGATTTTATATGCAGTTCCGTGGCGGAAGTGCTTAAAAAGGAATTCGGGCGCACAATTTCAGACGAGAATGTGCATATACTTGACCCTTTTACCGGCACAGGCACTTTTATAGTAAGGCTTATACAGACAGGCCTTATAAATCCGCAGGCACTGGGCCGCAAGTATGAAAGCGAGCTGCACGCAAACGAAATTGTGCTGCTTGCATATTACATAGCCTCGGTGAACATAGAGAACACATATCATTCCGTAATGGG
>JAILAB010000055.1 GCA_024681855.1 Elusimicrobiales bacterium
CTGCCAATGCTAATGCTTTTTACATAAGCGGCAGCGCTGGCACCGTGAGCGGCGAAGATGATTACAAGGCCACGAATGTGAATGTGCTTTTGGGCATGGAAAATTTTGCCATAGAGCCTTCATGGAAGAACTATTCTGATGAGAATACCAATGATTACAACACATACGCTTTGCGCCTGGCTAGGGAAACTTCCGTATACACTCTTGGCATTTACGGCGGCCTTACTCCGGATGTGGACAGCAAGACTCCTCCTGCCACGACTTATTCTAATCAGTTTGTTGGCGCGGATTTTACCATATCCCTCAATCCGATAGGCGGCAATAATTCCAGGCTCGTCGGCCCTGGCAATCGCGGAATATCTGTCGGCGGCGACGGCATTACCCGTGTAGACGTCGGTGCGGGCATTAAGTATGCGAAGCACAAAACCGAAGCGGCTGGAGCTGCGGACCTTGAAACAGAGCAGACCGAATATCAGATTTTCGCTGGCGCTAAAATACTCATGCTTAACCTTTCCGGCGGCATAACCAAATATGACTACGGCGATAGCGACAGCCCTGTTTTCGGTTATATCAATGGCGTGAACTATGCCATACTCGGAATGAGGCCTGATACTGCCTTTAACATTAAAATGGACATTCCCTTCTTCCCCATAGTTACTCCTTATCTCGGTTATTCCACCGTCAAATATGATGTTCCTGCCGGAGTGAAAGATCATTCCAATAACTATGAGTTTGGCGCATATCTTGATTTCGCCATGCTTACGGCTAATGTCAGCTATCAGATAAGGGAATACGACGGGCATAATGACGGCTTCCTTTCTGCCGGCGTAGGCCTTAAGTTTGAGTAATATTTTTTCATAAGCGAACGTGATTTTCACGGCATAAGAAATGTACGAGAATCTTGCTGCCAAATATCGTCCAATGACTCTTTCTGACCTTATTGGCCAGGAAGCCGTGAAGACTACGCTTAAAAATGCGGTAAAGCTGAACCGCGTGGCTCATTCCTATGTGTTCTATGGGCCGCGCGGCTGCGGCAAAACCACAGTGGCACGCATTCTGGCTAAAACTCTTAACTGCCATGCGCCGGATAAAAACGGAGAGCCTTGCGGAAAATGCCCTTCATGCCTGGAAATAACGGAATCCAATTCCCTTGACGTAATAGAAATTGATGCTGCCTCAAATACTGCCGTAGACAATGTGCGCAGCGTTATAGTGGAGCAGGTAAACTTTGCTCCTTCGCGCGATAAATATAAAATCTACATACTTGATGAAGTCCACATGCTTTCCAAGGGCTCTTTCAATGCTTTGCTGAAAACTCTTGAGGAACCTCCCTCGCATGTGGTGTTCATAATGGCTACCACGGAGCAGGAGAAGGTTCCTGCCACAATATTGTCCCGCTCTCAATGTTTCCGCTTTAAATTTATTCCTGAACATGACATAGCGGAAAGGCTTAAGCATGTTGCTGAGCTTGAGAAAATTGCGATTGATTCTGAATCTTTGAGCCTTATTGCTAAGTCTTGCGGAGGAGCTATGCGCGATGCCCTTACTCTGCTTGACAGGGCTGCTTCTTTTTGCGGAAATGAAATATCAATCGGCATACTGAATGAGCTTTTAGGCAGGCCTGACGAGGAGCTTCTGCAGCTGCTAATG
This sequence comes from Elusimicrobiales bacterium, assembly GCA_024681855.1. Classification (GTDB taxonomy): domain Bacteria; phylum Elusimicrobiota; class Elusimicrobia; order Elusimicrobiales; family UBA9959; genus CACZRG01. The sequence goes on from JAILAB010000055.1 coordinate 1,651, forward strand.
CTTTCTCTGGTAAACAGGGATTCTGCTGCTCTTCATTCTTCATTTGACCGCATAATGTCTGAGGGATATGATGCCCTTACAGTATTAAGAGAGCTTAGAAATGCCCTTTCAGATGCTTTTTTTGCTATGCTGAAAGGGGAAAAAACCGGGCCGGCCAAATGGCTGCCAGCTTCTGTTTCTGCCTGGAATATTGCCAAGCTCTCCAGAAAGCTCACTGTTCTTATAAAGGAAACTCAGTATTCTGATACTCCTGCCATATCTGCGGAAGTAGGTCTTTTTACGCTTATAGACATACCGCAGGATCTGAACGCTCTTGTCAAGAGGCTTGAAGATTTGGAAAAACAGCTTGATTTCAGCAGACAGGAAAATGATGAGCTTATTCTATACCAGTCTTCGCCATTAAAAAAAAAAGATGAGCCGAACCTAGAGGAAGCTCATGGAACAGTTGCCAGCCAGCCGGCCGCTGCTTCTTATAAGCCTTTTAATTCCGCTTCATTTGCTGAAGCCTGGAGAAAAACATTAGGGCGTATATCAGCGGAGCGGCCTACGCTTTACAATGCTCTTGCGGAATGCGGCATGCGCCATGACGATAAAGGCACTGTAACGCTGGTGGCAACGAATCCTTTTTATGCTAACAGGGTTTCTTATGCCTTGGAAACATTAAGCGAGCTGATGAGCGGCTTTCTCGGCAGGAAAATTGATTTTATTGTTACTTCCGGTGCGGCTGCGCTAAAATCTTCCGAAAAGATTAGCATGCCTTTGAATCCCGAAAACATTGCTCCGGCAGCCAGCCAGCCGGTCTTAGGCTCAGCAAAAAAAAATGAACCGCAAGCTGACAATGCTTTTTCTGACGGGGATCCTGTTCCTGAAACAGGAGAGGAAGCTGAAATAACGGAGACTGAGGATTCTCCTTCATCGGCGGTTAATGAAAAATCTGCCGCCAATGAGGCGGTATTTAAGCCAGCCGCTGCTGTGGCAAAACCTGCAGGCAATATGTTAGGGCAGAAACAAAATTCTTATGGCAAAGGCTCTGTTAGGACTGAAGGTAAGGCAATGCCTGCTGCTCAAAATTCCAAAGGCTCTAATTTGCAAAGCGCTCATTTGACTAAGGAAAACGGAGATAAGCCGCGCGGTAATCCGGCAAGGCATAAGGCTGCCTCGCTTGAATATGTTCCGCCAGAAGAGATGCCAGCTGAGTTTTCCTCGCTTAAAGAAATTTTTGGGGCTGCGATCACAAGGATAAATAAAGTGTTATGAAAGCATTGGACGAGCTGATTTCCGCTTTTCGCCGTTTCCCTGGCGTTGGCCCTAAGCAGGCAGAGCGTTTTGCTCTTTATGTCGTGCGCGCTTCCGGCCCTGAAATTGACCGGCTGGCGGAAATACTTCATAATGTGAAGGAAACCATAGGCTATTGCCGGGAATGCTGGGATTATACGGAAAAAGGCCTGTGCTCCATCTGCTCAGATAGCGCCAGGGATCATTCCGTTTTATGCGTGGTTGAGCGGCCACAGGATGTTGCCGCTATAGAAAAATCTAAAACATTTAATGGCGTATACCATGTGCTTCATGGTTCCATTTCTCCGCTTGCGGGAATCAATTCATCGCAGATAAAATTTAAGGAACTTGCTGAACGCGTAAAAAATTCTGGCGGCGGGTTTAAAGAGATAATACTGGCTCTCAATCCTGACTCGGAGGGGGAAGCCACTGCAATTTATATTACCAATGCCCTTAAGCCATACGGCGTTAAACTTACCAGGCTTGCATGCGGCGTGCCATTAGGCGGAGACATTGATTATATGGATGAAGTTACTTTAGGCTGTGCTCTTAGAGGAAGGACCCTTGTCTGATATGCTGCTTTCTTATTATAAAAGGCCCTTGGTCATATTGTTAATTCTGCTATGCGGGCTTATAATTGCCTTTAAAAAGCATTTCGTAAAGCCTCCTGATATGCCTAAGTTCAGCATGCCGAGGCTTGGCGCGCTTGTTGAAGGCCGAATAGCAGAATACCCCGTGAACAGTAACGGAAAATATCGTTTTGAGCTGGATAATGTTTCTGTATACCATAAGCCGATAAAATCTTCGCTCATGGCATATACCAATGACATAAAAGGCCTGTCGTTTGGTGACAGAATAGGTTTTGTGGCCGATCTTTACGAGCCCTCAAAAAATTATATCCCGGGCGGCCTGAATTGGGCATCTTATCTTTTCAAGCGCGGCATAAGCGCAGAAGCCAGGGCTGTTTCCCCGATTGATTCCATAAGCCCTGCACCTAAATACATTCAGGCGGCTTCAAATTTCCGCAGCCGCATTCTAAACGCTTTTTTGAAAAATCTGCCTGAGCAGGAAGCCGCCGTGCTTTCCGGCATAGTCATTGGGGAAAAACGCAGCGTTGATGAGAAAATCAAGGAGGCTTTCCAGAAATCTGGAGCAATGCATTTGCTGGTTGCCTCTGGCTCAAATGTGGGCTTTGTTGCGGTTATGGTATATGCCGCATGCGCTGTTTTTGGGCTTCGGCGCCGCTATTCAGGCTTTCTGGCTTTGGCTGCTGCCGGTTTTTATGTGCTTGCCTGCGGCCTTGACGCTCCTCTTGTGCGGGCATACATAATGTTTGCCATAGGAATTGCTGCTTTTGCGTGCCGAAGGGAAAGCGGCGGTTTCCATTCCCTTGTGCTTGCTGCTTTTATATTAATAGTTATGTCCCCAAGGTCTTTGTTTGACATTGGCTTTCAGATGTCTTTCCTTGCCGCATACGGTCTTATCGCAGGAACCTCTATATGGGATTCCCGCCTGCGCCATGTTTGCGATTTGCTTTTCAATTTGCGCAAAACAAAGAAAGGCATGTTCATGTCAGGCTTTGTTTATAAAATTTTAAGCTTGGCAGCCATAAGTTTCTTTGCGCAGCTGTTCCTTTATCCGCTCATGGCTGTTTATTTTCATCAGATTTCGGCAGTGTCCCTTATTTCAAATATACTGCTGGTGCCTGCGGCTGGCATAGCAATGTTTATGGGCTTTGTTTTGGCTTTCTGCTCGCCTTTTGCTCCTGCCGCAGCCGTGGTTTCGTTTTTTGTTTCAATGTTCATGAAGGTTTTCATATTTTTGATTAATCTTTTCGCAGCTTTCCCTTTAGCTTCATTTAACGTGCCGGAACCTTCTTGGCTGATTATAAGCGGTTATTATGTGCTTGCATGGACTATGCTTCATTGGCCGCTGCTTGGCTTTACCAAATATCTTTTCCCTTCCTTTGGCATTTTCCTTATTCTTGCGCAGCCTGTTTTTGGCCTGCTCGGAAACCTGAAGGTTAAGGAGCATGTGCTTTTGTTTGGCAATAGCAAAACTTCTTCCGCTCTTATTGTTGAGAAAAAAGGAATTTTTCTTGTGAATCCGGGGCAGAACGGCAAAAAACTTGCGGATGCCGTTTATGCGGAAGGAAAATACAGCCTGAATGCCGTTCTGTTCACTTCCTTGGAAGAAAATAATTTTAAGGGGCTCGCAGAGCTTTCCCGTAAGGTTAGGATAAAAAACATATACCTTCCTTTTGGGCCTATGAATGATGAAATGTACAATGCCCTTTCGCCAGCCCGCCATTCCGGAGCAAATATACAGCAGGTATGGCCTGTTTCCAGCGGCACTGTGCATTTGGCCTGGCCGGAGCAGGTTTACGGATATGCCGGTCGCGGAGAGCCTTATGACTGGAGGGTTTATTCCGTCATGGTAACAGGCAACGGGCGCTGCGCATCTGTTATGAAGAATGGACGCTGGAGCACGCCTGAATGCCGTGAGCCTGGGGATCAGCTTATAACTGACATAAAATTTGAATGATTTGCTGCTATGGCTAATATTATGCTTTGCCATTTGCGGCAGAGCTTAATATTAATGCCAGCCGCAGCTTATAAAGATTTATTACGGAAATTTATTATGGAAAAAGAAAATACTGAATCAGAATCTAAAAGAAATTTCATTAGGGACATGATTGACCATGACAATGAGACCGGCCGCTTTGGACATAAGGTTCATACGAGATTTCCGCCTGAGCCAAATGGATATATACATATCGGCCATGCCAAGTCAATATGCCTTAACAGCGGAATAGCCAAGGATTATGGCGGAGAATTCAATCTCCGTTTTGATGACACTAATCCCTCTAAGGAAGACCAGGAGTATGTTGACAATATAATTGATGACGTGAAATGGCTCACTGACGGTTTTTATAAAGGCAAAGCTCTTTTTGCGTCAGATTATTTCCCGCAGATGTATGAATGGGCAGTGCAGCTTATAAAAGCAGGCAAGGCCTATGTGTGCGATCTTTCTCCCGAAGAAGTGAGCAGATACAGAGGGGAGCCTGGAAAGCCTGGCCGGGAAAGCCCATACCGCAACCGCACAGTTGAGGAGAACCTGGCTCTTTTTGAAAGAATGAAGAACGGTGAATTTCCGGATGGAAGCCATACGCTGCGCGCGAAAATTGACATGGCGCATCCAAATCTGAATATGCGCGATCCTGTTATGTACCGCATACTTCATGCCTCGCATCACAGGCAGGGGAACAAATGGAATATTTATCCCATGTATGACTGGGCGCACGGGCTGGAAGACTCAATAGAGGGTATAACTCATTCAATATGCACTTTGGAATTTGAGGATCACCGCCCGCTTTATGACTGGTTCATAGATCAGCTTCCGGGCATACATCATCCGCAGCAGATTGAGTTTGCCCGCCTGAATCTCAGCTATACCGTAATGAGCAAGCGCAAACTGCTTGAACTGGTTAAGGGCGGATATGTGGACGGCTGGGACGATCCCCGCATGCCAACAATTACCGGCATACGCCGCCGGGGATACACGGCATCTTCCATACGCTCATTCCTGGACGGAATAGGCGTGGCTAAATTTAACAGCACCATTGAGCTTGGCCTGCTGGAAAATGCGATACGCAATGAGCTGAATGAGAATGCCCTAAGAGCAATGGCAGTGCTAAAACCTGTAAAAATAATAATCGATAATTATCCTGACGGCCTTGTGGAAGAAATGGAAGCTTCTAATCACCCGCAGAAGCCTGAATCCGGCGTGAGAAAACTGCCGTTCTGCAAGGAAATCTACATAGAGGAAGACGATTTTCGGGAAGTGCCTCCGCCGAAGTATTTCAGGCTTGCTCCCGGGAAAGAAGTACGCCTGCGCTCCGCGTATATAGTAAAATGCGTTTCTGTGGAGAAAAATGCTGACGGCAGCATCAAAGCCGTGCATTGCACTTATGACCCGGAAAGCCGCGGAGGCAATGCTCCCGACGGCCGCAAGATAAAAGGCACAATACATTGGGTTTCCGCCCGCCATGCCGTTAAGGCTGAAATACGCCTGTATGACACTCTTTTTAAAGTGCCTAACCCTGAAGATGTTGAAGAAGGGCATGATTACAAGGAAAATCTTAATCCGGCATCGCTGACCAGAGTAAATGCTTATGTAGAGCCTATGCTGGCCAAGGCAGAGAAAGGCAGCCGCTGGCAGTTTGAAAGACTGGGCTATTTCTATGTTGATCCGAAAGATTCAAAAGAGAATGCTCCGGTATTTAACCGCATAGTTACGCTAAAGGACACTTGGGCAAAACTGTCTAAGAAAAAATAATTTGGAGTAAACTGTCATATTGCCAAAACAAAATTAAATGAACCAAATAAAAAGCCTGGTAATGTTTTATAATTCCCAAAGGGAAAAGGCTGCTGCTTATGCAGGAGAGCTGGAAAAATTATTAATTGGCAAGGTCATCCTGAAAAAAATCTGCGTTTTTGCGGAGCATGAAAAGCTTCAGCCGGCAGATGCAGCCTTGGCAGTGGGAGGCGATGGCACGGTGCTTCATGCTGCCAGAAATGCAGTGTCTGCCGGCATTCCTGTTTTAGGCATAAATGCGGGCAGCCTTGGTTTTTTGAGCGGCATAACAAGGGAAGACTTTATATCTGCATTGCCGGATTTTCTTTCAGGAAAGTTCGTGCAGACGGAAAGAATGCTTCTATGCGCTTCTGTTCGCCGTAAAGGAAATACTGTTTTTGGCCCTTTTCCGGCTCTTAATGACTGCATAATAAGATGTGCAGACACCAGAGCATTTGGCTTGAAAGCCATGAGGGGGGGGCGCCTTATCACAAAGTATTTTGGAGACGGACTGATTATAGCTACGCCAAGCGGATCAACTGCCTATAGCCTGGCTTCAAGCGGGCCTATAGCCGTTCCTGAGCAGGATCTTTTTATTCTTACGCCAATATGTCCGCATGCGCTTACCCAGAGGCCGGTGATTCTTTCTACGGATAAAATGCTTTCTGTTGAACTTCTTGGCACAAAAAGCGGCAGCCACCGCTATAGCGTTTCTCTAGATGGCCAGGTGGTATTTCCTTTGCGGAATGGGGATATTGTTGAAATATCAGAGCATACGCAAAAATTAAAGCTGATTGTTCCTGAATCATACGATTATTTCGCTGCTTTGCGGGCAAAGCTGAGGTGGGGGGAACGTTAATCGCCCCTCTTTAAAAATGCTTAATAAACTTACCATAAAGAATTTTGCTGTTATGGAGGCTTTGGAGCTTAAAGCTGAGCCTGGCCTGAACATACTGACTGGGGAAACTGGCGCGGGAAAATCAATAATACTGTCAGCGCTAGGATTTCTTCTTGGAGAGCGGGGAAGCTCTGATATTGTACGGCCTGGAACAGATTCCGCTTTTGTGGAAGGGGAATTTTCCGCATCAGCGCTGCCGGAAGCAGCCGTTAAATCTTTCAATATTAAGAACAGTTATGTTAAAATATCCCGCTCTGCTTTTGCTAATGGCAAAAGCAAGGCTTATCTGAACGGGCATGTCATTTCAGCGGCCCGCCTTTCAGAGCTGGGCAGCCTTTTGGTGGATTTTCATGGCCAGAATGAGCATCAGAGCCTTCTTAAGCCTGAAATACAGCGGGCTCTTCTTGACAGATATGGAAAACTGGAAAAAGAAGCTGAAACGGTTTCTTCCCTGCATTCTGAAACCATGCGTCTTCGTGCACGCCTTTCAAATGTGTCTCTCTCTGAAAGCGAGAGAGAGCGGCTTATTGATTTATACCGCTATCAGCTTAATGAGATAGAAAATGCCTCATTGAAGAAAGGTGAGAAGGAAGAGCTTGAGGCCGTATGGCCTAGAATGAAGAATGCAGACAGGCTTTCCGCATTGTCAGGCGCGGTTTTGGAACAGCTTGACGCCGCGTCGGCAGCGGCGGAAAAAGGCCTTGATAAATTTAGGCAGCTTGTCTCTGAGGATTCGCATTTTTCTGATGATGCCGGCAGGCTGGAAAGCGCAGCCATAGAGCTGCAGGACCTTTCGCAGGGACTTAAATCATATATGGAAGATCTGCGCTCAGATCCTGAGGAAGTGAACCGCTGCCTTGCCCGCATGGAGCAGATAAAAAGAATTGAAAAAAAATATGGCGGGGATTTTGAGGCAGTGCAGAAAACTGCGGAAGATTTGCGCTCTAAAATAAACAGCCTTGAAGACATGTCTCTTGACAGGGAAGAGACGGAGAGGCTTCTTACCGAAGCGGAAAAAAAACTTTCTTCTGCCGCCGCTGCGCTAAGCGGCAAAAGAAAATCAGCAGCCAAAAAGCTTTCAGAAGAAGTAATAAAAGAGGCAGATGGCCTGGGCTTTAAGGAAACAAGATTTTGCGCTGACGTTTTCTATGATGAAGAAAAGATAATGTCATCAGGAGGCGATCAGGTTGAATACCTTTTTACCGCAAATCCGGGGTATCCGCTGCGTCCATTGCGATATAGCGCCTCTGGAGGCGAGCTGGCGCGCATTATGCTTGCGCTAAAAAATGTGCTTGCCAGAGAAGACCGCATAGAAACTCAGGTTTTTGATGAGGTTGATACCGGCTGCGGTGCGGTAACAGGCAGGCTTGTTGGCAAAAAGCTTTTCAAGCTTTCCCAAAGCAAGCAGATTTTCTGCATAACTCATTTAGCCCAGGTTGCCGCATTTGGCAAAAATCACATATTTGTCAAAAAAATCATTAAAAACGGAATGGCTTCCGCAGAGGCTCATAAGCTTACGGAAAAAGAGAAGGAAACAGAAATAGCGAGAATGCTTGGCGGCAAGCCTGAAGCCGATGAGCTTAGCCTTGAACAAGCGCGCAGGCTTATAAAAGAAAGCAGCCGGCTTTAAAAAGTCTTTCAGCGGCATTAAATTAATATGCTAAAATAAACATTATATATGTGCTGTACTTATTGGTACGGCAGAGAGGTTTTTTTTTATGCGCGTAAGATTTGCACCGTCCCCGACGGGACATCTTCATTTAGGCGGGGCCAGGACAGCCCTGTTCAATTACCTTATGGCACGCCGCTACGGCGGAACATACATATTGCGCATTGAGGACACTGATGAGGAACGTTCCACAAAGGAATCTGCGCAGAGCATTTTTGAAAGCCTGGCATGGCTTGGCCTTAACTGGGATGAGGGCGCAATGCCGGAGGGCCCGGAAAAAGGCAAGGATGGCCCCTATGTGCAGAGCGTGCGTGAGGCCGCAGGCATATACCGCAAATATGCGGACCAGCTCATAGCAGAGGGCAAAGCGTATAAATGTTATTGCTCGCATGAAAAGTTTGATGAGGAACGCAAGCAGTCCGAGTATGAGAAACAGGGCAGCAATGTGCGTAAATGCGGCTGCCGCAATCTTACTCCGGAGCAGCAGTCTGAAATGGAAAAACAGGGCCGCAAGCCTGTTGTTCGCTTCGCCATGCCGGAAGAAGGCAAGACTGAATGGGATGATCTTGTGCGCGGCCATGTTTCTTTTGAGAACAGCCTGCTTACAGATTTTGTCATGCTTAAAGCGTCCGGCTATCCCACATACAATTTTGCATGCGTGATAGACGACCATCTGATGTCTCTCACGCATATACTGCGCGGCGATGACCATGTTTCCAACACGCCTTTGCAGATACAGCTTTATAAGGCGCTTGGCTGGGAATGCCCCGTTTTTGGGCATATTTCCATGATTTTAGGGCCGGACGGGAAACGACTTTCAAAAAGACACGGTGCAACAAGCATAGGCGAATACCGCAAAAACGGTTTTCTCCCGCAGGCTATGTTCAATTATCTGGCATTGCTCGGCTGGTCCAACAGCGAAAGCCAGCAGATTTTCAGTCCCGGAGAACTGGAACAGAAATTTGACGTGAAAGGCTGCCAGCCAAGCCCGGCTGTGTTTGACACGGAAAAACTGATATGGATGAACGGCGAGTATATGAGAATGCTGCCACCGGAGGAAATACTGAAACATGCCATGCCTTTTATAGAGCAGGCAGGAATTGATGCTTCAAAAGGCCCTAAGCTGATTGACCTGATAGCCTTAGAGCATGAGAAGTTTCATCTGCTCACAGATGTTCCTAAAAGGCTTGACTTTTTCTATAAAGACCCTGTATATGACCAGGAAGCTATTGAAAAAGTGTTCAAAAAGCCGGAAGTGCCTGAAATATTAAAAGGAATTGCGGAGCTTTATTCCGGCATAGAAAGTTTTGTAGCGGAGGAAATAGAGCCTGCCACAAGGGCATGGGCTAAAGAGCATAAATTCAAGAACGGACAAGTGTTTCACCCTGTAAGAGTTGCGCTTTCCGGAAGGACTGACGGCCCTACATTATTTAAAATGATAGAATATATTGGAAAAAGTGAGACCATAAGGCGCCTTGAGATGGCGCAGGGACTTTTCTAATTTTTATTGCCTGTGCGGATGCATAAGGAGATTCCGCATGGCAAGTTTTTTGTTTTGATGGAATTTTGAACTTGGTTTTATGAAATATTGGCTTTATTCCGATGGGAATATTTTGGGACCTTATGAGCCGGCAGAATTGCTGGCCGCTCCCGATTTTACGGAAGAAAGCCTGATTTGTGATGAGGATTCTATCAATGCCAGCAGAGATGACTGGAAGCCTGCGGCTCAATTCCCGGAGTTTGCCAAGCTGATGAATGACATTTCCTCCAAGGGAAGCTCAAGCAATAATAATGCCGCTGCAGAAACAGATGCGGCTTCGTCTGAAAGCAATTCTTATGCGGAAGATAATGATTTGACTCCATCAGGATTTCAGTCATCGCATGATAATAGCTCTGACATAGCTGGCGGATCTGAATTTCCTTCTTTTGAAGACAGCCTGCATTCTAAAGAATCTGGAAGCATTGAGGACTCTTCCGAAGATGTTATTAATGCCAGCGCTGCTGATACGCCTTTCAGTAATGCAAGCATGCCTGAGACTGAGTTATCATCACATGGCCTGTCTGCTGGAAAATCTCCTTCCGATCTTGAGACAAGACTTAATGGAGAAGGTTTTGATTTTGATTCAGTAAGCGTGTCTCCTACATCTTTCGGTCCTGAAAAAACCGATATACCAGATGAACATAAATCTTCTGCTGCCGCAGAAGAAAATCAAAGTGCTTTGCCTCAGGAGACTGAGGCTGAGCTTATATCCAATGGCGAAGACCCTATAGAGGATTCTGACCACGGGGTAAATTCTGCCTCTTTGCAAGCAGCAACCGCAGACTTTAAGAAGAAACTTGAAAAAGAGGCAGAACTGTCTGGCCGGAGAACAGTAGCAGAATCCGATAAGAATAATGCTAAGCTTTCAGAAGGCCCGGTAACAATGGGAGATTTTCTTTCTTCATTAGAAAATATACTTGGAGAAGAAGAAAGAAAAAGTCTTGGCGCAGACAAGCCTCCTGCGGAAGTAAGCTCTCTTCAGCAGGAAATGCTTTCGGCGGGAATAGGAGAAGGAGAGCCGAAAAAAGAGCGCAATGTTAAGGAAGAGCTTGAGTCAGTGCGCCTGGAAAAAGATCTTCTTTTAGGTCAGATAAGCCTTCAGGAAATGAATGAAGGCAATATCCGTCAGAGAATAAGCGATCTTATTCAAACCTTTAAGAGCAATGCGCATAAAAAAGGCGGCAAGAGCGTTTTTGATGATGACCCTGATTCCATGCCTAGGAAGCGCGAACTGGAATTGGAATCCATCCCTGTAAATAAAAAAGACAGTTTTGGCAGCGACACAGATGACGGCGGCCAGAATTTTTCATCTGTGTTTTTATCTGAATCCTCGGGCGATTCATATCCCAGTTCGGAAGATGCCATTGAAACAGAAATTGATGACAGCGAGGCTGCTACGATAAAAACTTCCGTAAATGGCAGGAGACGCCATGCTGACAATTATGATGTGTCTAATGCCTCTCAGGGAAGGCCTCCAATATATGTTTATGAGCTGAAACAGAGCGAGCAATCTCCCGATCTGAAGGAATCGGTAACTAAGGTAAGCCTTTCAGATGATTTTCGCAGCGGACAGATAGATTTTGATCTTGACGAGGAAGATCAGTCTTTAAACCTCCTGCCGCAGCAGGCTGGCGGAATAACTTATGACTTTACCATACTGTCAGGCAAGCCTGCAAGCATTGCTGAGCTGAAAGAAAAAATAGAAAGGAATCGTTCCGCTGCTAGAAGAACCGTTCTTATAAGCAGGTCTGTTGGCACAGAAGATTCTGCAAAGAGCAGTGCTGAAAGCGCTTCAGCTGAAGCTGCCGCGCTTGCCGCATCTTCTCTTGCGGACAGTAAAAAAGAGAAATCTTCTGATGATATTAAGTCCCAGGCTGAACAGGCGGCATCCGCTGTGGAAGATTTGGCTTCTTTGGAAAACAGCGAAAGGAATATTGATCGCGAAGCGTCAGCGGAAAAAAGCTCTGGGCATGCTCCGGCTGTTTCAGGCATTAAATCTTCTATGCTGTCAAAGCGGCACAATAAGGCAGCTAAGGAGGAAGAACGCCAGGAAAGTGAAGAAGATGAAGGGCCTCTCCTTCAGGAAATTACGCCTGAAACAGATCATGATTCAGATAAAGGCTCTGATTCAGATGCTGTGCTTGCGTCTATGGATGATGAGGACAGGCTTCTTAGGGAAACTTATGAGGCCATAATGGCAGGCAAAGATCCTGCCATGCTTGTTTCATCTCATGCGAAAAAAACAGAGCAGCAGTCATCATCAAATGCTTGGGAAGATATGTTTGATGCCGGCAATCTGCTCCAGGCTGCATCTATAGAAGACATTGGCAAACAAAATGCTCAGGAAAGCTTTGCCGATTCAGCGAATCCGTTCAAGGCTGCTGATATATATGCCACACCGCAGCAGAATGTTCAGGCTGATGATTTTCCTTCTGATATGTCAATGCCTGGGGATAGCGGGGCAGGCGGCTCTTTTATTAACATAGAGCCAGTATCTTCTTATCCTAGCCAGTCTGTTTCATCAGATCCTTCCAGCTATTATGTGGACAGCCCGGATTCTGCTGTTGCCCAAAACCCTGATATGTCAGGCGGATATGTCGGCACTCAGGATGAAATTACTCAGTCTGCCAGGATGATACAGGAAAATCTTGGCGATTCTGCTTCTATAACAATTTCACATCAGCAGCTGGAAAGCATGGATTCTCAAGATGAACCGGCTGAAGCTCAGCCTGTTCCCCATGAAATCCCATTGGAATCAGAGCGGGAAGCTTTGGATCAGCCTTCAGAAACGGAAAATATTTCCGTCTCTGCAATTGCTCCTGTTTCAGAGAAGAAAATTGTGGATCTTCCTTCTGAGCGCGCTGAACATGATAAAGAGCCTAAAGTAATAAAAACAATACCTGCCAGCCTCTCGTCAATACATCGTTCCATACGCACTACAGAAAGAGTTTCTGATCCGGATGCTAGCGGGCATAATGAGACTGATCTTGATAATATGCCGGATTTCAATATTGAGCTGGCATCATTAGACAGCAATCGTGTTAAAGGCCCTGTTCCTGCTTCTTTATCTGCTATCACTAAGCTTGACAAAAAGAAAGAGGAAGACAACAAAGAAATTGTTTTGGATATAAAATCAGTTGAGCCAGCCTCAGTAAGAACTGATGAGCCTGCTCCTCTTGCCTTAGAATTGTCCGGCATGACAATGGATTCTGGCAATTTATCTAATGCCCTTCCTGTATTGGAGATTAATGCTGGCAATCTGAATGCTGGCAATATATCAAAAGGCAAAGATAAAGTCCAAGTGAATTATTATGGTTCGGATGGTCCGGATGAAGTTAAGCCCACAGTTGCTCTGCCGGTGGAAAAGGAAGCATTGTCTTCTGAGTCTAAAATTGCTAGCCAGCAGCCTAAAGCTGGAACTTTAAGCACTGTTCTGCAAGACAATATGAAAAAAGACGAAGCTCCGGCTATTAATCCTTCAATGGTTCAGTCTGGCCGGAGAAATGGCAGCAATAAGCTTCTTCTGCTTGCTCTCGGTATGATATGCTTCCTTCTTTTCGCTGTACTTGCGCTGTTTATGCTTAGCGGCAGGTCAGGCGGAAGCAGTGCTGCGAATATAGCAAAAACTGCGCCAGAACAATTGCAGGAACAGCAGCCGGATATTCAGGAATCTGCGCCAAATACTTCTGGCAGTGAGGCTCAGCCTTTGCCTGCTGAGTCTTCGCAGCCTGCACAGCAGGAAATGCCTGTTCAGCAGCCAGCTCCTGTTTCCCAGCAGCCAGATGCTCAAGAGGAACCTGCTGGCATGACTTTAGCCAAAGCTGCTCCGCCTGTTACTGCCACAGATAAGCTTACGCGCGCTGTTGATATTGTGAAGGAATACAGGCTTTCTGGCGGAAGGGGAACAATAAGCACCTGGTTCTCTAATTCATTCCTTGGCTCAGCCCAGTCCTCTGGCGGTGAGTGGAACGCAACGCCCCTTCACGAGGATATTTATGTAGTTCAGTACCGCCTGCCGCGTTCAAGGCAGGATCCTCTCATATATCAGTTTGAAGTGGATGTGGCAAAAGATGCCTTGCTAAGAGGCATAAATAATAATGCTATAGAGCTTTTGGATACTGGAAATTCTGCCAGGCAGAGAGCTGTTCCGTCGCGTAATGCTTATGAATCGGAAGCTTCGTCAATGGCGAGTTCTTCCAATAAGCAGCCGGCTGCCAAGAAAGAAACTCTTCTTCAGAAAGCTAAGAAAAAATTTGCGCCTAAGAAGAAGTCTAAAAAGACTAAGGAAATTAATCAGCTTCCTTTGCCGCCTGCTCCTAAGAAACGTTATTCTCAGACAGTCCCGACGGGGTTTGAGCAGCCTGAAGAAGATTCTAATGAAGCTTTCTTAAAAGCCATGGAGTCAGACGAAGAGCTTTTTTAGAACACGGCAGTCTTTTTTATGATAAAATATTATTGAAGTCTCAAAAAATTCTATTTAAAAACTTGTTAAAATTTTAGGAGAAGCATTTATGGTAACAATGAGTGATTTGTTTATCTATATGCACGAACATGGTGCCTCAGACCTGCACATCACTGCCGGGACAACGCCAATGGTACGTGTTGACGGACAGCTTGAGCCGACGCCTTTTGATAAGCTTACGCCAGATCTCTGCCAGTCTCTTATATTTTCCCTTATGACAGATGCCCAGAGGCAGCGTTTTGAAGCTACAAATGAGCTGGACTTTGCTTTTGGCATTAAAGGCATGGGACGTCTCCGAATGAACGCATATCGCCAGCGGGGAATAATAGGCGCTGCCATACGTTCTATCCCAGCAAAATATAAAACATTCGAGGAACTGAATCTCCCTCCTGTTGTATATGATTTAATGAAACTTACAAAGGGCCTTCTGCTTATTACCGGCCCCACAGGCTCCGGAAAATCAACTACTTTGGCCTCTATGATTAATTATCTGAATGAGCATCAGAGCTATCATATAATGACCATTGAAGACCCTATTGAATACGTGCATACGCATAAAAAGAGCATTGTCAACCAGCGTGAGGTAGGCGCAGACACTGAGAGCTTTAGCGCTGCCTTGCGCCATGTATTGCGTCAAGATCCTGACGTAATTCTTATCGGTGAGCTTCGCGACCTTGAGACTATAAATGCTGCTCTGAATATTGCAGAAACCGGCCACTTAGTGCTTGGCACTCTGCACACATCTGATGCCGCTCAGACAATTAACCGTATCATAGACGTATTCCCTCCTCATCAGCAGGAACAGATACGCGTGCAGCTTTCATTTGTGCTTCAGGGAGTGTTTGCCCAACAGCTTCTGCCTCTTGCTAATGGCAAGGGCCGCACGCTCTGCTGCGAAGTTATGATATGTACTTCTGCTATAAGGAATCTAATCCGTGAACAAAAAGTTGAGCAGGTTGCCACTGCCATACAGACCGGCGGAAACAGGGGCATGGTAACAATGAACCAGTCTCTCATTGACCTTTACAGAAGACAGAAAATAACATATCAGGAAGCTGTAAACCGCTCTCCAGACCCTGAAGACCTGAAAAAATTGATGCAGAAGACCTTGTCTGTCATGGGATAATCCTTTAAGACAGAATCTGTATTCAATAGTTTTCTTTAAAAGGCGGGATTTTATCCCGCCTTTTTTATTATATGATTCATGCTTAAATAATGGCTTTTACATTATATATGCCTGCTGATTTGCCTATTAAATGAAGCCTTTTTCTTTCATGCTTGAATATCCGTTACTGCTGACGATTATATGGTCAAGCAGCTCAATGCCTAGCAGCTTTCCTGCTTCAGTAAGCCTTTTAGTTGTTTTTATATCTTCATTAGATGGCTCAATATATCCTGAAGGATGATTGTGCGCTACGATGATGCTTGCGGCAAGATTCCTTATTGCCGGTTCAAAAACCTCTCGAGGATGAACCAGGGAAAGATTAAGCGTTCCAATGCTTATTATTTCCTTGTGTATTTCCTGATTTCTTGTATCCAGATAAAAGGATACAAAATGTTCTTTTTTAGAGCCCCTTATTTCCCTAAGCTCTTCCCAAATGTCTTGGGGCTTTAGGTATATATTATTTTTCTTATCTGAAAGAAATCTTTTTCCCAGTTCAAATATAGCTGCTGTCCTGCATGCCCTTGCCGGCCCAAGGCTATTAAATACGCTTAAATCAGCGCAGCTGGCATAAGGCAGTCCATGCCTGCCAAAATGAGAAAGTATGCTTTCTGAAAGAGCCAGAACTCCTAATTCCCTTGTGCCTGTGCCTATTATGATTGAAAGAAGTTCACTGTCGCTGAGTTTTCCAGGCCCATATCTGAGCATTTTTTCCCGAGGGCGCTCTATGACTGGCAGATCTGAAATAACGGATATGTTCATATATTAAGCTCCTTTGAAATGACTTTATTGAATTATAGCAGTGTCAGGCGACAGCGTATTGTCGCCTCTTTTGTTTTTTATATAATTTTCCGAAAGTGCCTAATAATGCGGGCAATGCATATATTATAATGACATGTTATTGCAGAACAGATAATAAAATTAAGCGCAGGTATGAGCGTGAAAGAAAATCATATCCTTTATTTTACCGCATGACCTGGGAGGCTTGCCTGAACATACCTGCAGGGCAAACTAGAAGCTATGCGGAGCTTGCTGCCGCAATTGGAAGGCCTAAGGCTGCCAGGGCTGTAGCTTTGGCATTAAAGCATAATCCGTTTGCTCCGTTTGTGCCTTGCCATAGGGTTATATGTTCTGACGGTTCTCTTGGCGGTTACTCTGGCCCTGGGGGAATAAATGCTAAAATGAAGCTTCTTATGTCAGAGGGGATAGCAATAGAGAGCCGAGGCAGCAAATTTTTTGTCGTAAAGTGAGTTTACCTGCTTATTAGCAAAGAATTATATTACTTCTTTAAAGGAATTGTAGCGTCTTCATCCTGCGGATTCAGAAAATCCAGCGGTGAATCATCTGACTGAGAGGAATATGAGTTTATCATCTGTAATGTTCCGGCATTATCTGTTCCAGTGTTGTCCTGATCCTGGTTTATTGAATTATCCTCTGCTGGCGCTATAGATTCTCCAGGATTTAATGGCATATCCGGAAGAAGTTCTTCCGCTGATTCTGGCTGGCTGTTTTCCTGTTCATCGTCCTTGGACTGTTTTTCCGTATTTTTCTTTGTTGGCACAAGTTTTGTTTTAGGGGCAGTTTTTTTCTTTTTTATAGAATATCTTATATGGCTTATTTTAGTCCCTGGGAAATAAAAATCAAGTATTTCCCGATATGTTTTTCCATAGCGTCCTGCCAGGCTTGCCGATCCGCTTTGGCACAGTCCTATGCCATGCCCCCATCCTCCGCCATAAATCCAGTAATTTTGTATTGTTCCGTCTTTGCGTCTGTTTACTTCCAAATCAAATAAGGTGCTTTTAAGAGAGGTAAAGCCGAGAATATTTCTTATCAGATGTTCCCTTGTTATAGTTACAGAGCCTTTTTTCCCTGTTATTTTTAGGGAGTTAACATTGCCAGCGCGGGATCTTTGTAAAGGAACAATTTCTGTTATTTCGCCTATTTTATGGCTGCGGTTCACACGCAGTGTTATGTCTTTTTGGCGAAGTATTTTCATCCACCTGTATTTTGAAGGCGACACGCGTTGCGGATCATTGCAGTTTCCCGGGGGAAGATTCGTCAGTGAAATATGAAGATCCCATGGATCCAGCGGCTGTTTAGGGTGATCGGGGTCTCCGTCATCATGAGAAACTAAATATGGCACCTTTGCCCAGCCGTTGACTTCTCCTGAAGCCTGTATCCAGCCTCCGCAGCTTGCATGGAAAAAAGTTTCAGCAGGCCTGTTCTTATAGGTAAGTATTTCTCCCTCCGTGTCCATGACTGCCTTGCTTGTGGTATTTCTCTCATAATGCTTGCCATTGTAAGCCTGGCAGTGCTGGCCGTCGCATATATGGTATCCGTCTGTCTTGTGCTTTCCTCCGCGCATTCTGCGTATAAGTATCTGAGTTCTGGCTATTACTGCTTGCGCCTTAAGCGATTCAAATGGCCATTGCGGGCTTACTTCGCTTGGCACTACGCCCAGCAGATAAAGCTCTGATTCTATCACATTAACTACGCCTATGCCCCGTCCTCTTATCGGGAAAAACTCTATCACTCCCCGGTATTGCTTGTCTCCGTTTCTAAAATAAGGATTTCTGTTCTTGCTGCTGGCCTCAAATATGATTGTTCCATTTTTTGTTTTTGGCGTTATTATGACAGTTCCGGTGAATGGGCCTATGGAAGCTCCTTTAAGGTTTTTCATCGTAAAGCTGCCATTGTTCCATATTGCTGTCCATGTTTCGTCTGGCGCAGCCGTGGCAAAAACTTTCTTTGAGTTTTTCCCTGTTATCGTAAAGCCGTTGAAGGATTTTATTTTAAGTAAATTATTTATGCCCTGCTTGCCCATATTATTTGTGCCAAGCCCTACCCTGAGCTTTACAGATTTCATGAGTTTTTTTACAGCATCTACAGGCTCCATCTTTAATGGCTTATAAATTTTAAAAGGCATGCGGGAATCTTCCGGCTGCCTTAGAAATTTGCCAGGCAGCCTTTTTTTCATTTTAAGGGCAACCGGATGATTCGGAGCTGCTTCAAGAACTTTTACATACTGATTCCATGCATATTTGTCTTTTTTTTGTCTTACGTAAATTCCCGCCAGCGGCAAGCGTGCTTCTACGAATGTCCAATCTTTCCTTAACGCGCTTATAAGCAGTTCTTCAGCTTTGTTATACCTCTTGAATTTCATATAATTCCAGGCAAGTATATAGTCTACTCCGGCGAAATTAGGGCGCATGGTTTTATATTTGTCTAAATGCTGGGCCATTAGCTCTTCCTCGCCTATATTTCCATAAACACTTCCAAGCCCCAGCTCTGCGCGCGATAATTTTTCATCTAATTGTAAGGCTTTTTCAAAATAATTTTTAGCTTCATCATATTCAGCCGAATGGAATTTAAGCCAGCCTAGCTCAGAATAGATTTCAGCATTGTTAGGATCTCTTAGCAGGGCTTTTTCCAGCATCTCTGCGGCTTCTTGCGTTTTGCCGGCCTGTCTGAGGCACATAGCTGCATTCATTAGCGGCCTTGCCGTTTCATTTTTTTCACCTTCCAAGGCATAAGCTTCCGCAGCTTTCGTAAGAAAGCCTTCCCGGAAAAGGTCATAAGGAGTTTTTTCCTCTGCCGCTCTTGCTGGCAATAGTTGAAAGAGCAAGAGGAAAAATAGAATAATAAGGCGTAGCACTATTTTTTTATGATATTAAATTATTGACATGTTATTCCAGAAATTATGGAATAAATTAAAAATATTAGTGAGAAATGTTAATGCTTTTCGTACTTATTTTGGGATATTAATTTAGATGACAGATTTTACTGAGGAAAAGCTGGCCGCAGACTTTGCTAAAGGAAAGACAGAAGCCTTGGAAGAGCTGATTAAGCGCTGTCAGTCAGATTTGTTTGGCTTTCTGCTTGGCATGACCGGACGGAAAGACATTGCGGATGATTTGTTTCAAGAAACTTTTTTAAAGTTCGTAAGAAGACCTCAGTTATATAAAGATGGTTTTAAATTTAGGGCCTGGATTTTTACAGTGGCCAAAAATGCCGCTTATGACTATTTCCGCAGGGAAAAAACGCATAACAGCATTAGCCTGTCTGGCTCTTTTGAGGATGGCAGCTCGGATTCTGAAGGGGCTGCAGTGTTAGGCTTAAGGGGCCTTGAAAATGATCAGCCGGACAAGAGGCTGGAAAACGAAATGCTGGGGGAAAACATACGGGCTGCGCTTTTGTCTGTTTCCCCAGAACAAAGGGAAGTTTTTTATCTTAGGCATTATTCCGGCCTTAGCTTTAAGGAAATAGCTGCGCTTCTTAATGAGCCTATAGGCACAGTGCTTGCCCGCATGAGCCGCGCTACAGCAGCATTGCGCAAAGAACTTGTTGATAAGGACTGATTTTTTGTTAGCTGCAAAATTATTGCAAGAAAATTTCTTGCATGAATGCAATAAAACAGCATATTGGAGCGTTATATAAGTATGAATGAACAGAATTGCCAATTTGAGGAAAAGACAATCCTCTGTTTTTTTGGGGAGCTTCCTGATTCTGAAATTGAATCGGCAAAGAAGCATATTTCTTCTTGCGGGATCTGCTCAAAAACAGCCAGAGCGCTAATGCTGGCGGATAAAGCTCTTTTATCTGAAAAAAATATGCCGGCGCGTTCTACAGCAGCATTTATATTAAGCCAGGCAGAAAACAGCGGCAGCACTGTTTCTACATTTAAAAAGAAGGCATTGGCTTTTGTTTTTGCGGCTGTAATTGCCATAGCGTCATTTGCCGTAATATCTGGCCGGGGCCGCTTTTCGGCTCATCTTGACACAGCATCTGTTTCTGATGTCCAGCAGCTTTTGGAACTGTCTTTTGATTCAGACATATATATGCTTGAAGAGGAACTTTCCGCTCTTGAGCTGTCTGAAGATATTTTGGAAAGCAGTTTCTGAAAAGCATGATTTATTGTCTAAAATGAATAATGAATAAGGAGAAAACTATGAAACTAAAAAATCTCTTGCTTGTTGGCGCTGTTTGCGCTCTTGCCGTACCGCAGGCTTTTGCTGCAGAAAATGACAAGCCTAAGAATGAACAGAAGCCGGTATTTGAGCATCCTTTACGCGGGCCTGAACATGCCAATGCCGAAAGAAACAATGATATGCCTTTTATGCATGATCCTTGTCCTTTCTGCGATCAAGATTTGCTTGAATGCGGCAATATGGGCATGAACAAAAATGAGAAATGGAATAAGAAAAACAAGAAAAATAAGAAAGACTGGAAAGCATTTCATAAACAATTCCGCCAGATGCCTGGTGGTATGTTCCAGAGAATGAAGAATGTCAAGAATCAGTCTGATGATGACATATTGTCTATGGTTAAGGAAGCGGATTCTGCCTTTGCAAAAAAACTTAAAAGCATGAAAGAAGAATCCCCTGAACAGTATAAGCGCGCATTAATGGCTCTTCATTTCAAGCTATTTTTTATAAAAGATAAAAAGAATGACAAAGAAAAAGAACTCATTAGCAAAGTGGTTGCCAGCGTAAGCCTGGAAACCGAAGTTCGCGAGCTTGAGCTTAAATACCGCAAGGCTCCAAAAGAAGAGAAGGAGGCCTCTAAGGCAGAATTGAAAGCCAGTCTTGAAAAACTTTTTGATCTGCGCATTGAGGAACAGCAGAGCCGCCTGAAAAAAATGGAGGAAAATATTGCTGAACAGAAAGAAAAGATTAATGCTAAAAAAGCTTCAAAAGATCGCATAGTTGAATCAAGGCTGGAAGAAATATCAGGAGAAAAATTCCGCTGGTGAATTTATCCCTGCATTAAGAAATGAATGGAAGGAAGCCCTTAAAATGGGCTTCCTTTTTTTTGACAATGCCGCATGGCAATGCTGCAATTTATTTATTGTATTTATGGCTGAAATAGATTTATCTTTGCTCATTATGTTATAATGTCAGTGGGGAGATACTGTCATATTATAACCTCTGATGAAGCTTATTTGACATGCCGGTTGCTGTTATGCTATTATAAATAATAGTGCAGTAATTGCCGCCGCATTGGCGGTCTCTTTGAAAAAGAGGTTTTTATTGTTTACGCCGTCGCGTTCTGCGGAATACCTTCGGCGGCCCTATAGCAGAAGCAGGAACTATGTCTCTTCTGCTGCGGGTTGAATCATAGAAACTGTACGTCTGTGTGTTTTTCCGTATCCGGAAATTAAAAGATTTCCGAATAGGGCGTTTTTTTGTTTCTATGAGCCGCGCCGCTGCCAAGAGGGCATGCGCGGTTATTTTAGCTAAAGGAGCTAATAAAGGTCATGAGTGAAGAAAATAAACAGCCTGAAGCCGCAAAGGCTCAGGAAATGCCGAAAGAACATAAATTCTTGGTCGGCGAGAAGCTTGGTATGACCCAAGTTTTTGGAGAAGACGGAACGCTCAAGGGCGTTACTGTAATTAAAGCCGGCCCCTGCAAAGTGGCTTATACCAGAACAGCTGAAAAAGACGGTTATTCCGCTGTATGCCTTGGTTTCGGCGAAAAAAAAGAAAAAAATGCCACCAGGCAGGAAAAGAAGCTTGCTGCTAAGCTTGCCGTATCCCCGCTTAGGCATCTTCGCGAATTTCGCGTAGAAAACCTTTCTGGCGCGGAAGCAGGCCAGGTCGCTGGCGTTGAGAGATTTGTTGCTGGTGATTATGTTGACCTTCAGGGCATAAGCAAGGGAAAGGGCTTTGCTGGCGGAATGAAACGCCACAATTTTAAAGGCCAGCCTGCAAGCCATGGCGCATGCGATAGAGAACGCGCTCCAGGCTCTTTGGGCTCACGCCGCTCCCTTGGCCGCGTAATGCCTGGCCAGAGAATGGCCGGACATCTTGGAAATGAAAAAGTTTCCGTTCAGAAGATGAAAGTCATAAAAGTCATTCCTGAAGAGAATCTTATCCTTATTAATGGCGGAGTGCCAGGCCCTGTGGGCAGCATTGTGTGCATAAGAAACACAAATAAGCGCATTCCCAAGCCCTCTGCTTCTCAGCCTAAGAAAAAAGGCGCTAAGACAGATAAAAAGAAGAAATAAGCCTGAACGGAGTCAAGCAACATGGAAACAAAACTCTTAAATATTAAAGGTAAAGAAATCGGAACTTCCAGCGTCCCTTCAGTTTTGTCGGTAGAACCCGATCAGCACTTCCTGCATGAAATAGTCCGCTATTACCTGGCTAATAAGCATCGCGGAACTGCCTGCACGAAGACACGCTCAGAAGTGTCTGGCGGCGGACGCAAGCCATGGAAACAGAAAGGAACAGGCCGCGCGCGCCAAGGCTCAACCCGTTCGCCTATATGGAGAAAAGGCGGCGTTGTGTTTGGCCCTAAGCCACGCTCTTATCGCCAGTACCTGCCTAAGCAGAAGCTTTCCGCAGGTTTGTTCCAGGCCCTTTCATATCGCCTCTCTGAAGGCTCTGTGCTTGTAATTGAAAATCTTGAGTTAGACAAGCCTAAAACGGCAGAGCTCAATGATCTGCGCAAAGCTCTTAACTTTAAAAAGACTGTGCTTTTCGTCAGCGAGAAGCCTGAAGCAGCTTTCATGACAGCCTCCAGGAATATTCCCGGATTTGGCCTTTGCTTAGCAAAGAACCTGAACGCTTATGAAGTGCTTCGCAATGAGAAAATTGTCATAACGGCGGCAGCCCTCAAGGAAATAGAGGACAAGGCCTCCAAGGAGAACTAAGCCATGCATATAACAGAAGTTCTTATCTCCCCTATTTTAAGCGAGAAAAGCGTAAATCTTAAAGATGCGCAGAACTGCTATTGCTTTAAAGTTAATCTTAAAGCCAATAAAACTGAAATAAAGAAAGCCGTTGAGGAAATATTCAAGGTTAAAGTGACTAATGTCAGAACCAGCATTATCTCCGGCAAAATTCACCGCGTGGGCCGCTTCGAGGGTTATAGAAGCGACTGGAAAAAAGCGATGGTGACTGTTAAGGAAGGCCAGAAAATAGATGTGGCCAGCCTCCCTAAGTAACTGACGAGAAAAAGGAAGAATAAGCAATTATGCCAGTGAAATCATTCAAACCGTATACGCCTTCAAGGCGCACTATGCAAATGGCGGATTTCTCAGATCTTACAAAAAAAGCTCCTGAGAAACGTCTTATAAAAGGACTCCGCAAAACCGGAGGCCGCAACAATACAGGCAGGATTATGGTACGCCATATAGGCGGAGGCCATCGCCGCCGTTATCGCGTTATAGACTTCAAGCGCGATAAATTTGGAGTTCCGGCCAGAGTAGCATCTATAGAATACGATCCTAACAGAAATGCAAGAATCGCTCTTCTCGTATATGCGGATGGCGATAAACGCTATATCCCTGCTCCTCTTGGCCTGAAAGTGAACGACAAAGTGGAAAATGGCCCTCAGGCTGAAATCAGCGTTGGCAATGCCATGCCGATGGCAAATATCCCTGACGGAACATTCATACATGCCATTGAGATGATTCCCGGAAAGGGAGCTCAGTTTGTACGCGCCGCAGGCGCAATGGCGCAGCTTATGGCCAAGGAAGGCAATTATGCTCTTGTGAAAATGCCTTCCGGTGAAATCCGCAAGCTTCTTAAGAACTGCATGGCCACAATAGGACAGGTAGGCAATATTGAGCACAATACAATTACTCTCGGTAAAGCCGGACGCAAACGCCATCTCGGTATAAAGCCGACAGTCAGAGGTGCGGCAATGAATGCCACTGATCATCCTCTTGGCGGAGGCCGCGGCCACTCAAAAGGCAATAACGTTCCGCGCTCACCGTGGAATCAGCCTTCAAAAGGCTTCAAGACCCGCACAAAGTCTAAGATTTGGAATTGGATGATAGTGCAGGACAGGCGCAAGAATAAAACTGCGTAACGGAGATATATAATGAGCAGATCTTCTAAGAAAGGACCTTATGTAGAACCTTCTCTTCTGGAAAAAATCCAGAAAATGAATGCGGCCGGAGAAAAGAAACCCCTTAAAACCTGGTCACGTTCTTCCACCATTACCCCTGACTTCATCGGCCATACCTTAATGGTGCACAATGGCAGAAAATTCCTGCCTGTCTATATCAATGAGCGTATGGTAGGCCACAAGCTCGGAGAGTTTTCTTTCCCTCGCATGTTCAGAGGCCACGGCGCATCTCATACCAAGGAGGCTACGGCATTAACCTAGTTCTTTAGGTATAATACGGAGAAATACAAATGGAAGCAAAGTGCCATCTTAAATATCAACGCTATGGCCGCCGCAAAGTTGCGCTGCTGCTGAATGCGATTAAAGGAAAAACCCTTTATGAAGCAGGCCATATTCTCAACAACACTCCCATGAGCGCATGCGTTGTTGTAAACAAGGCTATACAGTCTGCCGGCGCAAACCTTGCCGTGAAGCTGGGCAGAAAAATAGACCTGAAGCAGGTCTGGGTTACTGCGGCTTATGCCGATCAGGGCCCGATGAAAATGCTGCACCGCGTGCAGCCCGGCCCGCAGGGCCGCGCAATGCCGTTTAAACGCAAAATGTGCCATATTACAGTATTTGTTTCAGATGTCAAGGAGGCGAAGCGCTGAGGCGCCGCGAGAATTATGGGTCAGAAAATTCATCCTAAGGGTCTCAGACTCGGCTATATACAGGACTGGCAGTCACGCTGGTTCTCTCCTAAGAAAATGCCGGAACTCATTGGCGAAGACTATGCTATACGCAAAATGATCTCAGAGCGTTTTCAGAATGCTTCAGTCAGCGGAATAGACATTGAGCGCGCCGGAGCTTATCTGAAAGTAAGCATACACACTGCACGCCCAGGCGTAGTAATAGGCCGCAAAGGCGCCGACATTGAAAAACTGAAGAAGGATATAGAAAAACTTACCGGAAAGCGCAAGGTTTTTGTCAATGTGGCAGAAATCAAAATGCCGGAACTGGATGCTACTCTCGTAGGCCAGTCCATTGCCCAGCAGCTTGAGAAGCGCATTTCCTTCAAGCGCGCCATTAAGCGCGCAATGGAGAGGACAATGTCTTCTGGCGCCCTCGGCGTTAAGATAATGGCTGCGGGCCGCCTCGGCGGCGCTGAAATTGCCCGTACTGAGTGGTTCCGCAAAGGCCGCGTGCCTCTTCAGACTATTTCCGCGGATATCGACTATGGTTTCGTTGAAGCTCATACAACAATGGGTAAAATCGGAATAAAAGTATGGATATTCAAAAAGCTGTTCTTCGCAAAGACCCCTCGCGAGCTTAGGGAGCAGCTGCTAAAACTGCAAGATGAGAACCCGGCAGAAGTTACCGTGACGGCAGAAGATACCGTCACGGAGCAGGCCTGATTCTATGTTAAGGAGATTCAACCATGTTGATGCCTAAAAGAGTTAAATACCGCAAGACGCAGACCCGTCAGAAAATTAAAGGCTTTGCGAAACGCGGAACTTCCTTAGCTTTCGGCGAATTTGGCCTGAAGGCTCTTGAGCCGCGCTGGATTACAGCCCGCCAGATTGAAGCATGCCGTGTATGTATCGTAAGATACCTGCGAAAAAAGGGCAAGCTGTGGATTCGCATATTCCCAGATAAAGCCATCACAAAGCATCCTGCGGAAACCCGTATGGGTAAGGGAAAAGGCGCCCCTGAATTTTGGGTAGCCGTAGTTAAGCCCGGCAGAATTCTGTTTGAAATAGAAGGTCTTGATGTTGCCACAGCCAAGGAGGTCTTCAGGCTGGCATCTCATAAGCTTCCTATTAAGACTACATTCATTAGCCGCGAGGATTAATCAGGAGTTTTTTATATGAAAAGAAGAGAAAAAGAGAGTATCAGAAATCTGAAAGATGACGAAATACTGTCCCAGATTGAAGGACTTAAGAAGACAATCTTTGAGATTAAATTCAAACGTATGACCGCTCCGGTTTCCAATCCGGTTGAGGCCCGTACTGCTAGGCGCAAAATTGCTCTTATGAAAACAATCCTGAGAGAACGCGAATTGGCTAAAGAGAAATCTGCGGAGAATAAATAACCATGAACGAAACCGAAGCAAGAGTTAACAGACGCAAAGTGCTGCGCGGAATCGTGACTTCCGACAAAGCCCTGAAGACGCGCGTGGTAAGCGTTGACCATGTCATTATGCATGGCGTTTACGGCAAAACGCTTCGCCGTGTCCATAAATTTTATGCGCATGACGAAAACAATGAGTCTCATGTCGGCGATGTTGTGGAAATACAGAGCACGCGCCCTATGTCAGCCTTGAAACGCTGGCGCATAAGCCGCATTGTTGAGAAGGCAGTTAAATAAGGTTTATACAGAGAGAGTTTTATGATACAGCTGAGAACGATTCTGAACGTTGCCGACAATTCCGGCGCAAAGAAACTTCAGTGCTTCCACATAAACGGCGGCAGCTATCGCAGGTTTGCCTATCTTGGTGATACCATAGTTTGCTCCGTAAGGGAGGCTAATCCTCATGCCGCCATTAAGAAGGGCGACGTGGTAAAGGCCGTAGTGGTGCGCGTAGCCAGAGAAGCTCGCCGCCCAGATGGCTCATACATCCGCTTCGACGAGAACGCTGCCTGCATCATTGATGCTAACGGTGAACCTAAAGGCACCCGCGTTTTCGGTCCGGTTGCCCGTGAGCTGCGCGCAAAGAACTTCCTTAAGATTCTTTCGCTTGCTCCTGAAGTAATATAAGAGGCTTGAACCTATGAAATTAAAAAAGAAAGACACGGTTGTCATTCTTGCCGGAAAAGACAAAGGCAAGAAAGGCGAGATAAAAGAAATACTGCCGGCAAAGCATAAAGTTACTGTAGTTGGCGTTAATATTGTGTCCAAGCACAAAAAGAACACCAAAGACAAACCAGGCGGTATCCATAAAGTGGAAGCCCCGCTTGACATTTCAAATGTGAGGCTTGTCTGCCCTAAATGTGGAAAAGCCGCAGGAGTAAAAATTGTTTTTCAGGGCGGAGATAAGCACCGCGCCTGCAAAAAGTGCGGCGAACTCATCATATAGAGGTAAATTTAAATGGCAAAAGAAACAGCAAAGAAACCAGCCGCCGGAAAACAGGCCAAGAACCAGAGAGGGGGAAGACCCTCTCTCCCAGGAACAGGCGTAGTACTTGCAGAAGGCAAGCCGGCTCCTCTTCCCAAGGGCTATAAAGCCCGTATTCAAGAGCTTTATTCCTCAAAGGTTCTTCCTCAGCTTATGAAAGAGCTTGGAGTGAAGTCTCCGATGCAGGCTCCAAAGCTTTTGAAAATTGTGATCAATGTCGGTGTTACCGAAGCAAAAGAGAACATACAGGCTTTGGATCTTGTGAAAGAAGATCTTGCTCTTATTACTGGCCAGTGCCCTCAGGTGCGCCGCGCGAAGAAGTCAATTTCTAACTTCAAGCTGCGCGAAGGCATGCCCATAGGCGTACGCGTAACTCTTCGCGGAACGCGCATGTATGAGTTCCTTGACCGCTTTGTTTCACTTGCGGTTCCCCGCATCCGCGACTTCCAGGGCTTTGATCCTAAATTCTTTGATGGCCGCGGCAATCTGAACATCGGCCTTAAAGAGCATCACATATTCCCTGAAATAAATATGGAACGCTCCCCGAAGGCTCACGGCATGAATTTATCATTCGTTACTGATGCCGGCGATAACCAAAAGGGAAAGATGCTGCTTGAAGAGCTTGGCATCCCTTTCAAGAAGGCGAAATAAGCGCCACTGAGGAGAAACTAATATGGCTACATATGCTTGGATGGCAAAGATGCGCAAACCGCAGAAATTTTCCACGCGCCAGCGCAACCGCTGTCAGATTTGCGGACGCCCGCGCGGTTATTATCGCGATTTCGGCCTGTGCAGAATATGTCTGCGGAAAATGGCCCACGAAGGCCTTATCCCCGGCCTGAAAAAATCCAGCTGGTAATCCGGCAGCAACATAAGAGGTAAAAAAGAATGGATCCTATTTCAAATATGTTGGTCTCAATAAAGAACGCCTCCGCTAAGCGGAAAGAAAGAGTTGACATCCCTTATTCTGGGATTAAGGCTGGCGTAGTGAAGCTGCTCAAGGAAGAAGGTTTTATCACTGGTTATAAGCTTGTGGATTCTAAGACTGATAAAAACGTGGACAGCCGCGGCGTTATCCGCATTACGCTCAAATACACGCAGGACAAGCAGCCTGTTATTGTAGGAATGCGCCGCATTTCTAAGCCTGGCTTGCGCATATATCGCGCCTATACAGACATTCCGCGCGTTCGCGCCGCTTTTGGCGTAACGATTCTTTCCACTTCTAAGGGCCTTCTTACAGATGAGAAAGCCCGCGAGCAGAAAGTTGGCGGCGAGGTCATCTGCCAGGTTTGGTAAAATATCATTTTAAAGAGGTAATCATCTCATGAGCAGAATCGGAAAGAAACCCGTCATAATTCCTGAAAAAGTAAAAGTCATTGTGGAAAATGAGAAAGTCCGCGTTGAAGGCCCTCTCGGAAAGCTCTCTTTAGGCATTCCGGCTGGCATTCTTGTGGCTTCAGACGGAAAGCAGATTAATGTAAGCATTGAAAAAGGCGCAGAGAACAAGGACGCTCTTTTTGGCACAATCCGGGCCCGCATTCAGAATATGGTCAGCGGAGTGGTCAAAGAGTTTGAAAAGGTTCTTGAAATCACTGGCGTTGGCTTTAAGGGCGAAGTTAAGGGCAAGCAGATTTCTCTTCAGCTTGGCTTCTCCCATCCCGTTATAGTGGACATACCTGAAGGCATAAAAATGTCTTTTGATCCTAAGCAGACAACGCTTACCATCAAGGGTATTGACCGCGAGGCCGTAGGCAATATTGCTGCCCAGATACGCAGAATAAAGAAAACCGAGCCTTATAAAGGCACGGGCATTAAGTATCAGGGCGAGCACATCATCCGCAAGGCCGGCAAGACTGCAGCTGCAGGCTCCGGTGCGAAGAAATAACACACTGAGGAATAAAAGTTATGATTAGCAAACAGGAAAGATATAAGTTCCGTAAGGAACGCTCCCGCAGCAAGCTTTTCGCAAACGGGATACGCCGCCCAAGGCTGGCGGTGTATCGCAGCTCCCGCTATCTGTATGCCCAGGTAATTGATGACAATACGGGAACTACCATTGCGGCGGCTTCCAGTCTTGACAAAGAGCTCAAGGGACAGCTGAAATCCGGTAAGAACATTGAGACCGCCAAGAAAGTAGGCATGCTGGTTGCCCAGCGTGCAATAAAAAACAACGTTACCGAGGTATGCTTCGATCGCGCCGGTCTTATTTATCACGGCCGCATTAAAGCCCTTGCAGACGGTGCCCGCGAAGGCGGCCTTAAATTCTAACAGGAGAAAGCTCAAATGCTAAAACCCCAAAAACAGTTAAAAACCGATAAACTGACCACTGCCCAAGACAAGGATCAGATGGATCAGACTGAAATAACTCTTAATGAGGAAAAAGAAGAACAGACTGTTGTTGTTGCCATAAACCGCGTTACAAAGGTTGTGAAGGGCGGAAAACGTTTCTCCTTTGCCGCTTTAGTGGTAGTGGGAAATGGCAATGGCACAGTAGGTGTCGGCCTTGGCAAGTCAAATGAGGTTCAGTCCGCAATACAAAAAGGCACATCTGAAGCTAAGAAGTCTCAGATAACCTTCCCGGTTTTAGATTCCACAATCCCGCATGAGATTGAAGGTCACTTTGGCGCAGGGCATGTTTGGATGAAGCCCGCCATGAAAGGCACCGGCCTCAAAGCTGGCGGCGGCATACGCGCAGTGCTGGAAGCTGCCGGCGTTAAGAATCTTCTTACCAAGAATCTTGGCGCTCACAATGCTTTCAATACTGTGTATGCCACATTTGATGCCTTAAAACGCCTTAAAACACAAGAAGAAATACGTAAAATAAGAGGAGAAAAATAACATGGCCTCCATTCATAAACTTACTCCCAAAAAGGGTTCCGTACATCGCCGCAAACGCCTTGGCACAGGCCAGGGCTCCGGCCATGGCCAGACTTGTACCCGCGGACAGAAAGGACAGCACTCTACTTCCGGCGGAACTAAGCCGAGAGGCTTCCAAGGCGGACAGACTACATTATGGCGCCGCACTCCAAAGAGCGGTTTCAATAATACTAAATTCCGCACTGAATATGAATGGGTCAATCTGTCAGTTCTTGAAGAATATTTTGACGCAGGCGCTGACATTACTCCTGCTACCCTTAAAGAACGCGGTTTCGTAAAATGCGGCTGCCGCGTCAAAGTGCTTGGAAACGGCGATCTAAAAAAATCGTTTAAGGTTTCAGCGCATGCTTTCTCCAAGAGCGCAATCGAAAAGATTGAAAAGGCTGGAGGAAAAGCCTCAGTGCTGGAAGCAAAAAAAACTGAGACGGACAAAAAATAATGCAAAACGTAACTGATATCTTCAAAGTACAGGAACTTAAAAAGAGGATATTGTTCGTTATGGGCGCCTTGGCGATATATCGCCTGGGCGCCATTATTCCTATCCCGGGGATTAACACTGCCGCGCTTCAGGCCCTCTTTAACAATTCAGCAAATTCCCTGCTGGGCTTCCTGAACATATTTTCTGGCGGCGCATTGGGACGGTTTTCAATATTCTCATTAGGCGTTATGCCATACATCAACGCCTCTATTATTATGAGCCTGGTTCAGGGAGCGCATGTATTCCCTGCTCTCGATAGGCTTCAAAAGGAGGGAGAGAGCGGACGCCGTAAAATAATACAGTTTACGCGTTATTTCACGCTGTTCTTAGCTTTCTTCCAGTCTTTAGGCCTTACAATGGCTCTTACGCATATGGGCGGAAGCGGGCCTTCGCTAGTCAATAATCCTACTGCATCTTTCTATTTTACGACAGTTCTTACGCTTACCACAGGCACAGTTTTTGTTATGTGGCTTGGCGAACAGATGACTGAAAGGGGAATAGGAAACGGTATCTCTTTGATAATTTTTGCCGGCATCGTGGATGGCTTGCCCGGAGCAATATCAAAGATGATAAACCTTGTGCAGGTAGAGGAAGTCAGCTTAATAACGGCTTTGTTCCTTATATGTCTTATAGTCCTAATAACGGCTTTCGTTATATGGGTTGAGACAGCGCAGCGCAAAATACAGGTTCAGTATGCCCAGCGCATGGTAGGCCGCCGTATGATGGGAGGAGCTTCCACATTCTTGCCTCTTAAAGTTGACCAGTCCGGCGTTATAGCGGTCATATTCGCTATTTCCCTTCTCAGCGTTCCGTATACCATAGGCTCTTTCAATCCTACTGCTTCATGGGCGCAGACCCTTATGAATATGATGAACCATACAAGCGTATGGTATCAGCTTATCTATGTGGCGCTAATCATATTCTTCTGCTATTTCTATAATTCTGTAAGCATTAATCCTAAAGATTTGGCAGACAATATGAAAAAATGGGGCGGATTTATTCCCGGCATACGTCCTGGAGAACCTACTGCTCAGCATATAGAATGGGTGCTGAACCGCATCACATTCGCAGGCGCTATTTTTGTTTCGCTGATTGCTGTATTGCCTGACTATCTGCGGGCAAAATACAATGTTCCATTCTATTTTGGCGGAACATCTCTGCTGATTGTCGTGGGCGTTGCTTTGGACACAATAGCGCAGACTGAAGCTCATCTCGTCATGCGCAATTATGAAGGCTTTTATAAGAATTCTAAAGTTAAAGGCCGCTGGTTTAATGTAGGCCAGTGAAGAAAATGAACATTATTCTTTTAGGAGCTCCAGGTTCAGGCAAAGGCACAGAGGCGAAGAGGCTTGCTGCCGCAACTGGCATGAAGCATGTTTCAACTGGCGATATTTTCCGTGCGGAAATATCAGCCAGGACACCTCTTGGCATTGAAGCTGAGTCATATATATCTAAGGGAAATCTCGTGCCAGACAGCATAACTGTTAATATGGTTAAGTCTCGTCTGGCAGGAGTAGAGAGCGGGCTTCTTTTTGACGGTTTTCCCAGAAGCATAGCTCAGGCTGAAGGCCTTGACGTATGGTTTAAGGAAACAGGGAGAAAGACCGATGCGGTGATTTTCCTGGATGTGCCTGATGAGAAAATTATAATGCGTCTGGTTTATCGCAGAACCTGCTCTAAATGCGGGAAGATATATAATCTGAAAACATTAAAGCCTAAGAAAGAAGGAATCTGCGATGAATGCGGCGGAGAGCTTTTGCAGCGGGCGGATGACAGGGAAGATGTGATACGACAGAGGCTTGAATCATATCGCAAGCTCACTGAGCCCCTCGTAAGCTACTATAAGAAGGCAGGAATATTCCATGCCGTGGACGGCTCAGGAAAACCGGAAGAAGTTGACTTAGCTGTATCCTCTCTTTTGGGAATAAACAAATAAAATGATTTATATAAAATCCCCTGAAGAGATAGAACTTATGCGTCCGGCTTGCCGCGCAGTGGCTGTAACATTAAGAAAACTGCGGACTGTTGTTAAGCCTGGCATTTCAACTCTTGACTTAGACCGATTTGCTTTAGACTGCCTTAAAGAGATGAACGCAAAGCCTGCGTTCCTAAATTACAATGGCTACCCGGCCACGCTATGCGTTTCAGTGAATGAGGAAATAGTTCATGGCATTCCATCTGCCAAGCGCATCCTTAAAGATGGCGATATTGTCAGCATGGACATGGGAGCCATAATAAATGGTTTTTACGGCGATGCCGCGATAACTGTCCCGGTAGGGACAATTTCCGGAGGAGCCGCAAAGTTAATAGAAGTTACCGAACGCTCGCTTGAAATAGGTTTATCCAAAGTAAAAGCGGGTGCGAGGCTTGGTGATGTTTCCAGTGCCATAGGCAGCTATGCCGAAGCGCATGGGATGGGCGTGATTGAAGAATTTACAGGACACGGAGTGGGCCGCAGGCTGCACGAAGATCCTTCTATTCCCAATTATGGCTATCCGGGAACAGGCCCTATGCTCAAAGCCGGCATGACGCTGGCAATTGAACCAATGTTATCCCTCGGTGATCCCGATTTGATAATCCTTAAAGACGGCTGGACTGCGATCACCGAAGATGGAAGCTATGCAGCTCATTTTGAGCATACGGTAGCCGTTACCGAAGACGGCTGCGAAATACTTACAATGGAGTGAAAAATACCAGTTATATTTGGTATAATATAGTAAATATGTCCGATAACGGCGAAAAAATAGAAGTTGAAGGCATCGTAAAAGAAACATTGCCCAATGCGAGCTTTAGAGTGGAAATTCCTCCCGGAAAGATTATACTTGGCATAATCTCTGGGAAAATGCGCATCCACCACATTAAGATACTCCCTGGCGACAAGGTTCGCTTGGAGCTGTCTCCCTATGACCTGACCAAAGGTCGGATCGTTTACAGGGAAAAGTAAACGCAAAATTGAAGAGGTTATTTGAAATGAAAGTCAGAGCCAGCGTAAAAAAGATCTGCAATAAATGCGTTATTGTAAAACGCAAGGGCGTGGTCCGTGTGATATGCTCGGATCCCCGCCACAAACAGCGGCAGGGATAAAATAATAGCGCTGCCCAGGCTGAAATGCCGACGGAGCAGCCTTTTAAAGGAATTAAGGAGAAAGTCAGTATGGCTAGAATAGCGGGCATAGATTTGCCCAAAGAGAAAAAACTATGTGTGGCGCTTGCCAACGTGTACGGCATTGGCCGTCCCCTGGCTGCCAAGATATTGGAGAGTCTTAAAAATCAGATTCCTGCCGATATAAGGGTTAAAGACCTCACTGAAGATCAGGTCGGTCTGCTCAACTCTCACATCCAGCATGAGTATAAAGTTGAAGGCGAGTTGCGCCGTGAAGTAAATGCGAACATCAAGCGATATGTTGAAATAAGCAGCTATCGCGGTTATCGCCATCGCAGAAATCTTCCGGCTAGAGGCCAGCGCACACGCACCAATGCTCGTACGCGCCGCGGAAGAAGACGCACTGTCGGTTCCGGAGGAAAGACTGAGTGATCTCTCGGGCGGTTTTTAATCCGCCCGAAGTAAACTGAATAACAGGAGATTTACAAAAATGGCAGCAAAACAGAATATGGAAAAAGGAAAGCCCCAGGTAAAGCGCCGTCTCCGCACGGTGGCCTTTGCTAAGGTTTACATCAATTGTTCCTTTAACAATACTATTATTACTTTTACTGATGAAAAGGGCGGCGCAATAGCCTGGTCCACATCAGGCAGCAACGGCTTCCGCGGCACAAAGAAAGGCACGCCGTTCGCAGCGCAGATAACAGCATCAAAGGCAGCAGCCCGTGCTCTTGAATATGGCGTTAAGCAGGCCATGGTTCTCGTGAGCGGCCCCGGTCCCGGCAGGGAAACAGCTATCCGCGGCGTAGCAGCTGCCGGAATACGCATAGTTTCAATCCGCGACATAACGCCGATTCCGCATAACGGCTGCCGCCCGCCCAAAGCCCGCCGCGTGTAATTGCGGCGGACAGGCAAGAATTAATCAAGGAGATTAGCAAAAGATGTCCAGATATACAGGCCCGATTTGCAAAAAGTGCCAGAAGCTTTCCCAAAAAATGTTTCTTAAGGGAACAAAGTGCTTCAACAATTGCCCTGTCGATAAGCAGGCGCAGTCAGATAAACGTTTCTCTAATAATGGCCCCCGCGGCAAAATGTCCGATTACGGCAAGCATCTGCGCGAAAAGCAGATTGCCCGCATGAGCGCTGGAATGAGCGAAGCCCAGTTCCATCGTTTCTTTGTCAATGCCGCCAAGACTCCCGGCGGCACAGGCGAAACTCTCATGCGTTATTTAGAAATCCGCTTGGATAATATAGTTCGCCGCTTAGGTTTTGCTGTTTCGCTTAAAACAGCCAGGCAGCTTGTTAGCCATGGCCATATCCGCGTGAATGGACGCTGCATCAATATACCTTCCTATCTGCTGAAAATAGGCGATGAGATTACTATTGATACTGCCCTTCTGGAAACCGCTGGAGTGAAGCAGGGTTTGGAGCATGCCGATAAGGTTGCGCTTCGCCCTAGTTTCCTTGTATGGGATAGCGATAAGCATTCAGGAAAGCTTGTCCGCTGGCCAGACCGCGCTGAGTCAAGCATACAGGCTGATGATCAGCTTATCATTGAATTCTATTCCAAGTAATTAACGGAGGTGTCTGTACAATGTCTGTTTTTACTAAAGAGCTGCTCATACCGCCTAGCATAGTTGTTGAGGAAGCTTCAAAAACCCCTACATATGCAAAATTTACAGCCGAACCTTATGAGAAGGGATATGGCCATACAATAGGCAATTCGTTGCGTCGCATTCTTCTTTCCAGCATTGAGGGAGCTGCGGTTATTGCCGTAAGCATTAAGGGAGTCAGGCACGAGTACGACACGGTCAACGGCGTTCAGGAGGATGTGATAAATATTCTCCTGAATCTAAAGAAAATGAGAGTCCGTCTTACTAGCGACGAGCCTCAGACCTTGTATCTCTCTGTGAAAGGCAAAAAAGAAGTTACAGCAGCTGATATCGGCGAGAATCCGAATGTTGCGATAATTAACAAAGACTTGGTTATAGCTCATGTAGAATCGGGTTTTGAACTTGAAGCGCAGATTGAAGTGGCAAAAGGCACGGGATACTATACTTCAGACGAAGTAAAGGCCATGCCTGGTTGCAATCTTCCTTTAGATTTTATCCCGACTGACGCAGTGTTTTCTCCTATAGTGAAAGTGCACTATAATGTTGAAAATGCCCGCGTAGGCCAGAAGACGGACTACGATAAGCTTGTGCTTGAGGTATGGACCGATGGCACGGTGGAACCTGAGACAGTTGTTAATTATGCTGCCGGGCTTCTTCGCAAAGCTGTAACGCCTTTTGTCGCGGATTCAAAATCTGACGCAAATTCTGCTGACGCAAATTCTGACAAGGAGACGGCTGAAGACCTTGACCTTAAGAAGAAGCTGGATCAGGGAGTGGAAATGATAGAGCTTTCCGCCCGCGCGGGGAACTGCTTGAAAATGGCAGGCATCCGCACTGTCCGCGAACTCGTAAGCAAAACACAGGAAGACCTGCTGACCGTTAAAAATTTCGGCCAGAAAACACTGGAAGAAATTAATGAGAAGGTCATAGAAATGGGCCTTACCCTCGGAATGAAAATCTGATCTATTCAGGAAATTGAGGATATAAAAATGATAAAGAATCTTGGTGCCAAAAAACTTTCCAGAACCGGCTCCCATCGCAGGGCGATGTTCTCCAACATGGCTACAAGCCTGCTGCTTCACGAGAAGATAGAAACCACGCTTGTGAAAGCCAAGGAACTTACCAGCGTTGTTGAGCAGATCATTACCGATGCAAAAAAAGGACGTCATATTGAAGTCCGCCGTGTAATTAAAGACAAGAACGTTTACAAGAAACTGTTTGAAGTCATTGCTCCGCGCTATAAAGAACGCGCATGCGGCTGTGTTCGCGTTCTTAAGCTCGGACAGCGCAAAGGCGATGCTGCTGAAATAGCATTGGTAAAACTGGTATAGTTTAAAAAAATGTTCGATTACTTTTTCAGCTTGTTCTCTAACGATATTGCCATTGATCTTGGCACTGCTAATACCTTAGTTTATGTAAAAGGACAAGGGATTGTTTTGCGCGAGCCTTCAGTGGTTGCTGTTGATAAGAACAGGCGAAAAGTTCTCGCTGTCGGAAGTGAGGCCAAGAAAATGCTTGGCCGCACTCCGGCAAACATAACCGCTCTCCGTCCCCTGCGGAACGGAGTTATAGCGGATTTTGATGTAACGCAGGAAATGATAAAGTACTTTATACGTAAAGTACATAACCGCAGAAGCCTTCTGCATCCGCGCATTGTCATAAGCATCCCTTCCGGCATAACGGAAGTGGAAAAACGCGCTGTGCATGAATCTGCGGAACAAGCCGGTGCGCGCGAGGTACATTTGATTGAAGAGCCTATGGCTGCGTCCATAGGGTCAGAGCTTGCAGTTTCAGAGCCGCACGGCAGCATGATTTGCGATATTGGCGGCGGTACCACGGAAGTGGCTGTAATTGCCCTTGGAGGAATGGTCATAACACGTTCCCTTGATGTGGCAGGCGATGAGATGGATGAATGCATCGTGCAGTTCTTCCGCCGCAAACATAATCTGGTTATAGGCGAAACAACCGCCGAACAGGTTAAGGTTCAGATTGGGTCTGTTTTCCCTCTGAAGGAAGAAAAAACAATAGAAGTGAAAGGCAGAGACCAGGCTAAGGGGCTGCCAAGGACGATTTTAGTAACATCAGAAGACATAAGGCAGGCCCTTTTAGAGCCTGTCCAACTTATTCTAGACGTAATAAAGCAGGTTCTAGAGGAAACACCGCCGGAGCTGTCTTCCGACCTTGTAGACAGGGGAATGGTTTTGGCTGGCGGCGGATCGCTGTTGCGCGGCTTCCCGGAGCTTATCCGTAAGGAAACAGAGCTGCCCGTCCATAGGGCTGCAGATCCGCTCAGCTGCGTTGCGCTTGGGTGCGGCAAATATCTTGAAGAACTTGATAAAATACAAAATAAGGCGGAACTGCTAAAGCCGTACCGCTGAACATTGCATAGTCCCGGCCTGCTCTCTCATTTAAGCAGTTATGAGAGAAAAAGAGTCGTTTAACATTGCAGCGGCAATATATGCGGCCATATCGCTTGCCTTGCTGCTTTTTCCTGTTTCGGGTTTTGTGCATACAGTAAGGGCTGTATGCGCATATTCTTTATATCCAGCAATTTATTACGGCGAGCAAGCCGATTTTTTTCTTAGGGGAGTGCCTGAGAATTTTCGCAAAATTTTTTCAACAGAGCAGGAAAACAGAAATCTTAGGGAAAAAGTCAAATCCTTGGAACTGGAGCTGGAAAATGCTAGAGCTTCAGTTTCTGAGGCTATGCGTCTCCGAGATGAAATGAATCTTGGAAAAACATTGAAATGGCAGGGATCCTGGGCGCGCGTTTCAGATAGGGACAGAAGAAACTGGTATGGGTTTATAACTATAAATAAGGGCACTGCGGATGGCGTTCGCATAAATGACACTGTTATATCCCTTCAGTCTGGCAAAGCCTCTCTAATAGGCCGCGTTTATGAAGCTAATAAAAATTTTTCCCGCATAATGCTTGCTGGCAATAAGGCTTGCTCCATAATTGTTTCTTTAGGGCATAATGGCAAAGAGGTTCTTGCGGAAGGCACAGGAACTTCTAAAATGAAAATCGTTTATATTCCGGAAGATTTTCCTTTATCTGATGGCATGGAAGTCTTTACGGCACCAAGCGCATCTCTTTATGTGCCTAATTTGCGCCTTGGAACTTTATCAAAAATTTATAAGCGTGATTCAGAGGTTAGCTTCATCTCTGCTGACATTGAGCTTTCGGCAGATTTGGATTCCTTAAAGGAAGTTTATGTCATAAGGCATAAACTTCCTGATGACCTGATTCCGCCAGCGGAGGAAAACTAATGAGAACTTTGGCTGAAGCTTTCTTCTGGATAGTATTGTGTCTTTTCTGCTGGCAGTGGGAAAAATATCTTTCAATATCAGGCTTTAGCCCTGATTTTATACTAATTACAGTCCTTGCAGCAGCATCTTTTTCCTCAAAGACAAGAGGCTCGTCATGGGCTTTTCTGCTTGGCCTTTATTCTGATGTTCGCGGCAGCGGTCCGCTTGGCGCTAATGCCCTTATTTTTACTGCTTGCGCATGGCTTGTGCAGTCAGTGTCTCAGCGTTTTGATTTCTTTGATAAGTTTACGCAGGCAGTTGCGGTATTTCTTTTTTCTTGGGTGGCTTATCTTATGGGCTGGGTGCTAACAGCTCTTTTTGCCCATGGCTCTGTCTTCTCAATAAAATATCTCTGTTTGATTCCTTTCTTCAATGCCATAGCTGCGCCTTTTGTGTTTTTTCTGGTGCTTGGCCTTAAGAGCTTTTTCCGTTTCTATGAGAAGAACTGAAGATATAGGAGCAGAACATGGCTGAGGTTCGCCTTCCGGAAAATAGGCTGGATTTTGTTTGGCTTCTTGCTGCCTTTATCACTGCGGTTTTTCTATTTCGCCTTGTTTTTATTCAGCTCGTGAATACAGAAAAATATAAGAGCATGGCAGATAGAAACAGAACTCAGGTGCTTACGCAGTCTGCGCCTAGGGGCAGAATTTTCTCTGCTGACAATGCGGCTATAGCTACAAACAGGCCTTCTTTTAGCTTGATTTATTTCCCGGGGGAAAAAGGATCTTCAGCCCTTTCGGATGCCATGCTTGACAAAATGTCTTTGGCCATAAGCCGAAGGCTTAACATAAGCCAGGCAGGCGTGCGGGAGATAATAAGGAAAGCCTCAAAGCGCGATAAGCCTGCGCGTATAGCCGAAAACCTTTCAGACAGGGAAATGCTGCTAATGTCAGAGCTTGAAGCCGTTTATCCGGGCCTTGAGACTGTGGAAGAAGCCAGAAGACATTATCCTTTTGGAGCATATCTTAGTCATCTTATCGGATATACTGGCAAAATGGATGCCAGGGACTGGGAAAAATTTTCAAAAGAAAGAGCTTATTCCATGGATTCCCTTATTGGAAAGAACGGTCTTGAAAAAATGTATGAGAAAGTCTTGAAAGGCAAAGACGGAGGCATTTATCTGGAGGTTGATTATCGGGGCAGGCTCATACAGAGGCTTGAAAGCCGCAAATGGATTTCAGGGTCTGACATATACCTGACAATAAACTCTAAGGCGCAGGCTGCTGCCGAAGCAGGATTGAGGAAGTCTTTAAGCAAAAAAGGGGCTGTGGTTGCCATAGATCCCAGAAATGGCTCTTTGCTGGCTTTTGCCTCAATGCCTGATTATGATCCGAATCAGTTTGCGCAGCCGTCAGCTGAGCGTGACA
This sequence comes from Elusimicrobiales bacterium, assembly GCA_024681855.1. Classification (GTDB taxonomy): domain Bacteria; phylum Elusimicrobiota; class Elusimicrobia; order Elusimicrobiales; family UBA9959; genus CACZRG01. The sequence continues at coordinate 41,706 of JAILAB010000055.1, forward strand.
AGAAGCTTGTGCTTCCTGAATTTAATGTTGCCCTGCAAGGCACATACCCGCCAGGCTCTATATTTAAGATAATCACATCAGTTGCCTTGCTTGAAAGCGGAAAAATACGCCCGGAAGATACGGTCACATGCAATGGGTCCTATGATGCCGGAAGCAGGGTTTTCAAATGCTGGAATCATAAAGGTCATGGCAAAGCGGATTTCAAAACCGGGCTTGCTAAGTCATGCGATGTTTATTATTATGTGAATTCTCAGAAATGCGGAGCCCTTGCCATAGAGAATTTTGCAAGGGCTTTCCGTTTGGGAAAGCCTTCAGGGATAGACCTGCCTTATGAAAGAGCAGGAAATGTCTTCGGTCCTGGCCCGCGCGCGGATAAAAAAAGCTATTGGTTTATTGGCGATACATTAAATCTTTCCATAGGCCAGGGCGAGACCCTCATGACCCCAATGCAGGCAGCGCAGATGATTGCCGCTATAGCGAATGGAGGCATTTTTTATAGGCCATATTATATTAATAGGATAGTCAAGCCGGGCGGCGCGGAGAATTTTCATGCCAAGCCTGAGATATTAAGCACTGTTTCCATGAAACCGGAAACACTGCGTCTTGTGCGAGATGCTTTAAATTCAGTCATTGAAGAAGGAACCGGGTATATGGCTAGAATAAAAGGCGTAAAAATGTATGGCAAGACAGGATCTGCTCAAAATCCTCATGGAGAAGACCATGCCTGGTTTGTTGCTTATGGAACAGTGGGGGACGAGCCTGCTAAAATAGCTGTGGCAGTTTTGGTTGAACATGGAGCGCATGGCTCTACGGAAGCCGCCCCTATAGCAAAATCAGTGATAGAAGCCGTTTTGGAAGAAGACATAAAGGCTGCTGCGGAGAAATCCATGCCTTCCTTATCTGAAACTGCTTCTGCGCCTGAGAAAAAGGAATCTTTTGGCTTAAAGAAAAGCTCAAAAACTTCAGAAATGGCAGCGGGAGGCCAGTATATAAATGAATGATTCTCTTACAGGCTTAAAGAAAAGCCGGATTGATCTTGTCATGCTTTTTTGCATGCTGGCTCTCCTTTTTCTTGGCACTCTGGTTGTTATTTCATCTGTGTCCGGAATGCCTCACCATGAACGCATAGTGCGAGTTCAGCTTATGGCAATTCCAATGGGCCTTGCGGCATTCTTTGCCGCATGGAAATTTAATTATCAGATTTTTCAGGATCAGTGGAAATTTATTTATGGTTTTCTGCTTGTTTTCCTTGGCGGAGTGCTTATTTTTGGAGTTACTGAGAAAGGGGCCTGTTCCTGGTATCGGCTTCCATTTTTTTCTGTTCAGCCTTCTGAGTTTGCTCGCCTGGGAGTAATCCTTGTCATGGCTAATTTTCTTGACAAGCGTATTGGCAGGATAAAAGAGCTTAAAACAGTCATTGGAGCTTTTGCTATATGCCTGCCAGTGTTTTTCCTGCTCATGCTTCAGCCTGATTTTTCTGCCATAGTGGCCACTTTCCCAGTGGTTCTTATTATGCTTTTCATAGCCGGAGCAAGCATTTTTCACTTGGCTGTAATACTGGGATATGGTTTTATTTCAGGAATTTTCCCTATATTGTGGACTCTTATATCACTGCATCCTGAACTGACTGATAATCCTGTTATCAATTACTTCTACGGCCTTTCAGAGTCCTGGGGCAGCGCAGCTGTTTTCATTGCTGCTGTCGCATTATTGATATATATGCTTTATCTTATGGCCCGCAAGTTTTACGTAGGCATTCCAAAGTTATATTTCGCAGTGGCGGCTTTAGTGATAATATGCGGTTTCTTTTCAGGCATGCTTGTTCAGAGCAAAATGAAAGACTATCAGCAGAAAAGGCTGGAAGTTTTTCTGTCCCCTGAGTCAGACCCTCGCGGGGCAGGATATAATCTGCTTCAGGCGCGCATAGCCATCGGTTCGGGCGGCCTTCTTGGCAAAGGGCTTCATGCAGGCACTCAGTCAAGGCTGGGTTTTGTGCCTGAGCGCCATACGGATTTTATCTTGGCCGTTGCTGGGGAGGAATTCGGCTTTTTCGGAATGACGCTGATAGCCGGGCTTTATGCGTTGCTAATGCGCCGTATCATGTCTGCTGCAAAGGTCGCCAGGGATCGCTTCGGATACCTGGTATGCGGCGGAATATTCGCTATGTTTTTAGTGTATTTTTCAGTAAATTTTGGCATGATGCTTGGTTTTGCCCCAGTTGCAGGCATACCGCTGCCGTTAATATCGTATGGGGGCTCAAACCTTATGGCTACAATGCTTGCGCTAGGCATAGCCCAGTCCGTTTATTCCAGGAGAAACCGATTTGTATGAAATTGAATGGCTTTAATTTGGGCGAATTGGCTCATAATCTGCCTGATACCCGCATAAGGCTGCGGTTCAGCCGGCTGGATAAGGCGATTGGCTTTTCCCATGCAGATCAGCTTCGGGAACTGCGCCGCCGGGCTGCCGCGTCAGGCCTGCCATGCTGCGGCAAAAACATTCCGAAAATGTCGTTCAGCCCGGCCCTTTCGGAAGGCTGCCTCAGCAGTTGCGAATTTGCTGATTTGTATCTATATGATTTTGTGACAGCAGAGGAAGCTGCGGAAAAAATACATCTTTTTGATGATGATAAGTATGTTCTTATGTCATCTAAGAGAATCCCGGTTTTTTTCCCTGCGGTTGAGGCAGCTGCCAATGCGGTAAGATACCGCATTGAGGCTGAAAATGAATTTTCCAAGGCCAGGCTTGCAGAATTCCTTGCGGCCAGTTCTTGGATTTATGAAAGAGTTAAGGCTTCGGGGAAAATGCAGCGTTTTGACATAAGATCCATATATATAGGTTCTGAAATGTCAGCAGATTCTAAAACGCTCATTCTTACGCTTGCTTTCAGCCAGGGAGCCAATATAAGGCCAGAGTCTGCCGTGTTAAGCATTTTTGGACAGGACATGAGCATAAAGCTCATAGAGCGCATAGATTTATTATGGAAAGATTCAAAAGGTGAGCTTAATGCTTTTTAAGCTGCCGCAATTTTAAATTTTAGGAGCAATTATTATGGCAAAAGAAAAAGAAGAACTTCAGGAAGAAAGAGTTCACAGAGAAATTTTTGCGAACAGTTCATTTGAGGAAACCAGAATAGCAATAGTGGAAGACGGAAGGCTTTCTGAGCTTATGTGGGAAAGACGCAGTTCCGGACATATAGTTGGAAATATTTATAAGGCTGTAGTGGAGAATGTCCTGCCCGGAATTTCCAGCGCTTTCATGCGCATAGGAATGGAGAAGAATGCCTATATTTACATTTCTGATGTGTTAGGCAATCAGAAAGAACCTATAGAAAAGCTGCTTAAGAAAGATCAGGAAGTTATGGTTCAGGTTACTAAAGATGCCATAAGCACGAAGGGAATGAAGGTAACAATGGATGTTTCTCTCCCTGGCCGCTACCTGGTGCTTACCCCTTTTCAGGATTTTGTCGGAGTGTCTAAGAGCATTGAGGAAGCGGAAGAGCGTGCCAGGCTTTCCGAAATAATACGCCGCATTGCCAGCCCTGAGAAGATTGGCAAAAAAGGATGCATAGTTAGGACGGAGGCCGACGGCGCTTCGGAAAGAGAGCTTGAAAGGGAGCTGAAATTCCTGCTTCGCTTATGGGATAACATACAGAATAAATTTGACCATTCTAAACCTCCCTGCCTGCTTCACAGGGACATGGACATGACTTTGCAGGTGGCAAGGGATGTCCTTTCCGATGAGACTGACATATATATGCTTGACAACCGGGAAGACTATAAGAATGTGCTGGATTTCGTAAGCAAAATGTCTCCGGAGCTAAAAGGGAAGGTTAAGCTGTATGAAGGCAAAACCCCCATATTCAAGGCTTTTGACATAGAAAATGAAATAGAGGACATAAGAAAAATAAAAGTTCCATTGCCGAACGGAGGCAGCCTTATCATACAGGAAGCTGAATCATTGTGCGCCATAGATGTAAATACTGGCCGTTTCACGGGCAGCAAATCGCAGGAAGAGACTGTAACCGCCACAAACCTTGAAGCAGCCAAGGAAATCGCCCGCCAGCTGCGATTGCGCAATATAGGCGGGATAATCGTGATAGATTTTATAGACATGAAAAAAGCCTCTAACAGGCATAAATTAGTTGAAGCCCTTGAGCATGCTGTCCGCAATGACAGGGCGAAAATAAGAATTCTGCCTGTTACTAGGCTTGGACTTGTGGAAATGACAAGAGAAAGAAAGCGGGAAAGCACTTGCAGCCTGCTTACGGAAGAGTGCCCGGAATGCCATGGATCGGGCCGCGTTCTTTCAAGCGAAAGCATAATAATAAAAATACAGCGCGAGATTTTTGGCCTTACTATGGGCGCTTCCGGCGGGAATCTGCGCATTGTCGTGCATCCTATTCTATGCGAGATATTGAAAAAGAAACAGGGACTCATTGAGCGTAATATACGCAGGCCGATGAAGATAATGTCTGATCCCCAGCTTACCTGGGAAGATTACAGGATTGTCCTAGAATGACAGGCAGAATGTTTTTTTCACTGTTATTAGCGGCATTCATGTTATTAGCTTCGCCTGCATCTTCGCAGGCTGCGGATTCTGTATTTCTCATAGATGGTGAAAATGCAGGATCTGCTGACACATATATGTATGAAGGCCGTTATTATGTAAGCGCAGCTCAGTCTGCCAGAATTTTGGGCGGAAAAATGGATTTGCTTCCAGCCTCAGGCCGTGTAGTAATTACGGCAAAGCGCGCAAAGCTGTTTTTTTCTGAGACATCAGACAGTGTTTCTATTAACGGGATTAAAAAGTCATATTCCCGCCCTCTTATTATAAGGGCTGGAACTCCGTTTGTTCTTGCCGCATGTCTTGCCGATGAGGATTTGCATAAGGCTTATGGCCGGAAAATTGCATTTAGCCATGAAAACAGCCGGCCTGTCATGGCAAAAAATGACGGCAGCAATGATTCCTCAGAAAAACAGTCAGCTGCTCCTGTAGAAGCTCAGCCTAAAACTTCGCAAAATCTTGCGCAGCACTCAAATACTCCGATTGCGGCGCAGCCAAAGCTTCCGCAAACAAATTTCCCTCAAGGAAAATCATTGCAGAGCAGTTTGGTTGCCGCAACTTTGAGCAATTCGGAGCCGGTTGCCCATATAACTGAAGCCCGTTGCGGAAAACATTCAGGTAAGACGAGGCTTGTCTTGAATATAACATCCCAAAGGCCATGGAGCCAAAAAAGGCTTAAGGAGTCTTTTATTCTTTCAGTGCCTGGTGCAGTCTCGGATATTAATTCTTCAATAGAGTCTTGCGGAAATGAGATAAGCGCAGTTAATTTCATTCGGTCCGATTCAAGAACAGAAATAATTCTTGCTCTGCCTGCATCTGCAGGACATATAGAATGCTTTAATCTTTCCTCGCCAGACAGAATTGTTATAGATGCTTATGAGCTTCAGCCTGGGGAAAAAATAGCCTGTTCTGATGAAATATATTCTCGTGAAAATAAATCATCAGAAACGGGAAATTCTGCTGGTAAAAATAAGATTCCGTCAGCCATTGCCATTGTGCCACAGGCTTCATTTATAGAAGAATCTTTAGATGAGCCTGAAAGCGATGAAGAAGATATTTCAGTTTATCCTGTTCTCAGGCCTTTGTCTTCTGGCGGCTCAGCCATTGTAAAGGAAAATGCCAGCCAGGCTAGACAGACGGGTCAGTATCCTGCTTCCGCATTAAACGCTCAAGATGCTTTTGTTCCGCCGGAAAGCTCTAATTTAAAATTAACAGCCAATGCGAAAAATAAAAATACTGAAAGCGCAAAGCCTGAAATTAAGAAAAATTCTTATGCTTCCAATGTTTCAAAAAAGAAGTATCTTGTAGCGAAAAATAAAAAAGGAAAGACTATCAGAAAAGCGGCGGTGCCAAACAATAAGGAAACAGTCATGTCTTCTTCTGTTATGGCGGGGCTTAAAGCTTCAGGCTTGAATTATTTGCCGAAAGAAGAGCCCAAAAAGAAAAAAAATCAGGAACCTTCTTCAACAGTTTCTTATATTAACCGCAGACAAAATGCAAAGGAAGCCTCTCAGCCTGCTTTGCAGGCTGGCAAGAGAATTGTTGTCATAGATCCTGCGCATGGCGGTAAAGACTTAGGCGGGCCAAGAAAATTCGGTCTGACTGAAAAGCATTTCGCTTTGCTCCTCGCTAAGGAGATTTATAAAATGTTTGAAGGCAATGAGCATTTTCAGGCAGTCCTTACAAGAAACTCAGATGTTTTTATGCCTCTTAAGGAGCGCAGCCGCATAGCAAACGAGATAAAAGCTGATATTTTTATTTCATTGCATGCCAATGCCTCAAGCCGTTCTTCTTCTGCGAAAGGCTTTGAGGTATATTCTCTTTCAGAAAATATTTCTGATTCTGCTGCGTCAGAAACTTTAGCAAGGGAAAATGCGGTAATGGAACTTGAGAGCGATAGCGAGAGACCGTCGGCTGAGGCTGTTATAAGCGGAAAAGACGGTTTCAGCATTCGGGAAGAAAGCGCCAGGCTTTCAAACCTTATTTCTTCCGAGCTGGCAAGAGGAACTTCATTTAAGAATAATGGCAGCAGAAAGGCAGATTTTATAATGCTAAGGCTGCCAGACATGCCAGCCGTATGCGTTTTTGCCGGATATATGACAAATTCAGAAGATAAACAGAAAATTGATGACAGACAGATGCGCAAGCGCATAGCCCGGTCCATATATAATGGCATAATGGCATACGGGGAAATGAAAGGCTGGACAAAATGAACTATTCTTCCAGCCCGATAGGAATATTTGATTCCGGCCTTGGCGGCCTTACGGTGTTTAAGGCGGTAAAAGATCTTTTGCCTTGCGAAAAGCTTATTTATTTCGGAGACACAGCCCGCGTTCCTTATGGCACTAAATCAAGGAATGCCGTAATTTCATTTTCAAAAGAAATTTCCGGCTATCTGCTGCTGAAAAAGGTTAAGATGCTTATTGTTGCATGCAATACGGCAACCTCCCTGGCTTTGCCGGAAATAAGGCGAATGTCCCAGGTTCCTGTATGCGGAGTTATAGAGCCTGGCGTTAAAGCGGCAATTGCTGCTACGCCTTACGGCGGAAAGATATTAGTCATAGGGACAAAAGCCACGATATCAAGCCATGCCTATGCCAAGGCTCTGGCAAAAGCGAATAAAAACATTGAGGTTATGGAACAGTCTTGCCCTCTGTTCGTGCCTCTTGTAGAGGAAGGGTGGACAGATAAGGCGGTTACTGAGGAAGCAGCTTTGGAATATCTTGCCCCTTACCGGTCTAAGAAGATAAATACTCTGATTTTAGGATGCACGCATTATCCGCTAATAGAAAAAGTTGTGCGGCGGGTAATGGGCAATGAAGTGCATATAGTCAATTCAGCCATGGCGGCAGCCTATGCTTCGCGTCAGATTTTGCAAGAAAACAATCTTCTTGCTAAATCATTTCGGAAAGGGCCGGACCGCTTCATAGTAAGCGATGCCCCGGAACATTTTTCCAAAATGGCTGATATGCTATTGGGTCTTAAGCCTGATAAAGTTACGATTAAAAGATTTTGATTTATAGATGGAGAATGAAATGTTAAAGAAAATTTTTTGTTTTTTCCTTTTTCTCTTGTCAGCATTTTCTGCTGCTTATGCTGCGGAAGAAAGGACTATGTTCAAGAATGATTCTAAGACAGCTGTAATGCCTATATGGATTTCAGACGGCAAAGAATATGTTCAGGCCTCAAAAGCCGCAAAGGCATTAAGCGGAAAGATAGACGTACTTTCCGCATCAGGCAAGGTAGTGTTTAAAAGCAGGAAGCTGCAAGTTGTATTTAAGGAAACTTCTGATTCCGTGTACACAAATGGCAGCGCTGCTGAATTTTCGCAGCCCATGCTTGTAAGGGCAGGAATTCCGTATTTATCAATAGAATATCTTTCTTCAGATATTTTCGCAAAAGCATACGGAAAGAAAATTTCTTTCAAAAATGAAAAACAGCCGGCAGTGAATGAAAAAGCTTCTTCAACAGCTGTTGCTAAAGATGAGCTTGCTTCGGGCCAGCATGCCATTGAGGTTAAATCCTTGCGCTGCGGTTCACATGAGGACAGAACTCGCATTGTGCTTAATTTATCTGAGCCTGGCTCGTGGGAAGAGGAGCATACAGCTGATTCTTTTATATTGCGCATTTCAGGAGCGGTTTCTAGGATATCTGCTCCAGATGGTAAAACTGGCCCTGAGGTCAAAGATGTTTCAGTTGTTAAGACAGAATCTGGCGCTGAATTGCGAGTGTCTCTGTCATCTGAAGCTGGCGAGATAAAAGTTTTTCGCCTGTCATCTCCAGATAGGCTTGTTTCAGACATTTATAGGGCTAAGCCCGGTTCGGTTCACAGCGAGGAATCTGATGATGGCAGCGATTATAATGAGATAGAATCCTTAGCCGCAATGCAGTCAGCGCAGGAAAATGCGTCTGACAACAATGAGGAGAATATTGATATTTATCCTGAATTAAAACCCTTGGATGATTCCGGCATTTCTGCAGGCTCTGCCGGCGTATATGAGTCGGCCTCGGAGCCTGCTCCAGAGACTGTTGTGGTTACCGAAGAGCAGCGCAGGGGAAAAAAAGTTATAGTCATTGACGCTGGCCATGGAGGGCATGACTCTGGAACTCATTTTGACATAACAAAAGTAACATATTCCTATAAAAAAAATAAGAAAGGTAAAAAAGTAAAAGTTAAGAATACAAAAGTAATACGCACTATAAAGGAGAAAGATCTTAACCTGCTTCAGGCGAAAGAGCTGATAAAGCTTTTTGAAAAAGATTCCAGATTTAAGGCTGTGCTGACTAGGGATAAGGACTATTTTGTTACATTGCCGGGACGCAGCACAATGGCTAAAAACCTTAAGGCAGACGCTTTCATTTCCCTTCATATAAATTCAGCTGGCAAAAATCCAAACAATGCGTGTAAGCCTCATGGCTTTGAGATTTTCTCAATGACAGAAGATAAAATGGACAGTGAAGCGCTGGCTGTCGCAGCACGTGAAAATACTGTTTTTTCTGACGAGGAAAGAGAAGCTCTTCTTGCCATAGAGCAGACTCAAGACACTTTCCTGCAGATGAATGCCAGGAATAGCGGATATCTGCTTGCGGAAGCCATTGCGGAGCAGTTCAAGGCTAAAACCAGCATTCCTCCCAATGGAGCCACGGGCGTGAAAAAAGCAAATTTTGCGGTGCTTAGAAGAGCCAGGTTTCCTTCCGTTCTAGTGGAATCCGGCTTTTTGTGCAATGCATCCGACAGGCCAAAACTGGAAGATCCTAAAGTCAGAAAAAAAATTGCGGAGGCAATATATCATGGTCTGGTCAATTATGGCAAAAATGCAGGCTGGTTTGATTAATTAATCTAAAATTAAGAATAAAGAAAAAAGGACTTCATTTTTTGAAGTCCTTTTTTGCTTTAAGATTAGTTTGTTTTATTTCCCTTGATTTAATTGTTTCCTGTTGGAGGTTAACGGGAAAGAAAGGACAAGCCATAAAGCGGCGAATGCTGCCGCAACGCCAGGATATATGGCCGGAAGAACTGTTATTCCCCTTATCCCGAAGAATGAAAATATCGCCGCAGTGCTGCCTTTGGCAAATCTGTACATAAATGCATCGGCTACTTGTTTTGCCCTATAGCGCACATCATAAGGAAGCGGTATGTACAGCGTTTCCTTGGTTGCCCTGAAAAGTGAATAATCCAATCCTTTAAACATTAGAAAAGCAAAAGCCGCTATGCTTAATGAAGGCATAAATATTAGGAGGATGCATGTTATTACATGTATTGCCGGAATCACCACAAGTATTGTGCGCCGCTTTATATAGTGGAGAATAAACGGGGTAATGCAGAACTGCATAATGAAAGAAAAAGCATTCACTTTCATCCAGAAACTGCCAAAATACGCCGTTCTTTCGTCAACCGTTGGTATTGCTCCCTGTACAAGCTGAGACCAGCGGAAATCTAATAACGTTGCCACTACTTGAGTGGAGAAAATGATAAGAGCTATGAAAAGCACAGTTTTGTGTTCCCATATTACGCTCAAATGCAGATGCCCTTTTTTACCGTTTTTCTCGGATTCCGATGGTTTCGGTTCCCCAGCTCTTTCATAAGCTATTTTTGAAAGAATTGCCGCAGGCACTATGCTTAAAGCTGAAAAAATAAGAAAATATTCAGTTCCGATTTTTCCCGCATATTGTGAAATAAGAAAGCCGCCCAGCAGCGGGCCTAATGCTGCCATGCCGGCTACAGGGCCATTAAATATTTTGCTTTCGCTGTCTTTCAGTACGCTGTTTATGAAAGACCAGTACTGTTCAGAAATAACTACTGAATATGCTTCCTTGAATATGAGAATAAGAAAGACAAGCCATTTTCCGGCATTGTCTAAAAATATCCATGACAGAAATAATATCAGCGCGCTTATGGCCATGCTTGCAAGCATGGATTTTTTAGCTCCGATTTTAGAAAGCATTATGCCATAGCAATATATTATTGCTGCCATCATTACCGGAACAAATGCGATGGCATAAGGTTTTGCCGTAGCATCCCAGTATTTAAGAAATATTGATTCTATAGGAGAGCGCACAAACTCATAGCCGCAAAAAAAGAACATTGCGGATAATCCTGACAATAACACCGCTACTCCGTTTTTTTTCCCGCGCTCGCTTTTTAAGGTCTCTATAAGTTCTGACATATTTATGAAAGCCTTTTATCTTATATTTGCATTATAATTAAGTTCCGCGGCGGCGTTTCTTTATTATTACAGGCTTCTTGAAGTTTACTGATAATGAGAAACGGTGAACGTCTCCCAAGTCTCCAAACGGGGAAAAAGCATAGTCAAAAGAATATACATCGCCGAATTTTATGCCGGCTCCCATGGAAAAATTGTTTGAGCCTTTTACTGAGCTGTCCTTATTTCTAGTGTTAATGCCTCCGCGCAAGGAAATCATTAAATCTTGTGAAGGGGAAATATTCAATTCAGCTCCGGCGGCATAGAATGTGTCATAGTCATCATATTGTATGGCATCTGCGGTAATTATAAGGTATTCTGTGGCTTTTGTGATTGAGCCAAAGCGCAAAACCATTGGCAGATCATTTTCCTGTTTGTCAAAGCGCATTGAGCCTATCATATTCTGTCCTGCAAATGCTAATCTGAATGTTCTGTTGAAAAACCATGGCGAAAGAATGCCGATATCAGCTGATATTGTGCTGTCCATGTCATCTATTCTGGAAGACACGAATTTTCCGGCTGCTCCCATTATAAAGCGCTCTTCAGGATCTTTGTTGAATCCTGTTATATAACAGGAGAAGGCTATGCTTAGCATTAGGTCATAAGGCTTAAAGCTGCTGGTTAATTCCCCATGCTCGTCTGTCCCTTCTATTGACCCGTAGTTCATGTATTTAGCAGAAAATCCCCATGCTCCCATGTCCCCTGTGTTTTCTGCATATCCAAAATAGCTTAATGATGTGTCGGCCAAATACATTGAATGCATCATTGCTATGGACTTGTAACGCACGCTTGTGACTGAGGCAGGATTCCAGTCTAATGCGAAGGCATCTTCGCTTGCGGCTGTATATGCTTCACCCATTGCGGAAGCTCTTGCTCCGGAAGCTATTTTCAGAAACTGGCCTGTTTTCGTGCCGGTATCAGAACTGGAGGCATTCAGCTCCGAAGGCATGATTGCCAGCGCCAGCATCAATGAGGTTAAAAGTGATAAAGCAGTATACCGTTTTTTCATGATTTACCTCTCAATGGCAAGCTTATAAGTTTTCTTAACGGATTTGTCATCTTTTGATTGTATGAAAACTATATATATGCCGCTTGCAGCTTCATTGCCATGGGCATTTCGTCCATCCCAGGAGGCAGATGTTCCCGGGGCATCTATTTCCCTTACCAGTTCGCCTAAGAATGTGAATATTTTTATTTTTGATCCGTTTCCAAAATCCGGCAAATTGACGAAATTTACGAAACTATGTGCGGTGTTCGGCTTATACGGATTTGGGTAAATTCTTACTTTGTCTAAGTTTTTGCTTAGGCTTTGTTTTGGTTTTATTATCTGGTAAGAGCCAAGATTCCATATTCTTGAAACAATTTTATAATAAGTTTGGCCATTTATTATTTCTGTTTCAGATGAGGAATCCACAGGCCTCCATTTATTGGTTGTTGCATCGTAAAATGCAAGCCCCAGCTTCCCAATTTCATAATCTTGCAATCCTAGCGTGTTTTGTATGGCAGATGTGGAATATGCCACTGTAAGCGTAAGAGGAGCTTCTATGGAATACCTAAATACCCCGGAATCGCTATTATTGTTTACTGTATCAGTATCTATTTCTATTTTCACTCCTATTCCGGTAGAAGAAACGCTAATGTCCGCAACAGTAGCTTCAAACGGATTATCAAAGTAAGTTGACTTAGGATCTATAAGCGTTAATTTCAGCTGCATATTTGCAGATAAGCTGTAAGCTGGTATATAAAGCGTAGTTGTGCTGAATACAGTATTTATTTGCAGCGGGTCTGGTGAAGCCCTATCAACATAACTGCTTATAAATGGCACTACTTTTACGGTATTGGTTGAAACAAGCACGCAATTGCTTTCATTTCCTGCTTCCGTATTTGTTGTGCGTACTATTACGTAATATTCTTCATTAGGGATAAGGTTGTCTTCAATAGTGGCAATATATAAAGTTGCTGGTACTGTGCTAGTCCTTAGATTATTAGGACAGCTTCCTCCATTGGGATATGTTAGAGTGGTTGTAGATATTTGGCTATTTTTATTAGCTATCATTATTTCATATACCGATTCTTCAGAATTATTGCCATGCTGCCAGTGGGCTGTAAATATATTGCTTCCTATATCTGTATATGCTTCACATGTGTGGGTTATGTCACAAGGTTTAGGCAAGTCAGGCTGTGTCCATGTGCTAATACTGCTAGATTTGTCAGATGGAGTATCGTCTTTTATAGCTTTAACCCAAAAATAATATTTAGTATTTGACTGCAGGTTTTCTATCGTAACATCGCCTTTATCTTTTTCATCGGTTTTTCCGCACAGCTTTGGAAGCGTTGGATTATTACATGATTCTGGGAATTCATCCTTAATATTATAAAATAATATATATTTATAATCTGCATCATAATCATGCTCTGGATTATTGCCAAATGTCCCTGGCAGGTTTACCCTAACACGGTCTGTCATTGTTGATGATACTATTGTTGCTGGGTTCGGAGTGGCAGCGGCTGTAGTAAATGCAGCTATTTCTTTCCAAGGGGTTTTTACATTAATTTGGTTTTGGGCTTGAACTTTCACATGATATGTTGTTACAGGTGATAAGCCCTCGCACACTGCTGTTATAAGGCCCGATGAGCTTTTGGTGCTGTATGAAATTTCTTCTGATGCAATATCTGTAGAGCATATAACATTAAATGCTGTGCCATCAGGATTGCTTAAAGCGTTGAAAGTTATAGTAATTAAGCTAGATTTAACATCACTGCTTTGATATTCCGGCAGTTCTGCCTCTGTAACTATTGATGTCGTAGATCCAAAAGATTCAAATATCCCTTTGCCCTCTTCATTTATCATTGCCCCTCGTACATAATATCTTGTGTTGGGCAGTATGTTGTAATTTTCATTGCTTTCTATGATTAAATTAGTGTCATTGGGGGCTCCTTCCGCATATTTTAAAGGATCAAAATATTGATTTTCGGAAAATTCAAGCCTGTATTTTTCAGCGTCTGATATAGAGAAAGGTGTATGGTTAACTGAGAAGCTGGAAGAATAGATGTCAGCTATGCTTTGACTGTTTATTGTTGCCGGCAAAGTGAGACCATAGCCGTCAGAATAGCCTGTTTCTTCCTTGTCTCCAAAAAAAGCAGTGGCAGATATCCAGTACTTAGTGTTTGGAGTTAATCCGGTTGCATTCTTTGTCTGTTCGCCAGAAGAAGGGCTTGGAATATTAATCGTGCTTACGGCAGTTGTAAAAGTGTCTTCTTTATACAAGTTTATTTTATAGCTGGTTGGAGGCGTTTCGGTGCCGGTAAATTTTATTGTTGCTGTTGTCTGAAATACTTTATCAAATCTTATGGATTCCGGTTTTCCTGCTGTTTTTGTCTCATAAGTTCCAAGATTTGTTATATTAGGCGTAGACTGGCTGTTAAACGTGACCATGCGCACATAATACATTGTTGCAACTTCAAGGCCGGATACTTTTGCTGAGGATTCAGTGTTTGCTGCGGATGTCGAATGAATATGAGAAAAATCAGAATGCGTGGACACATCCAAGCGGTATGAGCTGCAGTCTGCAGGATTCAAAGGCGTGAAATTTACTGTTATGCTTTCCCAGTCAGATGACATGCTTATTGCGCTTGGATTATTATCTATTTTAGGCGCCAGGGTATATGTTGATATTGTATTTGAATAGCTTGTGCCGCCAAGCTGGTTGATTGCTGCAATTCTGAACTGGTATTGTTTATTCGGTTCCAAATCAGAAATGCTGGCTATCATTGAAGTTGAAGTCATTATTCCGGTAAATGCGCTTATGCTTGCGAATCCGTCAAGTGAAGCTTCCACCCTTAAGTTTCCTCTATGAGCGCTGTTTGCCGCATTGGTCCATCGCAGGGAAACAGAGGATTCGTAAACCTTGTCATTATTTATTTTAAGGCTTGTTGGCGGCGTAGGAACGGTCATGGTTGACATAATAATGTCATCTCCATTCTCGTCCTTTTCAAAATTGTATATTCCAATGCTATTTTTTGCCCCCACTTTGTAATAATATACCGTATTTGGTGTTAATGCGGCTCCGCTGTATGACTGCTCTGTTGTGTCTGCATTGTTAGATAGAAAAAAGGCTTGTGAAATCGAATAAATTAGCCTATATTCGGATGCGGCAGGCGAACCTTCGTCTTGCCAAAAAAAAGTATTGGTGTTCTCATTATATCCTTTTTTATGTATTTCCATCGCCAGTGTTGTTGTGGATATATAATCAGTTATGTCGGCTCCATCAGCTTGAATCTTAAAGTAAAATGTGGTATTTGGCTCAAGATGTTCTGTTATGGATGTTTCCGTAACGTCAATTCCAGCTGTTTTGCTATATATTGTCCCTGGAAAGCCAGCTTTGTAGTATAAAACCTGATAATTTTTTCCGCTGTCTCCTGAAAGCGCCCAATTCAGTTTAACTGTAGGAGTGGCCTGATAAGGGCTTTTGAAATCATAAAAGTTTATTGCGTCCGCATATGCGAAGGCAGCCATGGCTGCAAGCATTGCCGGCAAAGATAAAAAAGCGATAATGAAGTTTTTGAATATTCTTTTCATTTTGTTTACCATAAATCAGGCATTCTGCTGCATGTAAATAAAACATTCATTTCTTATTATATTATAATTTTAGCAGCAATTTCTTGAAAAATCACAAAAAGCGAATATCGTTTCTTTAATGAAGACTGTTTTTAATAGCGCTGAAATATTGATGAAATTTGAATTTTTTATTAAAAACTCATTAGCATGATATTTTTTGAAATAACTCCTTTTTATTTATTACAATTTTGAAAGAGATTTCAATTTATATGAGGTGAAACATGGACTATAATATCCTGGTTATCAATCCCGGATCCACTTCGGATCAGATAAGCTATTTCAGAGGGGAAAAAGAAATATTCCATAAGACCGTAAGATATTCTCCGGAAGACCTTAAGCCTTTTGAGCATAAAAGGGCTGTGGAACAGTTTGATTTCCGCAAGACACTTATACTTAAAACAATTCAAGAAAATAATATTGATATAAATGAAGTCCATGCCTTTATAGGCCTATGCGGGCTGGTTAAGCCTGTGGAAAGCGGCGTTTATGCCGTGGATGACAATGTTACCCGTGATCTTTATGCCGGAATTTCTGGAGATCATCCGATTAATCTTGCAGGCATACTGGCCGGATATTTCGCCAAACAGACGGGAGCTAAGGCTTTTGTGGCTGATCCGCCTGTGGCAGATGAAATGGAACCTTTTACCAAATATTCCGGCATGCCGGAAAATCCCCGCACGCCTTTATTTCACCCGCTTAATCAGAAACGCGTGGCGCGCCATGCTGCTGCATCGGTTGGCAAACCCTATGAGGAATGCAATTTTATAATAATGCATGCAGGAGGCGGAGTTTCCGTAGGCGCGCATAAAAATGGCCGTGTCGTGGACATAAACAATGCTCTTGACGGAGAAGGCCCGTTCACGCCTCAGCGTTCCGGCACAGTGCCCGTTGGCCCGCTTGTGAAATTGTGCTATAGCGGCAAGTACACATTCCAGGAAATGTATCAGAAAGTGCGCGGGCGGGGAGGGCTTATAGCATATACAGGCACCTCTGACTGCGCTGCGATAGAGGATTATATCGCTACTGGCAATGTAAAGCCTGGCAGCGGACTTGATCCCAAAAAGGTTTCTAGGGAAGAAGCCAAAAATGTGCTTATAGGCATGGCTTATAAAATGAGCAGGGAAATATGCGCTCTTGGAGCGATGTTCGCTGGGGAAACAATAGATGCCGTAATACTTACAGGCGGGCTTGCCCATAGCAAATTCCTGATGAGCGAGGTAAAAAAACGTACTTCATGGCTGGCAGACCAGGTTTTAGTTTTTCCTGGAGGAGATGAGATGACTGCGCTTCGAGTTCAGGCTGAGAGGGCTCTTAATAATCCGAAAATCATAAAAAAATATTAAGCTGAAGCTTTTTGCATTTCAATTTAGCAAGCAAGAGGATAAAAATGTTTAAGAATTTTGATGAGCTTTATGATGCCGTGCGCGGCCAGACAAACCGCATTGTTATACCTGGCGCAAATAATATTGAGGTTCTGTCTGCCTGCCGCATGGGCCGCGATGAAGGCCTTATTTCAGGAGGAATCCTTATCGGCCCTGAGAAACAGATACGTGAACTGGCAGCTCAAGCCGGGCTCCCCCTTGAAGGATTTACGATTATAGATAAAAGCGATTATTCCGATGTGGACAAGGTTTATTCGGAAATGTGCAATCTTGCTGTCGATCTTGTAAAATCCGGCGATGGCGATTTTCTTGTTAAAGGCCTTGTTGACACAAAATGGTATATGCGTGGAATTTTGCGCAAGGAGGCCAGGGCTTTTCCTGAAGGGAATCTGTTAAGCCATTTCGCATTATTCCAAACGGAGAATTACCATAAAATGTTTGTGATAAGCGATGTGGCAGTAGTGCCGGCCCCTACATTGGAACAAAAAGCTAAGATAATAGAAAATTCTGTAGATATTTTGCGTGCATTGGGAATAGAAAAGCCTAAGGTTGCCGCAATCTGTCCTGTTGAAAAAGTAAGCCCTAAAATAACCAGCACCGCTGATGCGGCAGAGCTTGTTAAAATGAACAGAGAGGGTAAAATAAAGAACTGCATTGTGGAAGGCCCTTATGATGTGTATATAGCTTTCTCTAAACAGTTTGCTGAGGAAAAAGGCATTAAAGGCGCTCTGGTTCCTGGAGATTTAGACCTTGCGCTTATGCCGGAATTAAATTCAGCAAATGTAATGTATAAGGCTATATGTGTTTTTGGCAGAGGAATAAGAAACGCTTCTATACTTACCGGTGTTAATATACCTGTAGTTTTGCCATCGCGCGCGGATTCCCCGGAAACAAAGCTTAATTCAATAGCATTGGCATGCTATCTCAAGGATAAATTCCGCTGACATATTTTATTGCAAGCGTTTTCCAAGCTTATGCGTTTTTTGCTTTGCGATGTTTTTATTTGCAGTTATGGCAGAAAAGAAAGATTTTAGGATAGGAATGAGCCGTTTCAAAAAAAACAGCGTGGAGGCTTATGCTGCGGCAAAAGGGCGCAATTATGCTCAAGCCCGGCGGCGGCATTGCGGCAGCCATCGCGGAAACCCTAAGAATTTCCAGATACACTAATTAAGGCGGAAATGCCTTATTAATGCGTCTATGATTTAAATAGAACAGAGGAGAAAATTATGGCCTGGGATTTTATAAAAAAGATTACTGGGAAAGAAGAAGACAAAAAAACTGAGGCAGCTAAGCTGGAAGGAAAATCTGACAAGCCTGTTTCAGAAAAAACTGATGAGGAGCTGGAGGCCGAGATAAACGCAATCTCTCCGGACATACTGAAGCAGGCAAAAGAACCTGCTCAGAAAGCAATGATAATCCGTATTTACCGCCGCCTGCTTGAAGCCGGAATTGACGTAAATGATGACAAGGCTGTAAAGAAGTGGGTTATGAAGCATCCGGAAATAATAAGAGGCGGAGATGTCATCCAAGTTAAGACGGTTCATAGAGAGCAGCCGAAAATCGGAAGAAATGATCCATGTCCTTGCGGTTCAGGTAAAAAATATAAGAAATGCTGCGGGAAATAACAATATACTAAAACTAAACTAATTTATGGACAGAGGCTTCTTGAAGGAAGCCTCTTTTTTATTGCCCGAAAGGCCTATGCTTTGTGGCCTTTTGGCCCTTGATTTTTAATCTTAATCTAAATATTATATAAATATAGCACTCTAATTTTGCATTGAATGCGAGGCGACTATGTTTAAAAAAATTTTTTCTTTTTTTGCTATTTGCGCATTTCTTTATTTTCTTTCTGCTATTCCGGCTTATTCTAGGGGAATGGAAGGCTTGCCTCAGCAGACGGATAATTCACAGTCTGCGCCTGCAGCCTCAAATGCTTCGGACAACATGTCTGAGGAGCCTCCTGTTAATGGAGGGGAATTTGCAATTCCTGTAGTTGCACCTGCTGCTCCAGATTCTGAAACGCCTCCGCAACAGTTAAATCCGGCAGAAATGAGCGACTTGCAAATTTTTAAAACTTTTTACGAGGAAAAACCAGCTTTAGCCGCAACGGCAATGCTTAATACCATGGATGATGTCCCTGGCTCGGAGCTAGACGATTTTCAGGATTTATTCTGCAATGAAATAGCTGCCATGATAGTGGCTCTTGACTCTAAATTTAAGTCAGGAGAACTTTCCGCTGCTGATTATTCGGCCCTTACCAAGAGGCTTGGCGGATATGGCCTGTACACATTGCAGACAGACGCTTATGGTGTGGAAAATCCTAATGCTGGCCTGGGGCTTGGCATAATGGCCATAGACACTATTCCTGTTAAGCCCGGTGTTAATCCTCGCCCATGGCCC
Source organism: Elusimicrobiales bacterium (assembly GCA_024681855.1). Taxonomy (GTDB): domain Bacteria; phylum Elusimicrobiota; class Elusimicrobia; order Elusimicrobiales; family UBA9959; genus CACZRG01. The sequence continues at coordinate 60,875 of JAILAB010000055.1, forward strand.
TCTGCTGATTTAAAACCTAGCTCTTCCATGTCCCAGGCTATGCAAGGCACTCTTATTCCTCCACAGAATGGCATTTCTGCTCAGCTTATCCCTGCAAATGGCAATGGCAAGCCTGTTGAGCTTAATCCGGTTCTTGCTCTTATCCCAGCGCATAAAGCTGCCAGAGACGGAGATAATGCCTTATTGCAATCCGCATTGCAGAAAGCGGAGGAATATTTCCCTTCTAAGCCTAAAATTCATGTGGCAGCGGCTTCCCTCTATTATGAATCCGGGGATTACAAGAAATCAATTTATGCTGCTAATCGCGCCATAGGTCTTAGCAAAAATGACCCTGCGGCATATAAAGCTAGGGCTTTAGCCAGAAATGCCATGAATGATAGAAAAGGGGCTATAGAAGATGTTAATAGAGCCGTTGCAATCAATCCGCAGGATGAATCCGCAAGGCTTCTTTCTCTCCTTATCGCAAGCCGGAAACCTATAAAATCTTATAAAACAATAAGTTCCATACAAGGGATGAAAAGACAGCTTGGAATTAAGACTGATTCTCGCGATGTCGTGCGCAATGAGCCTGTAAATATTGAAACTTCGGCTATTCCTAAAACAGTTCCTTCAGGGAATGACGGCAGCGTTTCAACAGATTATGCCAAGTCTAAGGCATACACTAAAACGGCTCAGGCAAAAAATCGTCTTGGAGATTATGACAGCGCTATATCATATGCTTCGCTGGCTTTGGAAAAAGACCCTGATAACCTGGAAGCATATTTGGAACGCGCAAATGCCTATAATTCCCTTGGGCGTTATGAAGATGTGATAAGAGATACCACTTATGTTATTGGCAAGGATGAGAGCAATATGCAGGCTTTCAATCTCCGCTCATGGGCATTGAACCGCAATGAAAATCCTAATGATGCCGCTAAGGATGCTGAGCGCGCAATCGGAATAAACCCAAATTTTGCTGATGCCTGGTTTAATCATGGGCTTGCCGCTGAAAAGCAGGGCGATTATAAGCGCATGCTGGAAGATTTTAAGCAGGCAGCTGCTTTGAATGAAAATTATGACAGAAAATATCAGGATGCTCTTGCGCAATATGGCGGCCGGGTTCCTGGTTTTTCAGCTTCCGCGCAGAATCAGGCAACTGATTTAGGCAGCGAGGTTCAGGAGCCGGTGGCAAGCCCCATTAGCCGCTATTTCATGCTGCTGATTTTTATGCTGGTTGGCGGAACTCTTATAGCAATAGGTCTTACGCATGTGCTTCAGGGACAAAATACTGCTAAGAATGATCGCAAAGGACGCGACAAAAATCATGGCGGCGCATCAGCAGCTGGAATGATACTTTCCCCATCTGTATTTTATGAAGGCGTTGCCACAGGCAAATATAAAATTGAAAAGAAAGTAGGGGAAGGCGCAATGGGCAAGGTTTACCTTGCAGTTGACAAGTCTCTTGGCCGCAAGGTTGCTATAAAGAAAATGAATGAGGAGATAAAAGTCAACGAGAGGGAAAAACGCCGTTTCCTTGAAGAGGCTCGCACAGTTGCCTTGCTGCATCATCCTAATATTGTTGAGATATATACAATATTTGAAGAATCGGGCGATGTTTTCCTTGTTTTTGAATACCTGGAGGGCAAAACTCTTGATACTGTTCTTAGCAAAGACATAAGGATGTCTTTCAATAGGGTTAAGGGCATATATGAAGAGGTAGCTAAGGCATTAGACTATGCCCATTCAAAGAATGTGATTCATCGTGATTTGAAACTTTCTAATATAATGCTTACTGCTGAAGGCTATGTGAAAGTCATGGACTTTGGCCTGGCAGGCCGTGCAATAGAGGCAAGGGTAAATTCAGGGAATAGGGAAGTTGTTGGTTCTCCAGCGTACATGGCCCCGGAACAGGAAGGAGGGGAATCCTCTGTCCGTTCTGACATATATTCATTGGGCGTATGCATGTACGAATCTCTTACCGGAGTTCTTCCCTTCCAAGGCCCGGATTTCCTTAGTCAGAAAACTCATAATTTTTATGAGCCTGTTTCTCAGTGTGTTCCTGGCTTGCCTAAAGCCATAGATGCTCTTTTGGAAAAATGCCTTGACATTGATCCGAGAAAGCGCTTTGCCAGCGCGGAGGAATTCCGCAAGGCTTTGGACGCTATTCATTCTTAATGTCTTTCCTATATTCAAAAGGCTCTGTTAAATGCAATCATTGATGCGGCTTGCTTTAAAAGGCAATGCAAAGGTTTCTCCGTTCTGAACTTGTTTTTCGGTATCTCATTAAACCGTAAAGAGGCTAAAAAGTAAATTCAGCATCTCTGCGGTTTAAAGAGGTCCTGAAACAAGTTCAGGACTGCGAAGTAATATCTGCATTCTTTATAATTACATTGTATCAATGCTCTTTTTATACAGAGCCATAGAGAACATCATTAAAATTTATGCTGTTGATTATTTTTTCAGCTTGAAGAGTTTCTTATAGGATATTGAAAAACCTGTTTCAAGGCTATTGCCGAAGCCTGGAATTTTCTTTCCTGTCGCATATAGCCATTTGGCAAAAATATCTAAGGTTAAATCTTTATATAGGCTTGCTGACAGCTTGCTGTTTATTTCCAGCCTGTCAAGCAAGTCTGCCTTTGTGTCATTATGGCTTCTTGCAAAACGCCTGTATGATCCGTCTGAGCTTAGCGTAAAAGCTGTTTTAGGAATGGTTATTTCAAATTTATAACCTGTTTCAGCAGCGAACTGAGTGTAATAAGGGGAATAAGTATAATTTTGCTCTGTGGTTAAGCCTAAGTAAAATTCCTTTACATAATTGCCTTCAAAGAGCTTTAGGCCGCTTTTTCCGCGTAATATTTTTTTTAGGTTTTCTCCATCATTTTTTGTAAATTCTGTTTCCCAGCCGGCAGATGCAAAAGGGCCTAATGCCAGAGAGCCTAGCCTTCCATTAAAATTTTTCCATTTATATTTTGTTTCGCCTTCGTATAGAAGACTGTCAACATTTTCAGATGTGTGGCTAGGGAAAACTATTTTGCCATAATCAGCTTTTACTCCCAAGTCAAGACGGAAACGCCCTGAATAAAATTCTGAAATTAATGCGGCTGAGCCTCTTATGGTTGTCTGGTTTTCTGTGCTTAGCTGTGATTCGCCTACATTTCCAAAGCCATTGCCTTTGCCAGTTGCCCCGAAATTAGATACATAAAGCGACAGGTTGCTTAAATTAAGCCTCCACAGGCTTCTGGGATCTGTAATATTGGCTGCCTCATTCTGGACGGCCTTTTCCCAGTCAGCCCTGTCCTGCGAATTTTCTTTAACTGCTGTCAGGCTTCTTATTACGGCAGAATGGACAGTGTCGCCTGTGTCTTTTATGTCTTTAGCTTTTGGTTCTGCGGCCAGTGCGCTTTCAGGAATAGTTATTGAATAAAATTCTTCTTTTCTTATGTTTAAGCCCGCTATAGAGTTTGAGCTGTCAAGGCCTGAGATGGCATATTGCTCATTTAGCATGTATTGGCTTGAATTCCAATTGCCGGAATTTGCCTCAGGTGCTTTTTTTGCCATCAGTTTTTTTAAAAATTCTCCAGGCACAAGAGCAGTTTTTAAAGGCTCATCAGCTCCTAGCCAGTGTTTGATTATTGAGGTCGGCACATCTCCGAGAATGTTTGATGCGCTGCTATGTACCCTTAATGCGGCAAGCTCAGTTTTATAATGTTTCCTTATTAGCGATACCGAGGCGCTATAGAAATCAGCAGCATGATAGAATTGTGATGGGGGATTGCCGTTCAATGATATGTGCCTGGGGTCTGGGAGCAGCGCATCTCCTGTAAGCAGACTGTTCATTATATCCTGTTTCATGGCATTTCTTGTTTCCATTCGGAAAGGAATGCTTTTGTCGTCTCTGCCAGATATTGCTTCTATTGCCTCAAGTTTTCCATTGCGGCTAACTTCGCATAATATTGTTCCAGTGCCTTTTTGATCAGGATATAAAAAGAGCGCGGGCCCGGTTCTGTTTCCTGCCTCTTTGCTGGAAAATTCAATTCTCGTCTTCACAGGAGAAGCCAGATTCCATTCTTTAGGCCCTATGACTATATCAATGCCTGCGGCGGAAGCCAGCCATCCCTCATCGCTTTTAGGCATAAATGATACTGCGGCAATAATATCAGGAGCATGTTTCTCCCTTATTTCCGCAATGAGGGCTGAAAGCCAGTTGCCGTCTTTAGGGTTTTTTAGGTTTATTTCTGCTGCCTTAAGCTTTGAAATGTTTTCAGCCGTTGCCGGAATTAATGATATGAAAGCTATATTGCGCTTTCCGAAACGTCTTATGGCGTATGGCTTTATTATTTTTTCAATAGCGGTATCTTTGATTTCAGCATTTGAGCTTATATAGGAGGGATCAGTCAGGCTTAGCCTAAGCCTGCCGGCATCAGTTTCCTGCTTGAAACGCAATATATCATCTGCATCTAGGGCAGCAATGTCTGTGTCAGCATCTGAAATAAAACGCAGCATGCGCGTAAAATCGCCGGGCATATATCCGCCAGCTCCTATGCTTATAAGCGCATTTGAACTTTTTATTGATGCGTTTTCTACCATGTCCGAGGTGGGCGCATCCAGCCCTGATGGTTCTGACACAGTGGTAAAAAGCACTTTTTCGCCGTTTATGGCCAGCTGATGGTCCAGCTTATATGCGGTATGCCATAATTTCTGTTCACGGCGTGAAGGCACATAAACAAGAGGAAATCGTATCCCGGAAGGAGTTGTGCCATAAAATAGCTCAGCTGGTATGAAGTCTGCCTTTATGAGTCTTGATAATTCCTCTAGTCCTCCGGAGAATAAATTGAAGTCAGAACGGCGTGAAGGCAAAATAAAAGAACTGCCATATTCCAAAACCTCTATTCTCTGGTCAAATTCAAAATCTGTTGTGGCATTAATTTCTTCCAGGGTAAGTTCCATTGGAACTTTCAGCACATATTTCGCTCCATTAGTATAAGTTATTTCCGTAGCTGCCTGGAGCATTTTTATAGATGAAGATGATGCTGCTATCTGTTCCACAGCGTCATTCCAGCTATTGCCTGGCTGATAATAGTTGTCATAGTAATGTAGGGATATAGGCTCCGCCGCAAAAGCTTTTGCTGAGGCAATAGCCGCAGTTAGAAAAAAAACTATTAAAGTTTTTATTGCTTGTGAAAAACGCATGCTTAATATACCGCTATTAAAGAATAGCATTTTTGCATAGACAATTTGTTATGAAAAACAGTGTAGAGCTATTTTTACTCTGCCGAGCTTTTATGCCTGCGCTGTATAATTATCAAGCAGTTTAATGCTGATTTCCATACAGGATATTATCTAGGGATAACAAATATTGTAAAACTTTTTTTAAAAACAATATAATTATTTTAGGCCATTATCTGTATAAAACTGGCCCTGAGGAGATAGATTTTTTTATGAGAGCTCTTGTTAAAGCCAAGTCAGAAAGAGGAATTTGGATGCAGAATGTCCCAGAACCTGTAATGGGGGACAATGAAGTGCTTATAAAGATAAGGAAGACTGCAATTTGCGGCACTGACCTTCATATTTATGAGTGGAATGAATGGGCGCAGAAAACAATTCCTGTGCCAATGCATGTGGGCCATGAATTCGTGGGTGAAATCGTGAAGCTGGGCAAAAATGTTAAAGGCCATTATGTAGGGGAAAGAGTTTCCGGCGAGGGGCATGTTGTCTGCGGGCACTGCCGCAACTGCAAGGCTGGCAACAGGCATCTCTGCATAAATACCAGCGGAGTTGGAGTGAACCGTCCTGGAGCTTTTGCTGAATACCTGGCAATACCTGCTGAAAATGTTTTTTCCATTCCAGAGGGAGTAAGCGATGATGAGGCAGCTATTCTTGACCCTCTTGGAAATGCCACTCATACAGCCCTTGCTTTTGATGTGGTAGGAGAAGATGTTCTTATAACCGGCGCAGGGCCGATAGGCATTATGGCTGGAGCTATAGTGAAACATATTGGAGCCCGCCATGTGGTAATGACGGACAAAAACCCATACCGCATGGAGCTTGCCAGGAAAATGGGCATTCAGCATATATATGATACGGCCAAGAATCCTCTTCCAGAGGTTATGAAACAGCTTTGCATGACGGAGGGTTTCGATGTGGGCCTGGAAATGAGCGGCAATAAATATGCCTTCAATGAATTGCTTCGCAATGTCAAAATGGGGGCTAATGTCGCATTGCTAGGCCTGCTTCCTTCAGACACGATGATTCCATGGAGCGAAGTAATATTTAAGTCGGTTACCATGAAGTGCATATATGGCCGCAAGATTTTTGAGACATGGTACAAAATGTGCGCAATGCTTGTTAGCGGTTTGGATGTTGACCCTATCATAACGCATCATTTCCCAGTGAAAGATTATGTAGAGGCATTTGAGACCATGGCATCAGGCAATTCCGGAAAAATAATTCTGGAATGGGATAAATAATATCTGTTGAGACATGAAAAAATTAGCCCTTATTTTCCTTGCATTATTCATAATAGGCACAGCCAGCGCCATTACTCTTTTCAAGTATAAAGCCCCAGCTTATTATATGGACCAGGTTATTAACACAATTAATAACCCTAGCGCTTCCATAGCTGATATTGAAAGGGCCTTTGATTCTCTTGATAAGTCACGCGCTTATATAGAAGACAAATATCTTATTATTCAGCGTTCCGATGAGCTGGCTGAATCTGCGGAGAAAAAGGGTTATATTCAGGCAAGGGAAATTCAGATGAATCTTGTCCGCAAGATAATAACTGAAGAGCCTGGCAACTGGCCTGCGAGAGAGCTCTTGATAAAAAGCCTTGCGGAAAGAGGGGATTTATCAGGCTTGGCAGCAGAGGTCGCAGCATTGGATAGCCTTATCCGGGATAGAGATGAGGACTGGAATTATTGCGTTAAGACAACTCAGCTTTTCGCTATAGCGGCCTCTGTGCCATGGCTGGAATCAGAAGCCTATCTGAATTTGAATAAGTCCGCTTCAGCTTTTATTGAAAAGACAGCTATTTATTCACAGGCGGTAAGGCAGGTTTCTGACATAAAACAGGAGCTGGTATCAATGCTTGGTTCCTCTCCATCTTTGAAGAAAATTCCTCCGCCTTCCTTGGTTTCTGCGGCAGAACTTGCCGCCGAGGATGTTCTTGGCGCAACAGAAAATATAAGCCGGGCTGAGAAATTTAATGACAGGCTTCACTCTGATGAGAATTTTAAAAAGGCTGTTGTGGCGGCTTTGGAAGGAAATGCGGCGCTTGCTAAGAAGAAGTATCCTGAAGCTCGCGCCAAATTCCGCAGCTCGCTCAGCTTCATGCCATTGTTTCCTGATGCGAAAAAACAGGCCGCAGAGACTGATTTCCAGGAAGGAGCTTTTCTGCTGACCGCAGAGGCTTCTCAAAATGAAGCCCGCCGCCTTCTAAAAGGCGCATATGAGTCTTTATCTGATCTCGTAGGCGAGGCAGATGCTTATGGGCCGCAATTTCCATTTGTGGACAGAGACCGTTTTCTGGGAGAATCATGGTGCCTTAAGGCTGCCGTAATATCAGCAATGAGGGCATCTTATTCTAAAAACAATAGAAAAATTAAAGCTTTGGAAAAAGAATTTAAGGAGGCTTTAGACGAGGCTTTGAAGCTAAATCCTAATTCTGTGCTTGCAAGGGAAATGCTGGACCGCTATTCAAAAGAAGGATTCTGATAAGCAAAAGGCCCAGTTTTAATCTGGGCCTTTTTTGTGCTTATTAGTTATTCTCTCAGTATAATAAGAGCATTAATTTTATTGTCATGCTGAATTTATTTCAGGAACTTTACGGTTTAAAGAGATTGTGAAATAAATTCAGTAAGATAAAAACTATTGCTTTTATAAAACATGCTGTATCAATGCTTTAACAGATCTTAGTTGTTGTTTTGTTTTGAAACATCTTTCGAATCAGTTTCCTGCGGAGTTGCAACCTTTTCTTTTTTATTGTCCGCTTCTGTTTCTTTTATTGATTTTTCCTGTCCTTCCTGTTTATTCTCATGATGTTCTTTTATAATATTCATAATCTTTTCATTCATTTCTTTTAACATTGTTATTTTTTTGTCTATTTCTTCAATTTCTGTTATCTTAAGCCTTCCAAGCCTGCTTTTTTGCACATGAACAGCGGCATTGCCGGAAGATATGTTCAGTTTTTTATCATTTTCATTCATATAAAAACGGTTGAGATTCTCATATTGCAGAAAAACATTCCTGCCCATTTTTCTGTTTTTCATAACTTTAGCAGGAATAAACAATCCTTCCTTTTCTTTTGACGCATAGCAGCCTTCAGCTTTGTGAATAATAACGCTGTTGCCATTCTTTAATATTTTTTCTCCTTCGGGAACAAGCTTAACATAAATTTTTTTGTTCCTGTGCCAGTAAGAATCATATTCTTTGCAAGATTCAGCTTGAGGAGCTTCCATGTCATAATGCAAGGCCACATAATTTCCGCTCAAATAATCTCGCGGATCAACAGGCATTGTCTCAATCCAGAAATCTGCTTCAGCCCGCATGTCATTTGACATTAGCCATGTGGCCCAGGCGGCAAAGAAAACAAGCTGTATTATCAATGTTATTTTCAGTTTTTTCATTTTATTTCTCCGTTTTCATTGCCGTTTTTATTTTCATTCTCATTTGCATTGTTTGATATGTTTTTATCTGCTGCTGATATATTGTTTTCAACTGATTTATCTATTGTTTCATTTGATGTCAGCTTGCTTTCCGCATTTATGCCAATGCTTTTCTCTGATGCATTTGCAGAATATGAGGCTGGTTCTGCCTTAGCTTCTTTACTGATTTTCCCAGAAACATAACCGTGATTTGCAGGCTCAGACATTTTTTTTAAGCCTCGGCGGAACCACCAGGCCAGGAATGTGAATATCGCTCCTGTAACAATGAATGCCATGCCGCTTGTGAGCTGTGAGCCGAATATGTCAATGAATCTTGTTATGGCAGTGATTGCTATTATTGCCATTCCATTATTAAGTGCTTTTCTTGAACCGTATTCAGAGCCAAGCCATAACAGCCATATCCCTATGCCAAGCAGAAGCAGGTTGGAAAGAATTGCGCAGGAATTCCAATTAGGAGCGCAAGTGATCATAGGCATAAGCGGGCATATAATGGAAAGTATCAGCATTGTTTTTATTCCATTATCCGCTTTCTGGTTTTCAGGAATGAATTTTATCTTAATGGCAAGCCAGATGCTTGCAGCAAGCATAAGCAGTGCCAAATATGGGCCTATGCCAGGTTCCTGAAGTTTTTGCATTCTATAGTATGAATAGGAGTGATAATTATGGCCGTGCAGCATCGTGAGCGTGTACAGGAAAAATACCCAAATCCTGAAACCATTGTTGATTATGCCGGTTATAATGTTCTCCGCCTTTTCCGCAATAATTTTTTTGTAAACAAAGAAAATGACTGCGCAAGCCATTCCTGCTGCAGTATTCAGTTCAATGGAGCCTGTGCGCAGTGATGAATGGTCCGCAATCATTAGCATGGAAAGCCATAGCAGCGCAGCTGCGACAGGTGGGCTCCAGCGGTCTTTCTTGTAAAAATTTATTCCGAGGCTTAAGGCAAGGACCGTAAGAGCTCCAAGCCAATGCACTGTCTTATCAAGCATTGGCAATTGTGCCCAATTTGACATTTCCAGGCTCATGAATGTGTTAGAAGAAAAAGTTCCATAGAATAGAATTGCAAAAAGCAAAGCGGAAAGAAGTCTGGAATAAAGCCGGCTTTCAAAAAAAACAGCCAGAGGAGCAACAAGAATTGCCCATAAAATATATGGCGCAAGCGGAGAGCCGCTCAATTGGAAAGTCTGCGCATACAGGCCTATTCCGGCTGCAGGCATGAAAAACCATATAATGCCTAGCGTTGTCTGAAGAGCAGGCTTTCCATCTGCTTTCAGGCATCCCCAGCCTATGCCGGCAAGCATAAGGATAAAACCGGAAATCTTAATTATATCTCCAAAATATTTCCAGTTGAAAGCGATTATAAGTATTATTCCGAGAGCTATGAAAAGTCCGCCGGCCGCAGCCAGCCATTGCGCCAGCGTCAATTTTGAGAAAAAACCCTGTTTTTGCGCAAAGCGCTGCTTAAGCGCGGCAGCCTGTTCCGGTGAAATTATTCCTTCTGCTGCCGCATAATCAAGTTCCATGCAAGTTTTGGTGTAATGTGACATATAAAATATTATATTTTTTACTGATAAACTGATAAAGAATCATTAGTTTTAAGCGGGCAATATATTCTAATATTTCTTTGCGCAGTAAGAGCATTGTTTTTATAATTTTATCGTCATGCTGAATTTATTTTAGTATTTTTACTGTTTAATGAGATTCTGAAACAAGTTCAGATTTACGAAAAACATTGCATTTATAAAGCATGCCGTATCAATGCTTTCCTTTAACAGAGCCCTTCTTAAAAAATATAATATATATTAACCCTTATAAAGCTTATAGCAGGGGAAGCAGGCTTGTTAATAGCCTTGAGGAGCAGATATGAAATACGATCCTAAATCTTCTGTAGCAGAGGAATTTATTAATGATGGTGAGATTCTTGAAACCATAGAATATGCCAGAACGCATAAGAATGACCGTGATCTGGTAATGAAAATAATAAGCCGCGCGGCGGACTGCAAAGGCCTTACGCACCGTGAGGCTGCCCTTCTGCTGGAATGTGAGATACCGGAAGCAGTTGAGGCGATTAAGGAGCTGGCGGTAAAAATAAAGGAAAAACTTTATGGGCGCCGCATTGTTTTATTTGCCCCTCTTTACCTTTCCAATTACTGCATAAACAGCTGCGTTTACTGCCCTTATCATATAAAAAACAAACATATTGCAAGGAAGAAGCTCACTCAGGAAGAAATACGAAATGAGGTAATCGCCTTACAGGATATGGGACACAAGAGGCTTGCCCTTGAAGCGGGCGAGGACCCTGTTCACAATCCGCTTGAATACATTCTTGAAAGCATTAAGACCATTTACAGCATAAAGCATAAAAACGGGGCAATACGCCGCGTGAATGTGAATATCGCCGCTACCACGGTTGAAAATTACCGCAGGCTGAAAGAGGCCGGAATTGGAACTTACATTCTTTTCCAGGAAACCTACAACAAGAAGGCTTATGAGGCATTGCACCCTGCGGGACCGAAGAGCAATTACGCTTATCATACAGAGGCCATGGACAGGGCCATGGACGGCGGCATTGACGACGTGGGCATAGGCGTTCTTTTCGGACTGGAAACATATATGTACGATTTTATCGGACTGCTTATGCACGCCGAACATCTTGAAGCCGCAAAAGGCGTAGGCCCGCATACAATCAGTGTGCCGAGAGTATGTCCTGCCGACGACATAGACAAGAAGGATTTCAGCAATGCCGTTCCGGATTCCATTTTTGAAAAAATCGTAGCAATAATACGCATAGCCGTGCCTTATACCGGAATGATCATTTCCACGAGGGAATCAAAGAAATCACGTGAAAATGTCCTTAAGCTCGGCATATCCCAGATAAGCGGAGGCAGCCGCACCAGCGTAGGCGGATACATTCAAGAGGAAGCCCCGGAGGAAAATTCCGCACAATTTGACGTTAGCGACCGCCGTCCCCTTGGGGAAGTGGTAAAATGGCTGTTGGGCATGGGATATATTCCCAGTTTCTGCACGGCCTGCTACAGGGAGGGACGCACTGGAGACAGGTTTATGACACTTGTCAAATCCGGCCAGATAGCCAACTGCTGCCAGCCGAACGCACTTATGACATTGAAGGAATACCTTGAGGACTATGCTGACCCTGAGACAAAGGCATTGGGAGAGGAAGTAATAAGAAGGGAGCTTGAAAAAGTGCCGAATGAGCGTGTGCGTGCCACAGCCTCAAAATACATATCAGAAATACATTCCGGAAAACGGGATTTCAGGTTTTAGGCAAAAGCAGGGAAAGAAACTTTCCCTGCTTTTTTATGAGCAGTTAGTAATGAGCAATTGTGGAAATATTTTGATCTTTTCTTGTGTTGTCGTAATTTTTGAAATATATTGACGATGTAAATAAAAATACGCACAATATGCTAAAGGAGCAATATTATGTCAATGATTAATATAAATATCCGTGCGGACAAAGCCGTAAAAGAACAGGCAGAAAAGCTGTTTTCGGAACTTGGCCTTAACATGACTACGGCAGTCAATATTTTTTTAAAAACCTGCATAAGAAAAAGCGGCATACCATTTGAACTTTCCATAGCCCCAAAAACGGACATTACACTTGCCGCAATAGAGGAAGGCCGCCGAATAGCCGCAGACCAGAAAACAAAAGGATATTCCTCAATAGAGGAACTTAAGAAATCATTGGAAGAATAGAAACTTTTAAACAGTTATGAAATATGCTGTAAAGTATACAAGCCAGTTTAAAAAAGATATTAAGCTGGCACAAAAACAGAAAAAAAACACAGACAAGCTGTTTGAAGTTGTTTCTGTTCTCGCAGAAGGCAGGAAACCTGACAGAAAATACAGGGATCATGCCTTGTCCGGCATATACAAAGGCACAAGGGAATGTCATATAGAGCCTGACTGGCTGCTGATTTATGAAATAATCAATGATGTACTTGTTCTTGTGCTTTATCGCGCCGGTTCCCATGCGGAATTATTCAAAAAGTAAATTTCTCTTAAAAAAGGGTATCACAAGGAAGATTAACTCCTCTCCCACAAGTGGCGAGGGAAAACTGGGAAAATAAAAAACTATGTCAAACCTAAATGAAACTCCAAGGGCAAACCGACTGCATATCGGTTTTTTTGGCAGAATGAACAGCGGCAAGTCCTCGCTGCTAAATGCGTTCTGCGGCCAGCAGGCGGCGATTGTATCCGATGTTCCCGGCACTACCACTGACCCGGTTTACCGTGCTATGGAAATAAACGGCCTCGGCCCATGTGTGCTGATTGATACCGCCGGATTTGACGATTCCGCACAGGAAGGCAATCTCGGCGGGCAGCGCGTGAAAAAAACGGACAGCGTTTCATTAAAGACGGACATTGCCGTGCTTATGTTTCCGGCGGACTGTTGGCAGGAGGGGGAATCCGACAATTTCAGCCTTGAATACGGCTGGGCAAGCCGCTTCAATGCCAGAAAAGTGCCTTTTCTGCCGGTTATAAGCAAAACAGACCTGATCACTGCGGAAAATAAGGCAAAAATGATTTCGGAACTTGCGGAAAATGGCATAAAAGAGCCTTTTGAAACATCAGTGCACTCTGATAATCCCGAAAAACTGCGATCCGGGCTAAAGGACCGTCTTGCTCTGCTTATTCCGGAAAATTTTGCTGCGAGGAAGCTTACCGCAGGCCTTTGCAATCCTGGCGATTCCGTAATGCTTATAATGCCGCAGGACCCGCAGGCCCCGCAGGGACGGCTGATTCTGCCGCAGGCACAGACAATAAGGGAACTTCTGGACCGGCACTGCGTAATTACGGCCTGTTCCACGGAGGAAATGCCAGTCGCCCTTGAACGCCTTAAAGACCCTCCGGATCTGATCATAACAGATTCACAGGCATTTGCGAAGGTATGGCCGCATAAGCCGCCGCAGAGCCGTCTTACGTCGTTTTCCATAATCTTTGCCGCACAGAAAGGCGACATAGCCTATTTCACGGAAAGTGCAAAGGTAATACCGAATCTGAAAGAGAATGACAGGGTACTTATTGCCGAAAGCTGCACACATGCCCCCATGGAAGAGGACATAGGCCGTGTGAAGATTCCGCGCATGTTGCGGAAAAAAGCGGGGGAAGGGCTTAAAATAGAAATATGCGCCGGGACTGATTTCCCGCTGGATTTAACGCCTTATTCCCTGGTCATACACTGCGGAGGCTGCATGTTCAGCCGCAGGCATATACTTTCCAGGGTTGAACGCGCAAAAGAACAGGGCGTTCCGATGACCAATTACGGCATTGCTATAGCTGAACTTACAGGAATACTGGATAAAGTGTCTCTGCCGGAGGAAATCTGAGAACCTTTTTAGCTAAAAGATCAAAACCCATAGCCGCAACGTTAATATATGCGGCCATTGCTCTTTTTTTTATTTTTCATCATGAAATATGGAGCGATGAGGCTCAGGCATGGCTGATTATTAAAAATTTATCGTTTGCGGAAATGATAAAAGAGGTTTCCTTAAAAGGACACCCTCTTTTTTTCTATATTCTGCTTTTTCCTTTTGCGAAAGCAGGGTTTTCAGTATTTGCAATGCAGTTTTTATGCTGGATTTCTTCCGCTGCGGCTGTTTATCTGCTTCATGCTTATTCGCCTTTTCCATTTCTCTTAAATTTTTTAATAACCGTAAGCGCGCCTTTTCTTTATTTTTTTCCTGTCATTGCACGAAGTTACTCTATTATTCCATTTCTCCTGTTTCTTTCTGCCTGTTTTTATTCCAGCCGAAGGGAAAAGCCATTGCTTTATCTTATGCCTCTGGCAGCAGCCGCTAATACTCATTTCATAATGACAGGGTTTGCTTTTATCCTTTTCATGTTTTTTTACCATGAAAACTTCATTAAGGAAAAAGCGTATTCAGGCAAGGCTGCCAGGAGCATTATTGAAGTTATTGCATTATCTATTGCTGTTCCAGCGGCACAGATTATTTTTGCTGTGATGAACAATGATTTTTTCTCACCGTCTTATAAGGGAGCTTTTCTTCCTATAACCTATTTTTTTGTTTCTTTTTTTGAGAACCTTACTCCTTATTTTGCAAATAATGAGTATGTGCTGCCTTTAAGCATCTTATCTCTTTGCGGAGGAGCTGCGGTCATTCTGTTATTATGTTTTATTCTTCACAAGCTTTATGCAATATCAGCTAAGCTGTTTTATGCGGCAATGTTTTCTCTTGCATATCAGCTGGCAGCATACAGCTTTTTTTATCCGCTTGTTTATCCAATGCGCGTTTTTTGTTTTCACTGCATTCTTTTATTTTGTTTCTGGTGCGGGCTTCAAGGCGTAAAAGAGGATAAGGCGAAGGCAATATCTGCATTAAATTGGAATCAGAAGTCTTCCCTGTCTCTTCTTAAACTGCTTTTTTTTATTACTATTCCGTCAGGACTTTATTTTGCTTTTGGCGATTGCATGCATAAATTCTCATCTGCTCCTGAGATGGCGGCTTTTATAAATAATAATGTTTCTGAAAGCGATTATGTTTTTGCTTCTACTGATTTTATGGAAAGCCTGGTTCTTGCATTGGGAGAAAGAAAAATTCTTTTTAGCCGCGGAGAACCTTTGTCTTTTTCTAGAAATGAATATATATTAAAAGACACAGATCTCTATAATTATGCTACGCCTGGCCGTAAAGTGTTTTTACTGTTATGGGAAAAAGAAGAAACCCAGCGCTATAATTTGATTTATTCAGCTGAATCAGCCCTAAAATGGAAAGAAGACTATTATCTGGTTCAGATTTATCCGGAGACGGAGCATGGTTATTAGAAAATCACTGCAAGCTATTGCCAGATGCCATTTATCAGTAGCGGCTATGGCATTCTTCAGGGCTGCCGCTGCTAAGCTAAAGGCTTTTTTTTCTGATAAGAAAAATATAAGAGCCTTGATAATTGCTTCTGCGCATGCGCTAATAACGCTAATAATTTTGTCCCGTCATGAAATATGGTCAGATGAGGCCCATGTATGGCTTCAGCTGAAATATAAAACGCTTGCTGAGCTTTTTAGATATTCAATGGGGGAAGGACATCCTTTTCTTTTCCATGCGATTCTGTTCCCTTTTGTTAAGATTGGTTTTTCCATGAATTTTGTCCGTATATTCTGCTGGCTTTCTTCTTCGGCAGGTATTTTCTTTTTTATACGATATGCTCCTTTTGGCAGCTGGCTTAAGGCTTCGGTATTGTTAAGCTCTCCTTTTCTTTATTTCTTTCCTGTTTTTTCGCGCAGTTATGCTCTAATCCCATTGTTTTTATTTGCGGCCGGAGCAGTTTATCCTTTAAGGCATAGCCATTATATTCTTTATGTTTCCATTCTTTTATGCCTTGCGTCTTCGCATTTTCTGATGACCTTGCCAGCTCTGTTTTTGTTAGCCGTGTTTTTTGCCGATTCTTATAAAAAACTTTCATTTAGCGTATTTAAATATTGTTTTGTTATTTCTTTGGCTGTTTTCTTTTTTTTATATTTTCAGGCAGATGCGGCATTTAATGAGAATCAATTTTATAATATAAGTTTTAAGGGCGATACTTCTGTTATACTGGATTTTCTTCAGTCTTTTTTCAGCTGCTTTACGGAATATTTTGTTACAGAAGAATATACTATGAAGTTTGGCTTGCTTATGAACGCCGGTTATTTGTTTTCTGTTTTTTTTATCGCCGCATTGCTGTTTTTTTTGTTTTATCTTTCTCCCAAATATTATGCCGGAGCTTTTATAGCTTTGGTTGCGCATTTTTTTATTTATTTCTTTGTGTATCCTCTTGTATATCCGATGCGCGCTTACTGTTTTTCTTCTTTTCTGCTCTTTTTATTCTGGCTTGCTTTTTCTGATTTAAAATGCGGAGGAAGATTAACAAAAAATATTGTTTTTAAAAGAAGAATGTCTGAAATCCTTTTATGCGCATTTTTTGCAATGTCCATTCCTACCGGGCTTAGAATGGCTGTTTATGATATTTTTAGGCCTTTTTCCTCTGCTGCGGAAATGGCTGATTATATACGCAATAATGTGCCGGAAGATGCCGTAATATTTTCTGTAACAAATTTCATTGAAAGCCTGATATATAATCTTCCGGATAGGGAAATATTGAATCAGGATAAGCAGCCTTTAAAGTATACGCTTAATTATGGCGATTATTATTATACTAAGGAAGATTTTATTCCATATCTTAATAAGGGGCAAAGGATATATGTCCTTTATAACTGGAATGCAGATATATATGAAAAAGGTCTTCCCGGATATAGCACAAAGCTTGCTATTAAAAATAGAGAAACATTTGTATTGTGCGAGTATTATGCCGAAAGGTTTTTCTATGGCCCGCAATTGCCTGACAGCTTGCGCAATAAAAGCAAGCTCTAAATGCTGTTAAGCACTATCTCTTGTCAGTATTTTAATTGGCGGCTGAGTTATCCGGCTGAATTTCAGCTTTAGCGCGCAGCTTGCGGTGATATGTTATGCCAAAGCGGTGAGCCTCGTCGCGCAAAGCCTGAAGCAGCTGTAACCCTGCATTGTCTCTAGGTATCAGCAGTGGAACAGGATTGCCGGGGAAATATACTTCTTCCAGTTTTTTTGCCAGAGAAATCACAGGCAGCTTTAATTTAGCCCTGCGCATGGCATTTTGTGCGGAGGCCAGCTGTCCAGGCCCGCCGTCAATTACAAATAAATCCGGCATTTCGTCGCCTCGCCGCTGTATCTGTTTCAGCCTGCGGTATACTATTTCTTCCATCATGGCGAAGTCATTTCCGCCTGAAGGAGTGTTCTTGAATTCTATCTTATATCGGCGATAGTATTCGCTGCATTTCTGTCCGTTTACAAAGCATACCGAAGATCCTACGGCTTGTTTTCCGAAAAGATGGGAAGTGTCGAAACATTCTATATGAACAGGAGGTTTTTTCAGTTTTAACGCTTTTTGCAGCGCCGTTACTGAATTTGATTTTGCTGTAGCTTGTTCCACATAATCAGGCGTAAGTTTGCGGAAACGCACTCTTTCCCTTAAAAATGAAAAGGCTGACAAAAAATCGCGGTATTCGGCAGCCTTTTCATATTCCAGCTTTTCTGCGGCCATTTTCATGTTATTGCGTGCTTCCTCTGCCAGCTTTTCAATATCGCCTTTTAAGAAGTCATGAATGCGCTCTGCCAGCAGGCTGTAATCGTTTTCGCTGATCAGTCCGTCGCAAGGGGCGGGGCATTGCCCTGTATGATAATAAAGACAGGCTTTTTTCTTTTTTTCGGGCAATGGTTTCTGGTCAGAGAAGTTCCAGCGGCAGGGCCGCAGATTCAGGAATTTTATTTTTCTCAGCCAGCCTAGCAGCTTTCTCACAGGCTCTACCTTAGGATAAGGGCCGAAATATGTGCCTCCGTCAGGCTTTTTGTTCCTTGTGAAAAAAAGCCTTGGATATTGCTCGCCGCTTATTTCAAGATAAGGATAGCTTTTTGAATCCTTGCCAATTTCATTGAAGAAAGGCTGAAGTTTGTAAATGAGCTGTTCCTCAATTATCAGCGCTTCCCTTTCGCTTGCTGCCGGAATATAATCTACTGTTCTTACGAGAGCCGCAAGGAATGGTATTTTTTCCCTTTTGTCAGCCGGATGTTCGCCGAAATATTGTGCAGTTCTGTTTTTAAGATTTTTAGCCTTGCCAACATATATGACTGTGCCTGCGGCATCCCGCATAAGATATACTCCTGGTTCTTCCGGTATGTGAGATAAATCCATAATCAATATGCTGTTAAAGCGGCTGAGGAATATTATTTTAGCAAACTTATATGAGATTTCCGATTAGCAGTTTCCTTTCGCTTATATTCAGGTATGCAAGCCCTATGAAGTATAATATGGCGGCGGCAGGAATGCCGAATATTACTGGAGCCCAGAAACTGTCAAGCTGCCAGGCGAAAACCCATGCGCATCCCCCGGCACCAGCTGCGCAGAGAACTGTCTTAGCCATGGATTTATTTATTGCATTGAAGCCTGTAAGCCGCCATGCTATTGCAAGAAAAGCCGCTGCTGCCGCTATTGAGCTTATGGAGGTAGCAAGCAGCAGTCCGGGCGCGCCTAAAGGCTTCATGAGAATAAAACATAAAATAATATTGGCAGCAAGCTGTCCTGCTATCACTAAAGCCGGCATTTTTTTATGACCTCTGGCATACAGAGCCGAAGCCATTACTTTGTTGAGTCCGAAAGCCGGCAGGCCTATGCATGCATAAATCAGAACATTAGCAGTTAATGATGTTTGCTCTAAAGTGAAATTCCCATGCATAAACAGTAGAGAACAAATAGGCATTGAAAGGGCTGCAAGGCCAAAAGCAGATGGAAAAAGCATAAGCTGGGAGGTAAATACGGCCCGGTATAAATGCGCATTGAATGCAACATTGTTTTTTTCTGCGGAGAATCTGGAAAGATATGGCAGTGCCGTGGCCGCCGCCGCTGCTGCAAACATTGAAACGGGAAACTGCGTAAGCCGGGAAGCATTGTAGATGGCCGTGATTGAGCCTTCAGGAAGGAAACTGGCAAAACAAGTGTCTATAAGAAGCGAAATCTGCTCCTGGGCCAGCACTGCTGTTGCCGGCACGGCAGCAAATACCAGAGGAAAAACTCTTATTGAATCCTTTAGTGCTGAAAATTTCAGCGAAAAGCCTGACTTTTTTAAGGAAGGAATAACCATAGCAACCTGTATAATCCCGGAAATAGAGGCTGCTGCGGCTACTATGAGCAATGCTTTTTTAGGCTCAATGCTGGCAAAAGGTCCGAATTTATACGATATGAGAGCCAACAGAACTGAAATGGAAAATACGGCTTGTGAAATAGCCGGCAGAAAGAAAATGTTTGAGCTGTTCAAAAGGGCCGTGAAATACGCTGAAACATTAACGAAAAGAAAATGCGGAGCAAACACGGCAGTGAGCAATGCCGTAAAGGTAAAATATTCAGGCAGGCCTGCGAAACCGGCAGCTGTCATGTATGTGAGCGGCCTGCAGAAGATTATGCCGGCTATTACGGCTGCCATTGATCCAAACAGCGTGGCTGTCCAGAACCTGCTTGCAAATTCTCCCGCATGGCAGCCGCCTTTGTTTCTCTCCACGGCATATCCTGGTATGAACACTGCGTTAAGGCCTCCTTCGCCTAGTGTTCTGCGGAACAAATTAGTAATGCGGAAAGCGGCATAATAAGCGTCTGTAAGCGCACCTCCTCCAAAAACGGCAACCAGCATGGCGTCGCGCAAATATCCAAGCGCTTTTGTAAGGAAATTTGCGCCGGCCCATGAAAAAAAATCTTTTTGAGCTGATGACTTTTCTATGTTTGCTTCATTAGTGTTTGCATTTTTTGTCATAAAAATCTAAAATATATTGTATGAAACTTAAAACCGGAAGACATACCAGCGCTATTAAAGCATGGCGCAAATCGGAAAAGCTGGCCTCAAAGAACCGCGGCATTAAGGCCAAGATTCGCGAAATTACAAAGGATTTCGCGGCTAATACCGCGAAGAAAGATGTAGAGCAGTCTCAGAAGATAATGCCGAAGGCAATGTCCATATTAGACAAGGCCGTAAAAGCTGGCACTATTCACTGGAAAGCCGCCGCCAGACGCAAGTCCCGCATGGCTGCAATTTTAAACTCTATAACTTCTAAATAATCTTTGTTGCGGCAAAGATAAGAACGGGCTGCCTATGGCAGTCCGTTCTTTTTTATTCGCTACGATCATCCTGCTTGCAGGCTTGCGTTATCAGCGTTTTGATAATTGTTTTTGGGCTTACTTTATTAGAACTTTTCAGCTCGGAATCTGATATAATGCATCTTTTTAGCATATATGCCAGATGTTCTTCTTTAAAATTCTCTGCTTTTGCCTTATAAAAAAAGGCCTGCTTATCATTTTTTTGAGGGTCTTTTGGATCTAATTTGGCCTTAATTAATTTTTCTATGCAGCCATATATGATGGCAAGCATTTTCAAGGGATCTTCTCCCTGTTCAAACATTATGTCTGCCGCATTCATGGCTGCCGGCTGATTTTTAGAAGCTAAATAACTTCCTAAAAAATAGGGAGGGAGCTTTTTTGAGAAACCGCATATTTCTGCCGCATCTTCTTCTTTAAATATGCTTTTTCCGGAACCATACATATATGCCTTTATTTTTTCCGCTTCATTATCCAGCGCCGCAATGCTGGTTCCTGCTGTTTCAACTATCATATCTAATGCGGAAGCATCGCTTTTAATCTCTTTGAAAAGAATATTATTCAAATATTCAATAGCATGATTCTTATTCATTTTAGGAAATTTCACTGTAGCGCAGTCTGATGAAATAGCTTCTTTTATGGGATCTTTGTTTTTTTCAAAATCTGCTGTTATTATAATGCAGGAAGTAGCGCATGGCATTGAAACATAGTTAATTAAAATGTCTAAATCTGCTTTTTTTAGCTCATTGGCATCTTTCAGCACGAGAAATCTTACATTTGCCAGCATAGGCACCGTATTTGCTTCGTCCAGAAAAGCTGACATGTCGCAGCTTTGGGCCAGCCTCAATGAATAATTGAAACCCTCTGGCTTAAATAACGGAATTATATTTTTTATCAAATGTTCCTTGCTTGTGTTTTCCTCGCCGTATAAATAATATACTGGCCTGGTTTTTCCGGCTTTCCACTCTTTTAAAACCTCTTCCCTGCTTAGCTCGGACATTAGCGGTCCAGCTCCTTAAGTCCGGCATTATCTGTTGCTGGCAAGTCTGTTCCTATTGCGGTTATGGGCTGTGTTCCCGCATTATTTTCAGCATTGTTTCCGTATGAGTGGGCTGGGGGAAGTTTTTTCTGTGATATGCTGGATACAGATCCGAATCCTTCCACTGTTCTTAAAGTTATATTCTTGGCGAGTATTTCCCAAAGCTCTTCCCTGGCAGCTTCCTCAGTCATTCCTCCCGGCAGAGCTGCTGCAGAAAAAATCTTTGTAGCCTGCAGCGCAGGCTCTTCCCATAAATAGCGGTTGGCGGCTCTGTCTAAAAAACGCACGCTTGCTATTACATTCATCTTATAAACGTTTGCCACCATATTTACGTCGTATTGTATGGGCGTAAGTATATAATTTGCTATTTCGCCTATGATTATTCCGTCTGCATTGTTTTCAGCGGATACTGTATACTCTCCATTTTTAAGAAATTCTTCCGCAACCTTAAGCGTCACTTTTTCTTCTAATCCGAATTGGGGGGTCTTATTTGTGAAAGGCCTTACAGCGACGCGCCTTATATGCGCTGGCATTTTTTGTTCAGCTGGCTTATAGGTAATGTTTGCCGATTCTATGCAGGCAGAAGAAATGCCTGCTGCTATCATTGCCGCAGCAAGAATAAATATTTTTTTCATAGTTTTTTTGTTTCCTTTCATCTCAGCTTTTTGCATATTATCCTTGCAAAGGCCAGCAATGTCTTGCATGGACGCTGGCTTTTATTTTGCCACAATGCTTACCAGGCGGCCAGGAACAACTATAATTTTTACTATGTTTTTCCCTTCTGTAAAAGCTTTTGTTTTTTCTATAGCCATGGCTTGCAACTCGTCTTTTGATATGCCGTCTTTAACTTGCAGCCTGGCTTTAATTTTGCCATTAATCTGCACAGGTATTTCCAGCATCCTGGAAGCTATGATCTTTTCGTCAGCTTCTGGCCATTTCATGCTCATCAGGCTTCCTTCTTTGCCTGCGCGCTGCCATAATTCGTCCGTTATATGCGGAGCAAATGGATGAAGCAGCAGCAGGAATGTGGTGAAATCCTGTTCTGTTGTTGCCTTGAGGGAGCTGAGCTTGTTGAAATATACCATTAAAGCTGAAATTGCCGTATTGAACTTTAAAGCTTCTATGTCAGATGAAACTTTTGCTATGGTCTGGTGTCTTAATATCAAAGCTTCATTAGAGGGATTTCCTGAAACAAGATTCTGTCCAGCTTCTGTTCCCCATATTCGCACACGCTTTACAAAACGGGAAACTCCTTCTATCGCGCGCACATTCCATGGCTTTGAATCTTCCAGCGGGCCTAAGAACATTTCATACATGCGGAAGACATCTGCGCCATATTCATTCAAGATGTCATCCGGGTTGATTACATTCTTCTTGCTCTTTGACATCTTTTCCACCATTGGCTTTATTTCTTCGCCATCGGCTGTTTTGGCATTCCCGTTTTCCGCAATTTCAAGTTCTGAATATTTGCGGTATACTCCTTTTGAATCCCTATAGGCATAAGAAAGTATCATTCCCTGATGAACGAGTTTCTTAAAAGGCTCTGGGGCAGAAAGCAATCCTAAGTCAAATAAGACCTTATGCCAGAATCTTGCATATAGCAGATGAAGCACCGCATGTTCCGCGCCGCCTATGTATAAATCTACCGGCAGCCATTTTTTCTCAATTTCCTTATCAATGAATGCTGAGGAATTTTTAGGGTCTGCGAAGCGAAGATAGTACCAGCATGAGCCTGCCCACTGAGGCATTGTGTTTGTTTCGCGTTTCGCCGGGCTGCCGCATTTAGGGCATTTTACATTAACCCAGGAATCTATTGCGGCAAGCGGGCTTTCCCCGTTTCCTGCCGGCTGATATTTTTCAACATCCGGAAGGCGCAGCGGCAGCTCATTTTCAGGCACTGGCACGGCTCCGCAATGCGGGCAGTGTATTATGGGAATTGGTTCTCCCCAGTATCTCTGGCGGGAGAACACCCAGTCGCGCAGCTTATAATTTACCTTTGACCGTCCGAGGCCTTTTTCCGTTAGCCAGGATATCATCTTCTTTTTTGCTTCAGGCGTTGGCAGGCCGTTAAGGAAGCTGGAATTTATTGAAACTCCTATCTTACAGTATGGCAAGTTCTCGTCCCAGCCTTCAGGTTTTTGCACTACGTCTATGATTTTTATTCCAAATTTTTTTGCGAAATCCCAGTCACGCTCATCATGAGCCGGCACGGCCATTATTGCTCCTGTGCCATAGGTTGTTAGCACATAATCTGCTATCCATATTGGCAGCTTGTCGCCATTTACTGGATTTATTGCATACGCTCCTGTGAATACCCCGGTTTTTTCCTTTGCCAGTTCCGTTCTTTCTAAATCTGATTTATTAGCTGCTGCGGCAATATATTCTTCTACCGCTTTTTTCTGGTTTTCTGTGGTGATTTCTTTGACTAATGCATGTTCTGGGGCCAAAACCATGTATGTAGCTCCAAACAGGGTGTCTGGTCTTGTGGTAAAAACGGTTAGTTTCTTTCCGTTTTCTAATTTAAAATCAACTTCAGCGCCTTCAGAACGTCCTATCCAGTTTTCCTGCATTAGCCTTGTGGAATTAGGCCATTTTACATCGGCTAGCCCTTCCAGAAGCTTATCCGCATAAGCTGTTATTTTAAGCATCCACTGCTTTAGTTTTTTCTTTTCAATGGCTGTGCCGCAGCGGTCGCATTTGCCTTGGAATACTTCTTCATTGGCTAAACCTGTCTTGCATTTAGGACACCAGTTTATTGGCATGGTTGCTTCGTATGCAAGCCCTTTCTTAAAAAGCTGCAGGAAAATCCACTGCGTCCAGCGATAATAATCAGGGTCGGTCGTGTTTATTTCCCTTTCCCAGTCATAACTGAAACCTAGAGCATTAATCTGCCGCTTGAAATTAGCGCAGTTTTTTGCTGTTGTTATTCTTGGATGAACTCCTGTGGCTATGGCATAGTTTTCCGCCGGAAGGCCGAAAGCATCCCAGCCCATGGGATGAAGAACTTCAAAGCCTTTCATGCGTTTGTACCGGCAAATTATGTCTGATGCGGTATACCCTTCCGGATGTCCTACATGAAGCCCGTCCCCAGACGGATAAGGAAACATGTCCAAACAGTAGAATTTAGGCTTGTCTGATTTTATGTTTGTGCGAAATAAATGGTTTTCCGCCCATTTTTTTTGCTGTCTCTCATCTATTGATTTAAAATTTTCCATGTCTTCTGAATGTTTCATTGCCAAAAAACCTTTAAATTCCTTTGCCGTCCAGTTTCAGCATGGCTTTTCTGCTGCTTTCTGTAACGCTGTTCATTGAAAAAAACGGCCTTGTCTTTTTAGCTGCCGTCATGCCTCAAAAAAGCATGGTCAGGGGCAGTCTTATATAAATTCTACAAAAAATATATTGTAAAATGTATGTATGAGCAAAACCGTAATAGTCATGCCTGCTTACAATGCTGCGCTAACACTGGAACAGACAATAAAAGATATTCCTGAATCTTTGCGCAAGGACATAATATTGGTAGATGACTGTTCAAAAGATAATACTGCGGAGATCGCTGAAAAACTTGGCCTGCATGTAATCCGCCATAAGAGAAATAAAGGATATGGAGGCAATCAGAAAACCTGCTACAGGGCTGCCTTAGACAAAGGAGCTGATGTCGTTGTAATGCTGCATCCTGATTATCAGTATAATCCAAAAGTTGTACTCTACATGGCCGGTGTTATTGAAAACGGCATTTGCGATATAATGCTTGGAAACCGCATAAGGACCCGTCATGAAACTTTGGCTGGAGGCATGCCGTTCTATAAATATATCTCTAACCGCTTTCTTTCGCTATGCTGTAATGTCATAACAGGAGAAAATCTCGGCGAGTGGCATAGCGGATTGCGGGCATATTCGGCAAAGGTGCTAAAAACATTGCCATGGCAGGATAATTCGGACGATTTTATTTTTGACATGCAGTTTCTGGTACAAAGCTCTTTTCATGGTTTCCGCATGGGGGACATTCCTGTGGAAACCAAGTATTTTGCTGAAGCATCTTCTATAAATTTTAAACGCAGTCTCAGATACGGTCTGCTTACTTTATGGGTACTGTTCCTGTTTATGCTTAAGAAATGCGGGTTAAAAATATCAATGTTCCAAAAGAAATAACTTTAAGCCATAAGTTTTATATTTATCTTTTCCGCTCTATAATAAGAAAAGCATTGATTTTAGAGTTTTCTTGTAAGGTTGAATTTATTTTCAGGATCTTCACTGCTTAATGAGATCTTGAAACAATTTCAGTACGGCGAAATAGTATTAGCGTTATTTATAAAAGGCTTTGTTGTTATACATAGTTATTGATGGAAAAATGCTATGCGTCATTGAGAGGAGCATTAACGGCGAAGCAATCTGTGATTGGTAAATCTTAAAAGCAAAGTTTCCGTTTATTTTAAGGAATAGCCTTTCGTTGCATGCAAGCGGTCAACAGCAACCGTTACCGCCTTAAAACAAGGCATGCTATGCCTTGTTTTGCCTACGGCCAGGCACCGCGCTAGCGCCAGCAATTACTACGAGGATCTTATGTAATCAATAACATTTTTAACAGAGCTTTATAAATATATTGTGTAATGCTTTCCTTTAACAAAGCTTTATTTTTTTGTAATCTTTTAATATGCTTTTATTCTAATATGCAGTTAATTTGAGTTTTATATTCGGTAAATAAAAATGGTAAAACACATAATACTTTGGAAATTGAAGGATGGCCTTAGCGTAGAAGAAAAAGCTGCTGTAAAGGCAGGAGCAAAAGAGGGCCTTGAGAGCCTGCATGGAAAAATTCCAGGACTAATAAGCATTAAAGTACTCATTGAGGGCCTGGAAAGCTCTAATGCTGATATGATGCTTGATGCTTCATTTCAAGACGAGAAATCCCTGCAAGGATACTCAAAGCATCCGGAACATGTTGCTGTGGCAAATATAAAGGTGCGGCCTTTTACTCAAATAAGGCTGTGCTTGGATTATAAAGAATAGAAGCATATCTGCTTGATCTTTAAAATAGTGTATTCCATGCCTTAGCATGGGAAAATATTTTTTTGTCTCCTTGTTTTTCTCTTAAAACTTAGTCAAACGCTTTTCTATATATCTGAGTTCTTCTATATTTAATTGATAGATTTGCTAATTTGCCGAATAGACAATTTGTTATTGTGCTAAATTAGAGTTTGACTGTTTTTTGTACGCTTTAAGGAGAGTATTAGAATTCTGTCGTCATGCTGGATTTGTTTCAGCATTTAGCCGGCTTAATTGAGGTTCTGAAACAATTTCAGTACGTCGGAGTAATATTTGCGTCCTTTATAAACACATATTGTGTCAATGCTTTCCTTTAACAGAGTCTTTTTATAAGATTAGAAGAAATCCGGCTTATCTTTATTAATTCCTAAATATACATGTTGCAGCAAAATCTTATTATGAACTTTGGGAATAATTGCTTTTGGTGCCTGCAATGAGGTTTTTTCTCGCCGTATTTCTTCTGTCTGTGTTAAATGATTTTGATTTAAATTACATCTTTTTTTGAGAATGTGTGAAATATGCTCAATGGAAGAAGATGCTGGACCATTCGCTTAAGGATGTATTTGGGGTTATATATCTAAGGAGTGTATTTATTTAAGCATATTCCCGTCATGGGGGATTAAAATTTGTCAGCGGGGAGGGCTTAAGGTATTGCAAAAGTGCGGCAAGATGTGATAGAATAAGAATATGCTCAGCCCGTGAGGCAGGGAAGCGGCAGGAGCCGCTTGACAGGCATCCGGGAGATATGGTAAAGTATAAGCATGTTCCCCTTAAGAAGGGGGCAGCTCTTTAAAGGAAGAAGCCGTTTGGAAGAAGCAAAAAGTCGCGGGCTTGACAAAGTCCTGCGGGAAATGGCAGAATATAGAGCATAGGAAACGGAGACTGACTTTCCGGCGCCCATGAGAGGCGGCGG